>JAJPZC010000020.1 GCA_021204585.1 Clostridia bacterium
CTATTAACAAGGTATAGGCGCAAATCTGGTTCAACCCTCATGAAAACACACAGGCCCATCCACAACGGACGGGCTTGTTTGCTGCTTGCGAGAGGACATATTAAGATTTAACTCAAAAGTCTTGACTTTGATTGTTTGATCATATAAAATAAAATTATAATTTTCATATTTACGATTATGATAATTACGATTATTAAAATTATAATTATGAAAATTACGATTATGATAATTCTAATGAAAGAGGGTCATAGAGATGAAAGATGTGCTGATTGGTAGAGAGTATGAGATGGGTCGCTTTAATAGGGCTTATCAGAGGGATGGCGGAGTACTTATCGGACTATATGGAAGGAGACGTGTCGGGAAGACGGAGTTCCTTAAGCATTTCTGCAAGGGAAAACCTTCCATATTCTATCCGTGCTCCAAAAGAACTAACCTTATGCAGTTAAAATACTTTTCTGAAGCTTTATATTCTTTTTCGGATGTTTACAGCGGTCTGCCGCCTTTCACCGACTGGGACATTGCGTTTAGGTTTATTGGTAACCTGAGGTCAGACGAGAAAATCGTAATCGTTATAGATGAGTTTCCTAATATGGTGAAGAGCAATTCAGAAGTGACCTCCATACTTCAGAACATATGGGATCATGAGTTGCGGTCTGCAAACATTATGCTTATATTATGTGGAAGTTCTATTAGTTTAATGGAGGACCAGCTTCTCAGTTTAGACGGGGACTTATACGACAGATTCTTTTTGACATACAAAATGCTGCCTCTGCCGTATATTGATGTCAAGAAGTTCTTGCCTGATTATTCCGATGAGGATCTGGTGATTGCATACGCTATCACCGGAGGTATCCCGTACTATCTTGAGAAGCTTGATTCATCAATGTCCATAGAAGAGAATGTCAAAGACAAAATTCTGTCCCCTGGCGGAGAGCTTAACAATGAGGTAGCTTATCTGATGGGACAGGAATTCAGAGAGATTGGCATTTATAATGATATAATGGAATCCATAGCGGTGGGATGCAACACCACCAACAAAGTATGCGAAAGACTCGGCAAAGCGAACAATACCCTTGATATTTATATTAGGAAACTAATCAGAATCGACTATGTAGAATCAGAATACCCCATCTTTGCAAAGGCTAAGGAAAACAGTGCGCTGTCCAAAGCCAATTTGATTATTCATGACGGCTTCTTCCGTTTCTGGTTCAGGTTTGTCACTCCGAATATTAAAGAACTGACAGATAATGATGATAATGTTGATATCATATGGGATTCATATATTAAGGATAATCTCCATAACTTTGCGGCAAGTGCTTTTGAGGACATATGCATAGATTACATGCGCCAGATGAATAGATGCAATGCTCTTCCCATTCACTTTGGAAGAATTCGCAGATGGTGGGGCAATGTAAACATGCCCCAGGAGGACGGGTCAATTAAAAACCAGTCTGAAGAGATTGATATGGTTGCCAAGGATACGAACCGTAACATTTACATATATGGTGAGTGCAAGTTCAAAAATGAGCCGTTCAGATTTACGCAGCTTCAAAAACTTTGGACAAAGTTACCTCGCAAGGAAGAGATATACTACTATCTGTTTTCGCTTCGCGGATTTGATTCGGAAGTCCAACAGTATGCGGGCCCTCATCTTATTCTGGTGCCCCTGCATGATGTTTTCAACCCTCCTCAAATTGTTCCTGTAAAATCATATGATCCAGAAATCGAGAATCATGATGAGGATGATGACGGGAACGCGAGTGAGGATGAAGATTAACGGAACAACAGATATGTAGCAAGCCCATCCGTAACGGACGGGCTTGTTTGATGTAAGTATTTTAAATTTACGAATTTGAAATATGCGGATTTCAAATTTATGAATTACGAATTTATGGATTTAAAATTTTCGATTATGATAATTACGATTATGATAATTACGATTATGAATCAGACAAAAATTCCTGTTGGATTCATAATACTGCCGGGGCTTTGTGGTTTTAGATCTCCAGAATTTCCCTCGTGCTGCAGCTCAGGGTGTCTGCAAGTTTTAGGACTGTCACGGCCTCGGCCTTGTTTATGTCCTTGCGTTTCTGCTCATATGCCTGGATGGTCTTTACCGGCACAGTGGAGGCATAGGCAAGTTCAGACTGGCTCAACTGGCGCCTCTTTCGCATCTCAGCGAGACGGGAGGGGTGGCTCTTTGCCAGGCTGTCCATCCTGTCCATGAACTGAGAAATGCTCATCTCATGATATACGGTGTACATCCGCAGGATCTCCGTAATGGACACAAAGGAAAAGATGTAGGCGAAGGATACGCCACTGTGGTACTGGTAATATGCTATCATATCCCCGGCCCACCAGTACTGCGTGCGCCTGTCCAGTGGCATGTACTGTACAGGGTTGAACGGGATGCTGGCTTCGTTGAGTATCAGCCTGCAGAACTCACTCCCGGCCATTCCGCAAAGGAATGTCTGGTTGCGGTTCTCAATCTCCTTTACATACCTGGACTTGCAGAATGCGGCTATGAATTCTTCCGGATCAAGCTCCAGGTCCTGCATCGCATAGTCAAAGCATGTGCTTATGATCCGTCTTAAGCTTTTACAAGCATAGTCTTGTATCATCTGCATCCATCCCCTGCCGTACTATATCCGTCATATAGAGCCCTTGTGAGGGCTTTTCTTTCTGCTGTTGCCGTATACGCTCAACATCTGCTGCTGCCCTGGCTTCACGCGCCAGCTTCTTAGGATACCAAAGAGAGCTGTATACGGGTTCAGAGCCCAGGAATGAGATCCGCTCACAGGCCTTCCGGGTCAGCACATACTGCATGCCCCAGCATCCAAGGTGCATGATGCTGCAGAGCTTCTCATATGCAAGGCCGTTGGATACAAAGTTCAGCGCCAGAGAGAAGCTTATATTGTCTGCAGGCCAGCCCTGGATGCAGTCATACGGGCTGGTATCCAATGAAAATGCATTCTTCAGGTACTCCAGGTTCTCATTCATAACCACAGAGGTGATGTCTACGGTCCTGTTGGTTAAGACTAAACAGAGCCATTGCAGGACGGTGTGCCTGCCGTCTGTGAGGTTCAGCATATTCAGCCCACGGGTGTCCAGTTTGTACTTGCCAAGCCATCCGTCCGTGTTCTCCCGCACGGCCCATTCTCTGCCAAGGTTTGCAGTTTTAGTCATGTAGAACCCCTGTCCGTAATCATTGTCTCTTTTGCCAACTCCGTATAAAGGTTTTCTAACCTCTACTGTACTGCCATGATAAAGTATCATATGTCACCTCATTTACATATTTTATAGTACTATAGTTGGATAAAGTCAACAAGAAATTAAAAAATATACTACCATAGTAGGATAAATGGCACATCTTATATAGTAGCGGTACATGTAACCGGCAGAAGTATAAGCGAAGCTTATATGAGAGTCTAAATAGTGGCAACACCAATTCTTTTGTCTCCGTGTGGGTGTAATGGTATAATGAGCCCGTGAGAGAGCTGTTTCGCAATGCTTAAACCATGCAGCAGAGGTGAACGGAATGGCTAAGAAGATTGTAGGCGTTGTCCCTTTGTGGGATGACGACAAGGAGAGCATCTGGATGCTCCCCGGCTATCTGTACGGCATAATGGACGCAGGCGCAGTGCCTGTTATTCTGCCCATGACAGATGATGCGGAGGCACTCAAAGAGGCCTTTGCGCTTACAGACGGCCTTCTCATGACGGGCGGCCATGATGTCTCCCCGGCCATGTACAATGCAGAGCGGAGTCCTTTCTGCGGCATGCCCTGTGAGACAAGAGACCGCATGGAAAAGCTGCTGTATGAAATGGCGGTAGAGGAAGACAAGCCGGTGCTTGGCATCTGCAGAGGGATACAGATGATTAACGTCCTGCAGGGCGGCACCCTGTACCAGGACATACCGGCAGAGTACCATACGGCCACAGAGCATCATATGAAGCCGCCGTACACGGCTGTGGCTCATAACGTGCGCATATGCAGGCCGTCTGCCCTGTATGAGCTCCTTAAGACGGAGACCCTTGGGGTGAACAGTTACCACCACCAGGCAGTCCGGGACCTGGGGTCCGGGCTGGAGGTTATGGCAGTATCTGAAGACGGCCTCATAGAGGCCATATCCCGCAAGGGGAGCAGGTTCATCTGGGGCATACAATGGCACCCGGAGTTCAGCTTCCGTGCGGATGAGTCCAGCAGAAAGATCTTCAAGGCCTTCGTGGATGCCTGCCGGCAGAGCCAGGATTAACATTATACTGTCAGCTCAAGGCGTATATACTAACATTACAATGACATTATAACGCACTATTGTATCATTATAATGATATATCAAAGCAATCTATACCAGTCGAATGATATACTTTTGCCCACAGGGCAAAGGCACATGCTTCACATATAATAAAGACCTGTCCGGAAGGGCAGGGCTTTTGCTTTTCGTGCGGGACTTCAATCAAATATTGTTATCTCATCAGGTCTTCCATAGAGCAGCAGAGAGTTTTTGCAAGGCAGAAGAGAGTGTTTCCACTTGCCTTCTTTATGTCCATTGCGCCGCTTTCATAGCTTTGTATGGTATGCAGTTTTACACCGCTTATTTTTGAAAGCTGTGATTGTGAATAATTGCGGGACTTGCGTATAAGCTGCAGTGTGTTGCCAGGCCATACATACTGGCGTATTTCCTGGATGGCCTTGCTGTCCGGTGCTTCATGATACGGATTGTACATAGAGATAATGAGACTCATAGGAAAGACACGGAAGATCTGCTTAAATGGCATATTCAAATCCCATTACAATTGTGCCAGTATCCATCCGGCCCAGTATTCTGGTGAACAGTCCGTTCCAATATATTTGTCCGGCACTTTCTTTCCGAGAATCATTCCCAGGAGTTCCGTGCCGGAATGTCCGCAGAGATACTCCGGATCTCCAAACTCTATGCCCTTGGCAACATCTGAGTCCGCAAATTTTGCGGCAAACTCATCTGCGTCCATGCCCATGTCATTGATAGCTGTGTCAAATATCACAGGCAAGTTCATCATAACATCATTCAGATACATGCTATCGTAAGCGCGGATCATCTGCCTTCAACCCCATCAATCTTATTTGTGACATGAGCAAATCGCCTGGTTTTCTTGGTTCATTGCATATCTTATCAAAGTCAGCTCTTGCCTTCTTCTCTCTGGTTGTTCTAAGAGGTAAGTATAGTTCCTGGGGAGCTTCTATGCTGCTGAGAAATTTTATGCGTTTGAAGGCAACATTGGATTTCAAAACAATCTGTTCTCCAAGGAGATCCAGCTTTAATGACCTTTGCATGCTGCTAAGAGGCATGTCATCACCAAGAAACCTCCGTGCAATGGAAAAGTATGAATCGTCAGCCCGGTATCCTATTATGATATCATATGGAATGATATCAAGCAGGAAATTATCTAACAGATATTCTTTATTCAGCGTAGCCTCTTGACCTAAATTTCCTCCGCGGCATTTTGTCAGCAGAGCCAGCCAGTTAAGGGAGATATATTTCGGACCACTCAGGTTCAGCACCTTTAGATTGCGCGTATTAAGAGTGTATTGATTGGCATATCCTCCATGAGTAGCGGTACAAGCCCATTCCTGCGCCAGTTCTAAAGTCTCTGTACAGTAAAATCCAAGGCCATAGTCATTTTCTGTATTGCCAAATCCAAGAACAGGTTCTTTTATAATATCCTTAGACCCATGGTACAGTATAATGTCGTCTTTCATGCCTTTCACCTGGGTTCATTATACATTTCAATGATATAAAAGTCAATAATATATCAGTTAAAAGTAATAAAATATGAAATTATATCAGTACAATGATACAAAACCAGCCATACAGAGAGCACATGCTTCACATATGATAAAGACCTGTCCAAAGAGGGCAGGCCTTTGCATTCGTGCAGGGATATCATTAAAATACAGGCATTCTGCGGGCGTTCAGGTTACTCGCCGAAGTATTCCCGGATCTCCTTCATGCGGGCCGTCTGAGAGACGGAGAAGGGGCAGCGCAAGTCGCAGTGGCCGCACTGCGTGCAGGCGGAGGCCTTGGTTTCAAGCTTCATGTAGTGGCCCCTCGCCATGGCGTCTCCGGCTAAGGAGAGGTCGTAGTACTTGTTTATGAGCGCCACGTCAAGGCCCTGCGGGCAGGGTGCGCAGTGGCCGCAGTATACGCAGTGCGGGCTGGATGATTTGGGAGTGAAGGAGCCAAGGATGGAATAGTCTCTCTCCGCAGGAGATGCGTTGAAGTAGCCAAGGAGCTTTGCAAGATCCTGCTTTCCCCGGATGCCTGGAAGGACGGTGAGGACGCCGGGCTTGTCCAGGGCGTACTGGATGCACTGGTACTGCGTCAAGGCCTTGCCGTACGGGGAGCGGGAGGCGTCTAAAAGGATGCCGCCGTCAAAGGGCTTCATTACGGAGATGCCAACCCCTTGCGCGGCGCAGCGGCGGTACAGGGTGGCACGCTCATCCGTGGAGCCTATGGCATACTCTCCGTGGCGGTAGTCGTATGCAGGGTTTATGGAGAACATCATGAGGTCTATAAGCCCCATATCAAGCACCAGGCCGGCAACCTTGGGCGTGTGGGTGGAGAGGGCTATGTGGCGTATCACGCCCTGGGACTTGAGGCTTTGCATGAGGTCCAGGACGCCGTTCCGGATGAAGCGGTCCAGATCGCCCTTCTGGTCTATGCAGTGTATGAAGCCGAAGTCTATGTAGTCCGTCTTAAGGCACTTAAGCTGCCATTCCACGGATCTTTGGATCTTGGAAAGGCTTGTTGTCCAGCCGTATTCGCCCGTCTCGTAGTTGGCGCCGAAGTGCACCTGGAGGTACATGTTTTTCCGGATGCCCTGCAGGGCGGTGCCGTACGGGGAAAAAGGATTGGCGGCAGAGGCGGCGCAGTCCAGGAAGTTTATGCCGCTTTCGTATGCGGCCTCTATGGTCTCAACTATCTCCTTCTCCGGGGCCTCATCTATATAGCCGCAGCCGAGGCCTATGACGCTTATCTCTTCCGTGCCCTTTGGCAGCTTTCTGTACTCCATTATGTGTCTCCGTCTGTGTGTGCTTTGTGCGTGTCCGTATATGAGGCATTATAATACCTGAAACCGGGGTGAGGTCAATAGCCTCATGCAAATTTCCTGCCTGCTGCATGCACCGCGACGTGCGCCCTTTGGGGCCGGAAAAGCAAAAATGTCCGTAAGGCAATGCCGGAATGTACGCATATGCCTTGTTTTTGGCCGGAGGGTGGTGTATAATCCGGGTGTTGGAAAATGAGGCAGGATATGATAGCAGACATAGAAGTTAACAGTGAGAAGATGCGCTACATGAGGCAGCTTTCCAAGGAGTTCCCCTCCGTGGCAGCGGCCTCAAGCGAGATTATACGCATAGAGGCAAAGCTCCAGCTCCCCAAGGGGACGGAGCATTTCATGAGTGACCTCCACGGCGAGAACGAGGCCTTCGTGCACATACTTAACAGCGCCTCCGGGGTCATAAGGGAGAAGATAGACCTCCTCTTTGCAGACACCGTGGACAGCCGCGCGAGGGCGGATCTTGCTACGCTCATATATTATCCCGTCATGAAGCTTCCGGAGCTCAAGCGCAAGCAGGAAGACCTGGACAAGTGGTACAGCGAGACGCTCATGCGCCTCATTCTCCTTTGCCGCCAGGTGTCCAGCAAGCACACCCGCTCTCACGTCCGTGAGGTGCTCCCTAAAAGCTGCGGGCACATAATGGATGAGCTCCTGCACGCACACTTTGAAGACCACAACAAGCAGGCGTATTATGATGAAATCATAAACAGCATCATCCGCTATGGCAGAGCGGATGCGTACATAATACGCTTCTGCGAGATAATAAAGAAGCTGGCCGTGGACAGGCTCCATATCGTGGGAGACGTCTTCGACAGGGGCGCCAGGCCGGACCTTATAATGGACGGCCTCATTGAGGCGCAGAACGTGGACTTCCAGTGGGGCAACCATGACGTAGTCTGGATGGGAGCGGCCGCCGGCAGCCCCATATGCATCCTCACAGTCCTCAAGACCACCCTCGCATACAACAACATAGACATAATAGAGAACGGGTACGGCATATCCCTCAGAACCCTGGACCTCATGGCAGAGCACGTATACGCAAACTCTGACGTAACCCTCTGGCGCGCCCACGGGGACGACTCCTCCGGCTGGAAGGAAGTGGCCCGCATGCACAAGGCCGTGACCATCTTGATGCTTAAGCTTGAGGCGCAGGTCATAGCCCGCAACCCTGACTTCCGCATGGACGGAAGGGACTACCTCAACCATATAGACTACGCCGCCGGCACCGTGCTCTGCAACGGCAAGACGTATCCCTTAAAGGACAACGACTTCCCTACCGTAGACCCTGCAAACCCCAGCGCCCTCTCTGCCGAAGAGAAGTCCGTCCTTGCGGACCTTGTGCGAAACTTCAGGGAGTCCGAGAGGCTCCAGCGGCACATAAAGTTCCTCTTTGCCAAGGGCTCCGTCTATCTGTGCGTGAACGGCAACCTTCTCTACCACGGCGCCGTTCCTATGACAGACTCCGGTGACTTCGCCGAGGAGACCTTCGACGGCAAGACATACAGCGGCAAGGCGCTCTTCGACTACTGCGACAGGCGCGCCCGCATGGGCTACTTCGCAGAAGAGGGCACCCCTGCCCGCACGGCCGGCGGGGACTTCCTGTGGTACCTCTGGTGCGGAGCCCTGTCTCCCATCTACGGCCGCAGCGCCATGACAACCTTTGAAAGGCTCTACATAGAGGACCCCGAGACCCACAACGAGATAAAGAACCCATACTACAAACATATAAACGGCCCCAACGCAGGCGCCGTTGCCGAGAAGATCTTAAGCGAGTTCGGCCTCACGGGCGAGGGGTGCCACATAGTGAACGGCCACGTGCCCGTCCGGGCAGTGGAGGGGGAGAGCCCCGTGAAGGGCGGCGGCAAGCTCATTGTCATAGACGGCGGCTTCTGCCGTGCATACCACGCCAAGACCGGCATAGCAGGCTACACCCTCGTGGCCAACTCCCGCGGCTTAACGCTCAAGACCCACCAGCCCTTCGAGTCCACCGAGAAGGCCATCCAGGACGACGAGGACATCGACTCCCGCTCTGAGTACATCTACACCGCCCCGACCCGCATCCTTGTCCGTGACACAGACGCCGGCCGTGCCGAAGCCGCCCGCATTCCGGACCTTCTGCAGCTCATCCGCGCCTACGAACTGGGCGTCATCCCCGAGGACACCACAGCAAACTGATCCGCAGGGCACATCTCTTGCGTGCGCACGCATGTGACATATTAATCGTGCGCATATACATCTGAACACAATACTTAAAGGCTGCTCCGGCGGCCTTTTAGCATGCCCGGATTTCTTTTGCCCTGTGGGAATGGCCTGTGTGAATTTCTAAAAATACCGTCTAAAAATACCCTATTTTTTCTCAAAACGGGGTGATTTTAAGCCGGGTTGGTAATGGATTTTAACAAGGGCTCAAAAACGGCCCTTTTGGGGCTTCTGAGGGCGATTTTTCTTGCCAAAAGGTCTTGCCAAACGAATTTGAGAAGATTATAATCTGCTCATCAAATTCAAATTTCTGTTTATAGGGATAAGGAGAATGTTATGACTATAACACCTATAGAAGTAAGGATAAGGGACATCTGTGACGGCTATGAAGACAATGACGAAGAGGGCGTCACGGGATATGACGGCAAGCTCAACATCCGTCCTGCGTATCAGAGAGAGTATGTGTATGACAGGCAGCACAGGGATGAGGTCATCAGGACTATCCAGAAGGGATTCCCGCTCAACGTCATGTACTGGGGCAGGAATGCAGACGGTACGTATGAGCTCATGGACGGACAGCAGAGGACTATCAGCTTCTGCAAGTACGTGGACGGCGAGTTTTCCATAGACAACAGGACTTTCTACAATCTCACACCTGACATGCGGAAAAAGATACTGGATTACAAGGTGCAGATCTATGTGTGCGATGGGGCTGAAAGCGAGAAGCTGGATTGGTTCAGAGTAATCAACATAGCTGGCATGGAGCTTTCCCCACAGGAGCTCCGCAATGCAGTGTACACCGGAGACTGGCTCACGGACGCCAAGAGGCGCTTCAGCAAGCCCGGATGCGTAGCGGGCAAGGTTGCAGACAAGTATCTGGCCGGCAACGCTCTGCGCCAGGACTATCTCCAGGAGGCTCTGTCATGGATATCAGACCGGGAAGGCTGCGTCATAGAGGACTACATGTCCAGGCACCAGCATTTCAGAAACTGCAATGAGCTGTGGCAGTACTTCATGGCCGTAATGGACTGGGTCAAGAAGACTTTCACCGTATACAGGCCTGCAATGAAGGGCATCCACTGGGGCATTCTGTACAACAAGTACTCCGGGAACAGTTACGATCCCGCAGAGCTTGAGAAGAGGGTCAAGGCCCTCATGTCAGATGAGGACATAACCAGCCAGAAGGGTATCTATGAGTACCTTTTGAGCGGCAATGAGAAGTATCTCAGCATCCGTGTCTTTTCAGACAGGATGAAGGCAATAGCATATGAGCGCCAGGGAGGCATCTGCCCGTATTGCGCCGCAGAAGGCAGGACAGTGCATTACACCATGTCCGAGATGGAGGCAGACCATATCACCCCCTGGGTGGAGGGCGGCCGCACGGATTCCAGCAACTGCCAGCTTCTCTGCAGGGAGCACAACAGGCGCAAGGGCGCAAGATAAACCGGGAGGGTTAACAATGAACAGCACAGCAGCAAAGAGGGAGAACCTCTACACAAGACTTAATGACATAGAACTGGAGTGCAGGAATTACAGGAAGCAGTTCCGGGGGAAGACAATCCTCTGCAACTGTGACGACCCGTATGAGTCCAACTTCTTCAAGTACTTCGCCATCAACTTCAACCGCTTTGGTCTCAAGAAGCTTGTCTCCACAAGCTATGCATCCTCCCCGTACGCAGGGGAAGAGATGTCCCTTTCCGAGATGCACGTGGAAGAAGGACATGCGTACAAGATAGAACTCACCTCAGTGGATGACGTAAACGGAGACGGAGCCGCAGACATTGAAGACGTAAAGTGGCTTCTGCGCAATGACAGAAGCGTGGTTACGCAGCTTGAAGGGGATGGAGACTTCCGCTCACCGGAGTGCGTGGAGCTTCTCAAGGAGGCGGACATCATAGTCTCATTCCCGCCGTTCCCTCTGTTCCATGAGTACTTGAAGCAGATCATGGACTATGGCAAGAAGTTCCTTGTCATCATCAAGCAGGATGTCATTACCTATAAGGAAGTCTTTCCTTCCATAGTCAGCAACGTCATCAAGTATGGCGTATCCATACACAGCGGCGGCAGGGACTTCAGAGCTCCCGCAGACTATCCCGTGCCCGTACAGACCAGCATGAAGCATGCTCCGGACGGGAAGACGTATGTCCACATGGACGGAGTGCGCTGGCTCACCAATCTTGACTGTAGCAAGCACTGCGATCCGCTTTATCTCAGCAAGTCCTACAGCCCTGAGGAATACCCCAGGTTCGACAACTATGACGCCATCAACGTCAACGCCTGCAATGACATCCCGTGTGACTATTACGGAGCCATTGGAGTGCCCATATCCTTTATGAACTGCTACAACCCGGAGCAGTTTGAGATAGTAGGCTGCACCGAGAGCGAGGGGAGGGGTTTCTCCAACGGACTCTGGAAGGGGGCCGGCAAAGAGGATGCCAAGCCCGTTGTAGGCGGTGTGACCGTGTCCAAGAGGCTCTTCATAAGAAGGCTTCGGGACTCCGTCTCATTCTGACAATACAGGAGGCACCTGCAATGCAAAAAAGAGAACGCCTTAAGAAGGCGAGAAATGAAAAGGACAGCGACTATTACACCCAGGGCGGCGACATCGAAGAAGAGTGCAACAACTACAGGAATCAGTTCAAGGGCAAGACAATCCTCTGCAACTGCGATGATCCGTACGAGTCATGCTTCTTCCAGTACTTCGCCCTGCGCTTCAATATGTTCAGGCTCAAAAAGCTCATAGCCGTAAGCTATGCCTCATCCAGAATGGCAGGGACTGAGTTGCCCCTGTCCGACATAGGCATATCCGAAGGCCATGCTTACAAGGCTGAAATCACACGTCTCGATGACTTCAACGGAGACAGGTCCGTTGACCTTGAGGACGTAAAGTGGCTCATGCGCAACGACAAGAGCGTCGTAACACAGCTGGAAGGGGACGGGGACTTCCGCTCCGAAGAGTGCATGGCCCTGCTGGACCAGGCGGACATCATAGTCACGAATCCTCCGTACGAACTTTTTTCGGACTTTGTGACTCTCCTTGTCAGCCACCACAAGCAGTTCCTTATTCTCGGAAGCATCAATTCACTCAGCTACAAGGACATCTTCCCTCTCATAAAGTCCAACATGATCCGCAAGGGGTGCCGCAGCTTCACCAAAAACATGTGGTTTGAGTCCAGGTGTGAGGATGCCGGCTCATATGCAGACGGTGAGGCTCCCGAAGGGAATAAAACAGTGAACGGCCGGCATTATGTCCTGCTGCCCACAATCTGGTACACCACCTTCAAAACGAAGGGATGCACCGTACCGCTGATCCTCTACAAGCCGTACAGCCCGGAAGAGTATCCCCGTTATGACAACTACGATGCCATCAATGTCAACAAGACGGCAGACATCCCCTATGACTATTACGGAATCATAGGCGTGCCCATCACTTTCCTGGACAGCTTCTGCCCGGATCAGTTTGAGATCCTTGGCTGTACAGAAAGCGAAGGCCTCGGCCACTCCAACGGCATCTGGGATGAAAGCAGCGGAGTGCGTCAGCCCATGGTAGGCGGCAAGATGCTCTACAAGCGCATCTTCATTAGAAGGACAGACGTTGCATGAAAGAATACGTCTTAAAAGATAAAGAAAACGCTTGACTTTTATGGGATATATCACATATCATGCAGGTATGAAGGAGAAATAATGCATTTCTCCATCATATATTACGAAAAGGCAGACGGCAGTTGCCCTGTGAGGGAATTTATTGATTCGCAGCCCAATAATGTGCGCGCCAGTTTGATGCGCGGGATCAGTTACTTGGAGGTTGAAGGAAATAATCTCAGGGAACCCCATTCAAAGTTCTTACAGGACGGCATCTTTGAACTCAGAGTCTCTACCGGCAATAATGAGACACGTGTACTGTACTTCTTTATCAAGGGCAGGAAGATTGTGATGACTAATGGGTTTGTCAAAAAGACTCAGAAGACCCCAGTCAGTGAAATTAACCTGGCGATGGAATACAGGAATGACTTTATGAACAGCGGGAGGAAATAAACATGAGTAATACCTTTAGAGATCATCTCAATGAACTGCTTAAGGATCCGGAATTTAAAGCAGAATGGGATGCTATGGAGCCTGAGTATCAGATAACTCTTGCAATTATCCAAGGCCGCAACAGACTCAATCTTTCCCAGGCTCAGCTTGCTGAATTAACTGGGATTCACCAGGCCGATATCAGCAGGCTGGAAAACGGCTCTGGGAATCCTTCGCTCAAGACTCTCAAGCGTCTTGCGGCAGGTTTGAACATGAAGCTTGTGGTTTCCTTTGAACCCATATGAGCGTACACAACTCCATATAACAAAAAGCGCAGGTCATTGGCCTGCGTTTTACATTACTGCTGTTTCTTCTGCATCCCTAAGATGTCCAGCGTCCTCTGGTCCGGCTCACTGCCGTAATACTTGTCCAGCACCTTCTGGAAGACTTCCACAGAGGGGTCTGCCTCGCGGAACAGAGTCATGGAGGAGCGGAGCTTCAGGTTGTCCGGCCAGCCCATGACCTCCAGAGGGTCATTGCTCTCAAGGCCAAGAAGTGCCTTGGATATCTCTATGAGCCTTGCCCGCAGAGTATCATTTGCAAGGTATGCCCTGGCCTCGCCTATGTCTTCTATGGCGTAATAGTCTGCCATGCCGGACATCCCCAGACCGGTTATCTGCGGGAAGATGTACCAGATCCAGTGAGACCGTTTGCCGCCCGCCTGTATCTCTGCAAGGGCCTCATCGTATGAATATGCCTGCGCCTTCAGGAACCTGTCCAGGTTGTATTCCATTATGTCGTTCTCCAGTCATTGCAATGCGCCAAAGTGGCGTAAAAGTCCGGATATGAAAGATGAGACAGCTCTAGGCTGTCTCATCTGATGGTGGGAGGGGCTGGATTCGAACCAGCGAAGTCTGAGACGGCAGATTTACAGTCTGCTGCATTTGACCGCTCTGCAACCCGCCCATATTAGGTGGAGCTGGTAATTGGACTCGAACCAACAACCGGCTGATTACAAATCAGCTGCTCTACCGATTGAGCTATACCAGCATGCGTAGTGGTGCTTTGGGGTGGAATCGAACCGCCGACATAAGGATTTTCAGTCCTCCGCTCTACCAACTGAGCTACCAAAGCATTGCGCCTTGTGGCGCTCTTATGTGGGTCTGAGTGACGGTAGCACCTTTGTACGGAGACTTCCCAGAAGCCCATATAATGGTCCTAGAACACTCATAAAGAGTGTTCTAGGAGATGGCGGGCCGTGTCGGACTCGAACCGATGGCCCCCTGCGTGACAGGCAGGTGCTCTAACCAAAACTGAGCTAACGACCCGTGTTGTCCCAAATAGGACATATATCGCATTGTTTGCGGTTTGGTGGGCCTTCACGGATTCGAACCGCGGACCAATCGGTTATGAGCCGAGTGCTCTGACCAGGCTGAGCTAAAGGCCCATTCCTCACATCTCTGCAACAATGCTTACTTATAATAATGTACTCACTTTTTTTTGTCAAGCTATTTTGCGGCTCAAAATCCTATTTTGACCAACGAAATTTTGCGTTCTTCAAGTCATATCCCGGGCCTCAAATGAGAGGGATATGCAGCCCTGCGGGCGGGCTCCGCAACATAGCCTGGCGGTGAAAAAAGAACGGTATATATAGCCCTGGAGCTATATATACCGCATTGGTAGTCCAGCCGAGAATCGAACTCGGGATTAAGGCTTGAGAGGCCTTCGTCTTAACCGCTTGACCACTGGACCATCCCTGATTGCTTGACAAGTATAGCATACCAAAATGCCATTTGCAAGCAAAAACGCATTGTGCGGCGAAAAAAATT
>JAJPZC010000172.1 GCA_021204585.1 Clostridia bacterium
AACTATCAAAGTGTCATCTACATCAATTTTGCAACAAGCCCCGAGTATACACAGATTGTCGACAACGGATATACAGTACCGGCTGTGATAAGAGCCATTTCAAGGATAAACGGCAGAGCCAGATTTGTTGAGAACTCCACCCTCTTCATTTTTGATGAGATCCAGGCATTCCCTGATATCACCACGACACTCAAATGCTTTGCGCAGGACGGCCGTTATGATGTAATCTGCAGCGGCTCTCTTTTGGGTGTCCATTACTATAAAATAAGAAGCATCAGCGCCGGCTATAAGGAAGAAGTCGAGATGAAATCCATGGACTTTGAAGAATTTCTTTGGGCCTGTGGCTACAACGATGCCATCCGGGAAGACATGCTTGACCATATGCGCTCTTTTACGCAGTTTTCACCTGCGGCATGGAAACATTATGACGACCTTTTTACCAGCTACTGCATAACCGGCGGCATGCCGCAGGTAGTATCAAATTTTACCGAGACCGGCACCTTTGAGGAAACTCTGAAACTGCAAAAGCAGATTGTCATAAGCTACATCGACGATATGACTAAATATTCAGAGGGGCTGAACACATCCAAACTGAAGAACGTATTCCGGAGCATTCCTTCCCAGCTGGCAAAGGAAAACAAGAAATTCCAGGCTTCTGTAGTTAAGAAGAACGGAAAGTTTTCGGATTTCCGGGGAGCTATAGACTGGATGCTGGATGCCGGAATAATCAACATCAGCGAGGCACTGAACCCGCTGGAGTTGCCCCTTGAGGGAAACCGCGTTCTGAACAGTTATGTAATTTACTATGCGGACAGCGGACTGCTGCTGTCACAGCTTGACGAAGAGTCGCAGAAGGACTTCAGGATCAACAAAAACCTTGGGACCTGTAAAGGCGGCCTGTTTGAAAACATCATAGGCGAGGCTCTTATAAAAGCCGGATATGAGCATCTCTACCATTACAAGAAGCCCAGTTCCCTGCTGCAAGAGGAATTTATAGTCCGCAACAGGGACAACATTGTTCCCATCGAGGTCAAGGCTCAGAACAACCAGTCCAAATCTTTGGCAACTCTCATAAACAGTCAGAATTATAAGGAAATAACTTATGGCATGAAGTTTATACGCGGGAATGTAGGATATGAGAACAATATAATTACCTTTCCCCACTTCTGTGCTTTCCTTACGAAAGAGTTCCTGGCAGGCTTTGATCCTGACGCCCAGCCCGAAGCAAACAGCCAGTAAAGAGGCCTTTATATGCGGCATATAACGCATCATATGACGCAGCAAGAGGTCCGGAACGGCATGATATTGGCATTATGGATGCATGCACGAAAAATGGAAAGTGCTATGCAAATCAGTTGAAATATTTCTTAGATTGTATTATACTTGGTTGGTATTGAACAAATTCAAGGCCGCAGGGGCGGCGATAAGGGGCTATAAATGGCTATTTCATCCAAACAGATCAAGAACGTTGCGGTTATAGGAGCGAACCAGGAAGGCAAGACCTCCGTGTGCGAAGCCATGCTTTACAGCGCAGGCGTGATAGACCGCCTGGGAACGACACAGAACGGAAACAGCTTCATGGACTTCGATGACATAGAGAAGGCCAAGGGGTACTCAATAAACACGGCCGTAGCCTACATCAACTGGAATGATGTCAAGATAAACATCATAGACCTGCCCGGCTCACCTGACTTCGAGGGCGAACTGGTTGAAGGCATCACGGCTGCAGATTCCGCCATACTGGTTATGGACGCCAGCGGAGACACATCCATCGGCGCAGAGTCAGCAATAGAGCTCTGCCTCGGAATGAACAAGCCCATCATAATCTTCATAACCGGAATGGACAAGGCCAACGCAAACTACGTCGGCACAGTCAATGCCCTGAGCGCCAAGTACACAGGCAAGATAGCCCCCGTCATGATCCCCATCATTGAGGGCGAGAAGATGACCGGATTCGTAAACGTAATCCAGGACACTGCGTACAAGTTCGGCAAGGGCGGCCCCGAAGAGATAGCCATCCCTGCATCCCTCTCCGACGAGGTTGAGGACATGCGCACCAGCCTTATAGAGACAGCCGCAGAGAACGATGAGGAGCTCCTCGAGAAGTACTTCGATGAAGGAACCCTCAGCAAGGATGAGATAGTCCTCGGCGTACGCACAGGAATCTCCGCCTGCAGCGTTATGCCTGTTCTTGCCGGCAGCGGCCTCCAGAACTGGGGCATCACGAACCTCCTCAACGAGGTTGCCCAGTACATGCCCGCTGCATCTGAACGCAACGGCGTCAAGGCAAAGGACCTTGCAAGCGGCAAGGACATCACCGTGGACTGCGAAGAGGACGGACCGTTCGTGGCTCAGGTATGGAAGACAGAGTATGACAACTTCTCCGGCAAGCTCAATTACCTCAGAGTATACAGGGGCAAGCTCACGTCCGGCATGACAGTGCTCAACACCAAGACCGGCCAGCAGGAGAAGGTAAACCAGATATTCCAGTTAAGGGGCAAGAAGAACGAACTCGTTACAGAGCTCTCCGCAGGAGACATCGGCGCAGTCAACAAGCTCACCGACACAGACACCAACGAGACCCTCTGCGACCTTTCCACAAACATAGAGATAGCTCCCATCGTATTCCCCACCCCCACTTACTCCAGGGCAATATACTGCAGGACGAAGGGTGCGGATGACAAGATGATGAAGGGTCTGGACAAGATCCACACAGAGGACTACACCTTCATAATCGAGAGACCCGAGACCGGCGAAGTCATTCTCACAGGACTGGGAGCTTCGCACCTGGATGTCATAACCCAGAAGCTTAAGGCCATCAACAACAATAACCTCGACGTAGAGCTCACTGAGCCCAAGATCCCTTACAGAGAGACCATCCGCGGCACATCACAGGCAGACGGCAAGCACAAGAAGCAGTCCGGCGGTCACGGCCAGTACGGACACTGCAAGGTACGCTTTGAGCCCTTCGAGGGAACCTTCGAGTTCGGCGACGAAGTAGTAGGCGGCGCCGTTCCCAAGCAGTACATCCCCGCAGTAGAGAAAGGACTCATTGAGTGCATGGCCAAGGGCGTCCTCGCCGGCTATCCCATGACAGGCGTCCGCGCCGTTCTCTACGACGGCTCCTACCACCCCGTAGACTCTTCGGAAATGGCCTTCAAGATGGCCGCATCCCTTGCATACAAAGACGGCATCGCACACGCAAGCCCCGTCCTCATGCAGCCCATCAAGAAGCTCACCATCAAGGCTCCCCAGTCCTACCTCGGAGACATCATGGGTGACATGTCCCAGCGCGGCGGCCGCATCCTTGATACAACCACAGAGGGCAAGCTCTCCGTCATAACGGCGGACGTACCCTTAGCTTCCATCTCCAACTACACAATGGACCTCCGCGGCATAACCAAGGGCCAGGGCAGGTTCACCATTGAGGATGACGGCTACGAAGACATCAACGACCCCATGCTCACAAAGAAAATCATCGAGGCAGCCAAGGCAGACCAGGCAGAGTAATCCCACAACACAGCAAGCACACAGAGGCCACTCCCTTCACGGAGCGGCCTTTTCTGTTGCCTCATAGCTTTTCCCACGCTCACAGAGAACAGCCGTCTGAGGCCTCGCATGCGCCCGCATGAGGCCTCTAAAGCGCCTCTTCCCCTCCCTGCCGTACCGGCAGAAGACCCCCC
>JAJPZC010000013.1:0-7167 GCA_021204585.1 Clostridia bacterium
CCGCCCTTAAGGCGTCCACGTGGTATACATTCACCCAGTAAAAGGCTGAGGCTATAAGGAAGTTGGAGACCTCCTTCTTGCCTAAGTCAAAGGCCTTTGTGCCCCACTCCGGGTACTCTGCCCTCAGGGGGTCTGCGTACTCATAGAGGGGTGTGCCGTCAAAATCAGACAGGCCGAATTCATCCTTGGGGAAATGGGCCGGAACCCAGTCAAGTATGACGCCGAAGCCGTGCTGGTGCATGTAATCCACGAAGTATGCAAAGTCTTTGGGGCTCCCGTACCTTGCCGTGGGTGCGAAATAGCCGGTTACCTGATAGCCCCATGAGGCATCAAAGGGATACTCACAGATGCCTATGAGCTCTATGTGGGTGTAGCCCATGTACTCCATATACTCTGCAAGCTGCTGTGCAAGAGTCCTGTAGTCCAGGAACTGGTCCTCATCCGTCTTGGAAAGATCCTTCTTCCAGCTGCCTAAGTGCACCTCATACACCGCCATGGGCTTTGCGAGGAAGTTCTCGCCGTGGCGCGCCTTGCGCCACTCATCATCTCCCCACTCATATGCCTTGTAATCCGTAACTATTGACGAGTTCAGCGGTCTGAGCTCCATGCCGTATGCATACGGGTCTGTCTTGTACACCTCTTTGCCGTCTTGCTGCCTCACGAGGTACTTGTACTTCACGCCCTCAGTCATGCCGGGCACGAACAGTTCCCAGATACAGTCATCCGCCTTCTCCATGTTGTCCGCCCAAGGCGTCCAGCAGTTTCCGTCCGACACAACGCACACGGCCTGCGCATTGGGCGCCCACAGCACAAAGTGCACACCCTTCACGCCGTCCTGCTCTCCCAGGTGCGCTCCCATCTTCTCATACAGGTCATAATGCGTGCCCTGGTGGAAGAGATATCTGTCATAATCCGTAAAGAATCTTTCCATATAAACCGTATCCTCTGCAAGCGTCCAAATCTGCTTGAAATTCTGCTTTCTTTCGCTATATCGCGGGCCCTGTCTGAATTGCCGGCCCTCATTCTGTCTTCTCAGTCCAGATCACCGGGCTTGTACACGTAGTGGTACACGACGCCGCCTTTGGCGGGCATCGTTATCTGCATGCGGCCGTAGGCCACCTTGCGGGGCAGAGCTTCATCCTCGAATCCCTTCGGGGTGCAGGCGAAGACACGCATCATCTCAGACTCTTCCGGCACACAGGCATCCCATACAGGGAGGCTTACCTTGAGGTCCTTGTCCGTCTGGTTAATGGCCACGACGGCGCAGTCCGTTTTGTCAAAGCGTGCGTATGCTATGTACCCCTGGCCTGCCGCAAGCTGCATTACGCTGCCCATCTTCAGGCATGAGATGCTCTTTCTGAGGGCGATGACGTGCTTGTGGAACTCAATGAGCACCTTGTTCTCATGCCCCCACGGGTACGTCCTTCTTGAGTCCGGGTCCGTCCAGCCGACCTGTCCGGCCTCATCCGCATAGTATATGCCCGGGTTGCCAGGCCACGTCATCTGTATTAGCACGCCAAGCTGCATGAGGCCTATGTCCGTGCCCTCTGAGGCTGCCGCAGAGCCCTTGCTCTTAAGCGTGCCCGGAGTCTTGTTTGTCCTGGTCAAGAACCTGGAATGGTCATGGTTGGAGAGCTGGTTCAAGGCGCTGTCCAAAGAAGGCCTCGGAAACTTGCTCATGTTCTCTATCATGGCCCTGAAGAACAGATTGCCGTCTCCAGCCTTTTTGGCGTCAAAGGTCTCGCTGTGCTTCTCCATGCCGGTTAAGAACCAGGTTACAGGCTCCATGAAGGCGTCATAGTTCATGACGGAGTCCCACTGCCTGCCGTCAAACCAGGCCGCAGGAGACCCGTAATGCTCTGCGAAGATGAACGCATCCGGGTTGGCAGAGCGGACGCTCTCGCGGAACTTCTTCCAGAAGGCGTGGTTGTACTTCTGGCTGTGGCCCAAGTCTGCGGCCACGTCCAGGCGCCAGCCGTCCACGTTGAACGGGGCGGAAACCCATTTTGCGCCCGTGGACAGGATGTAGTCCTCCAGCTCCTGTGAGTTCTCATAGTTGAGCTTCGGCAGGGTCTGGATGCCCCACCATCCCTCATAATCGCTCTTGTCCACATGCGGGTGCTTGAAGCGGAAATAGCTTCTGTACGGACTGTCCACGCTCTGGTATGCGCCAAGCTCAAACCCGGGCTTGTTGAGGTATATACCCTCCTTGTCCATCCACTTGTTGAATGAGCCGCAGTGGTTGAACACGCCGTCTATAACAACCTTCATGCCCCTTGCATGGATCTCCTCCACGAGGGCCCTGAAGTACTCGTTGCTCTTTTCAAGGTTTTCCTGGGACGTCACCCTGCGTATGTACCTGGGGGCGTAGCCGTTGTGCTGCTCCCAGTCCTTCATGGGGTGCACCATATCGTCCTCTATAACCGCAAGGTGCGGGTCTATGTGGTCATAGTCCTGCGTGTCATACTTGTGGTTTGAAGGGGACACGAACAGCGGGTTGAAGTATATGGCCTCCACGCCCAGCTCCTGCAGATAGTCCAGCTTGCTTCTCACGCCCTGCAGGTCTCCGCCGTAGAAGTACCTCACGTCCAGCTCCTCAGGCATCTTGTTCCAGTCCTTGACCTTCCTTGAATGCCCGCCGGTGTAATAGTACTCGTTGTCCGTCACGTCATTGGTCTCGTCCCCGTTGCAGAAACGGTCCGTAAAGATCTGGTAGAACACAATGCCCTTTGCCCAGTCCGGCACGTGAAAGCCGGGCTCAAAAGAAAAGTCCCCTTCCTTTCTGTGGACCTCATTGGGACCCAGCCTGTTGAAGTACAGGTTCTCGTCATCGTCATAGACATTGAAGAAGTAGCTGACCTTCCTGTCCGGGCAGGTGAAGCTGTACGTATAGTAATCGTACCCGCTGCGGCAGCGCATCTTTTCCATGCGCCTCTTGATGCCGTTTATTATGACAAAAACGCCCAGCACGTCATTTTTCAATGTCCGCATCTTGAGCGTAACTTGGTCTCCTTTGAAAGGTTCATACGGAATCTTGAAGTTTTCTGTTTCGTCACTGAATAGAGCTCTTCTGTTAATCATACAACCGGTGCCTCTGAATCTAGTACCGTATCCCCTTTAGCACACGTATTCTACCATATGAGCCCGTTTAAAGTCAATATAACTGCACCTCAGTATGAACTAATTCACGCAACGAATTCCACTCAAAGCAGGCAGCGTTTCGTTCCGTCCCGAAATGCAACTTTAAGTTATCAGAATGATTTGAATTTCTGCACAAACATTTGTTCATACTTTGCATGAAAACAAGTCCGTACTTTAAGTTCACACATATTGCACGCTAAAAACGCATGCAACAGTAAACCCGGCAGTCACTGCATGACTGGCCGGGCGGAGTGCATAAGATGAAGTTTTCACGGCGTCATACAGCCTGCTCTGCCACTATTGCAGCCGGCCGGAGCGGGATGCCGGACCGCTTCGCTATATGGCCTGCTCTGCCACTATTGCGGCGGACCAGAGCGGAATGCTGAACCGCTCCGCTATGTGGTTGCACTTACAGCAGAAGCAATAGTATGCGCTGTATCCTTCGCCGTACAGGGTCTCAAGGTTGCCAAGACCCTTGGAGAAGATGACGTCGCTGCGGGAAAGTGCGTCCAAAGTCTCCTTTGAGACCTCACCCAAGGGAGTTCCGGGCACGTCCGTGCCGTTTCCAATGACTTTGACAAACTCATAGAGGCCTGTGTCCCTGGCATCCTCTTCCGTTACGTCGTTTATAACAGGCTTTCCGCGGACTACGGAGGTTATCTCAAGGGCGGGGTACTGGTCCTTTAAGATGCGTATGAGTATCTTGTCCAGAACTATCTCGCCGCAGTTGTCATGGAGATAGCACAGAGTCCTGGCCGTGGACAGATCCTGGCGCAGCTTTGCATATACGCCAGCGTCCACGTGGCTTCCACGGGCGGCCTGGATTACGAGGTCCACAGCCCCCTGGCTGAGGTTGTATATGCGTGCGTAGTCAATGTAATTGGATGCCATGGCATACTTCAAGGCTTCTTTGAGCGGGTCTTCAGAGGCCTGTATGGAGGCATACAGGGCATCTTCCATCTCAAGGAGACGCGAGTTGAACATCTTCTTCTCTTTGGAATAGTCCAGGGACTTTGCAAAGATTTTGCCGTGGAGAAGGTTGAGGTCACGGCACAATAAGGGGGCGCAGCCGGATTCCGGTGCGCTGTCGCAGATTAAGCGGGCCTCTTTCTTGAAGAGGGCCAGCTTCTCTGCGTCCAAGTCTATTGCCTCTGCCTTCTTTGTCTGGCTGCCGTACAGGCAGTCACGGCATTCATCATCCAGTGTCATGGCATAAAAGAGCGCATGCTGCGCATATATGAGCCGGCACGGGGCCGGCATACGGGCTTGTATCGGGTGCTTAGGAGACGTCCTGGCCGTTGTCGCTGGCATCGCCGAAGATGTTGAGGCTGTTGGCGGTGTCATGGGCCTTTATGATCTCATAGTAGCGGTCTTCGGAGAAGTCACGCTCACCGGTGTAGACGCCGCCGAGGGCCTCTATGGCAAACTTCAGCTCCCTGAAGTCCACATATGAGATGCCTTCCTCTTCGATTCTATCCTGCAGATACGGCAGGGCGCGCTCATCGCCGTAAGAGGCAAGGAGGCCTGCCTTGAGGGGGATGTTGTCTGCCTCGCCGCGGAATTCGTCTATGAGTATGCGGAAAATATCATCCCTGCGGCGCACGGAACGGGACAGAATGTCCAGCATGTACTCGCGGGCACGGCCCGCGCGGTAGTTGGAGATGGCGGCATCCGCTACGAGGTCTGCCTTGGCCTTTATGAGCTCACTGGCACGCTCCTTGACCTCCTCGTCATCGGAGCGGACAAGGATCTCGAGATAGAGCGGGATGGCGGCATCCTCGTCCCCTATGAGGTTCATGGCCATGATCTGCTCATCCGTGGAGCCCTCAAGCAGAGGCATGAGCTTTTTGATTATCCTGCGCTTCTGGATCTCAAGGCACAGGAAGCTGGAGACGGGTATGTTCTCCTTCACATGGGCACGGAGGCACTTGATTATCTCGTCATCGGACATGGCGGCGTAGTACTTGCGGGGCGTGGTGCCTATGACGCTCAAGACGGTGTCGCCGAACTTGTCATAGAGCTGCGGGATCCTGTCCTCCCACTCTTCCTCCGTGTATTTGCCCTTGGAGTCTGAGATGTATTTGGTGAGACGCTTGTCGAACATCTCGTCGAAATCATAAACTATCATATTCTGCCTGTATCTTCTGTTCGTATTGTCTGTCTGGTCTGTCTGGTCTGTGCGGTCTGTCTGTCTGGTCTGCCTGGGCGGTCTGTCTGGGCGGTATATGCGGTCTGTCTGCCTGGGCAGTCTGGGCGGTCTGTCGCACGGTCTGGACGGTCAGATTCTGCCTATGAGGGTGAGAAGGTCATTGACCTTGCTCATATCTGTATTGAGGATGGCGCACATGGTGTCCGCCGAGATCTTTTCAAATGGCATGCCTGCCTTTTTGTACATGGCCATGGCAAGCGCTCCCGTATCGTCGCAGCGGTCCAGGATGTCTTCGGCCTCCATTCGGGCGTATATGTTCTCTGCGACCGGGGCAATAGACCTGCCAATGGTTTCATCCATGAAGGCGAATCTGCCGACTATGAGCCCGTATGCATGCAGGAACTGAGCGTGGTACTTGCGGCCTATCGTGAGTTTTTTGAGGTATACCCGGTACATGATGTCCGATATCACCACGCCGTAGGATTCGTCCATGTTGCGCTCCGCAAGCTGGACAATGGCATGTATCTTGGTGCTGTTGGGTATGCGGCGCTCAAGAAGATAGTCACGGACTATGTCATACTCACCGATCTTGACCGCCACGGAAAGGGCTGTTTCCTGCAGCTCTTCCTTGTTTTCCATGAACTCGCCGTCGAAACACCACAGGATGACGTTCAGTATGTCTGTATTCTTGTATATCTCCCTTGCCCTGGTCTTTGAGAGGCGGTTGAAGGCATGCAGAAGAGTCATGTACTCGTTGGCGAGGTCATCCGGAAGCCCGAATGAGTACTCCATGAAAAAGTACTTGTCCGTCTTGACCGCCTGGTACATGACGGACTTGGTGTAGAGTGCGTTCACCGACACGGGGTACACGTCAAGCATGAGGTTGATGGCGTCCAGGGCCTCCTGCCCGAGTTGTGCGTTAAAGGCAGCCACGGCACGGAAGAACAGTACGTTGAGGTGGTATATGCCGTACTCAGACATCATGCGCGAGAAGAGCTCATAGGCATCCTTGTGAAGTCCCGTCTCGCAGTACACGGAGGCCATCTTGTACATCTCTTCCGTATTGTCCGTCTCATAGGTGCGGAACTTCTCCTCGGCAATCCGTCTTGCCTTGTCCGGCTCCTTCTTTTCTATGTACAGGTTGGCCATGTTGATGAGCGCCAGCATGTTGTCCGGGTCCTCGGACAAAACCTTGCGGCACTCTTCCTCTGCGGCGCCAAACTCTCCAAGCAGCATGTGGCACGTGGCTATGTTCATCCTGGAGCTCATGTACAGGCTGTTCCCTTCCGGGATCTGTTCAAAGGTCTCAATGGCATCCTTTGTGTCATCGCTCATAGCCTGCACGACGCCCTTGTCAAAGACGTCCGAAAAATCCGCTGCCTCAGGCGGCCACACGACCCTCAAGGGGCTTGAGGGCTTGCGCTCTTCTATGAAGTCCTGCACGTCCTCCATGGACTCATCCGGCTCCTCGCCGGAGGACGTATTGAGATACATGCTGTAGTAGTATGAGCACATCCTTTTGTCGCCGAGGTTCATGTAGCACACGGCAAGGCCCTTGTAGCACTCATCCGGGTCCACCTCTTCCTCGTAGTCCAGTGATTTGAACAGGTTGTGCACGGCCTTGTCATGCAGGCCAAGCTCATCATAGATTTCGGCGTACAGAAAATAGCTGACCTCATCGTTTCCGTTGAGGGCGGCATTCCTGTTGAGTATTCTAAGGGCCTCTATTGTCTGCCCGTCATCAAACAGCGTGTCCGCTGCGGCAAGCATCGTGTCCCCGCTGTAATCTATGTTGTACGTTTTCTTCATTGTTTACAGTATATTACGGTATGTATTGTCTTTTTTTGTTGCTCAGCGCCCGCATGGCGCCCGTGTGA
>JAJPZC010000013.1:7267-51575 GCA_021204585.1 Clostridia bacterium
GAGATTTTGCCCACTTCGTCTATGATGCTGCCGGCCTCGTCTTTGCCCAGGGACACTATGATGTCCGCTATCTTCTTGCGGGAGCAGTTGCACTTGTATTCGGGGAACAGGATATAGAGGTTCTGTTCCTCTATGTCCGGAAAGTACTTGCGGATGATTTCATCCGCGGAGGAGAACTCTTCCCGGGAGATAAGCTGCATGAGGTCCTCTGCGGCCTGCATGTTCTCTTCCTTGGCGCCGGGCATTATCTGCATCACGACGCCGCCGGCATACTCGCAGGTGCCGTCCTGGACCTTGGTGCGGATCCAGACGGCAGTGTCTATCTGTTCGCTCATCTGGAAGTACTGCATGAGGTTCTCTGAGATGTCATCCGACTTGAGTTCGCAGATGCCGTTGAAGGGCCTGAAGAAGCCGTCCTCCTTTATGACGTTCATGGTGCCGCCCTTGAGGCCGTCTCCCTCTATGTAGCCGCGGATGTGGCCGTTCACGTCCCCGGAAACGGAAGCCGAGGCAGAGCCGTCATTGGACTTTATGGTAATGGATATGGCGCCCTGGTCGCTCTTCAAGCACCCGGCCATGTAGGCACCGGCGGTCAAAAGGCCGCCTAGGAGCTCTGCGTGGCGGTCATCCAGCTTGTGTATGTCCCTGCCGTCCTGCACCAGCTGCTTCGTATCAAGCACGGACAGGGACACGTCCCCGCCGAGAATTAAAGCCTTGTATAGTTTGTTCACAATCTTGTACATATGTAGTTCAACCTCTTGCCGGCAACCTCCGGCGGCAAATCTTCTTTTACGGCGGAGAACCCGCAGGCCTCAAGCACCGCCCGTATCTCGGCATCCGCATGCATGTATCTTGTCTGCCTCTCGTCACGGCGTGTGTATGTGCCGTCCGGGGCTTTCGTGAAGACCGTGACGTCCGTCCGGAGGGCATTGCCCTGCGCTTCGCTGTACCAGATGCAGGTGACAGATGGGCGGTCATCCATGTAGACCTGTTTGTCCTGCGCCAGGAGTGCGTCCGGAGCGGTTATGTCAAAGATGAACGGAGCCCCTTTTCGGAGTGCGCCGTGCACGTGGGAGAAGGCTGCATGCAGTTTTTCCGGCGGGACGTAGTTGAGACAGTCGTTTATGGCCAGGGCAAAGTCCTGCTTTTGAGGGATATGGAAGGCCGTTATGTCTCCCTGTATGAACTGCGCCCGGATGCCGGAGGACAGGGCCGTGTCCGCAGCCTTGGAGAGCATCTCCGGGGAGATGTCCATGCCTGTCATGGAATAGCCTGCCTTGGAGAATGCACGGGTGAAAAAGCCGTTGCCGCAGCCTATGTCCAGGCCGCAGCAAGTGGCCTTGGATGCGTTATAAGTCGCCTGTTTGGAGTCCGCGGGGGGCAGAAGGGCGGCAATTTTGTGCAGTAAATACTGCGACCATGTTTCATAGCCGCAGTCATCGTTCAGCAATTCAAACACGCTGCCTAGAGCGCTGTATGCGCCGGGCATATTACTCGGACCCTAGAAGATGGGCAGCGCTGATCTTCTTTTTCTTGCCCTTCTTGTCGCGCACGTCCACAACCTTCTCACGGGTTGCGAAGAGCTTGTTGTACTCCACGTATACAGGGTCCTTGATGTGCTTCTTCTCGTAGTCCGCAATGGTTGCGGCAAGAGCCGCACGGTCTTCCTGCGCCTTGGCTATGCTGGAGCGGGTTATCTCCTTGCCAAGGGTGGTGATCTTCACGTTGCTGTTCACGGGCATTATGGGACGGCAGAGAAGTTCGCTCTTGCCGGCCGCAAGAAGCTCTCTTGCACGTATCTCGGGGTTCTTGGAATCCTCAAGAGCCTGCTCCTGCGCCCTCTTTTCTGCCTCTGCCTGCGCCTTCTGCACCTCTGCCTCAGGATTGGTGAACTGGTCGAAGCCCCACTGGGCAAAGCCCATCCACGAGATAAGCGTGAAAGTGAATCCGATGAAGATGTACACTATCAGCATTATCACGGCCCAGAAAGACCACAGGTAGCTTAGGAAGTACAGCCACAGAGGGATGAATACGAAGGCAATCATCACTATCGTCTGTATGGGCGTGCCGAACACCATGAACAGGCTGTACTTGAGAAGGTTCCTTATGGACAGCTTGTAGCTTACGCCGGTGGCCATAAGCCACAGGGCATAGATGCCCGCAAGCACTCCGAAGATTATCACGAACACATAAGCCGTAGTAATGCCGCCCAATTTCAGCCCCTGGGCTGCCATAACGGCGCGGTAGTCTTTCAGTATGACGATGCCGAAAACGAACACCATGAAGATAAGCATGGGGAAGACAACGTTGAAGTACGTGGTCTTAACTCCATGGAAGAAGCCCTTGAAGGTGAAGTCTCCGTGCGTGTTGATAAGCTTTCTGAAGGAATACATTGCGCCTGAGATTCCGACGGCGAAGATGAGCATGGATATGACAAGCAGCGCATAGAATACTAGGTCCGTATTGAACACAATGGTCTGCTCCACTCCCACCGTGTACGGGTTGAAGGGATAGACCATCGTATGGTTCACGGAGTTGGCCGTATAGAGCCACGCCATGTAATACGAACGGAAGAATATTATAACGATGCTGGGGATGAAGGATATGAGGACGCACAGGTTGATAAGAACGGTCTTGCCGAAGTTTGACTTGAAGACCTGCCACGTGTCTCTCCATCTCCCCTCAGGGACCATCTTTCTTGAATATTCGCTGGCTGAACGATCATGCCCTTCCAGTCCGTTCCAGTTAAGTGCCATATGCTGCTTTCCTTTTTGCTTTCAACCATTACATTATAACAAACGCTCTAAAGAATTACAACTTATTTCACCCACATAATTTGTCAAAACGGGGCATTGCCGGCATACGAGAAAATAGACACTCTGTCGTATAACTTGCCGCATATGCGCCCATATGGACACGCAGACGGCAGAAAAAGGCCTGTATAAGGTCCCTGACAGGGTCCGGACGGGTCCGGACGGCGCCTTGCGCAAAATCTTGCCGGGAGCGCAAAATTTCTTTACATACGCCTTTGGCTGTGATATTATGAAACAGCAAATTAGAGGAGCGGACGGGCATAAGTAACCGGCCGGCAGACAAGGGGTTGAAGGGAATCCCTTTGCGGCCAGGCGAAAGGGCACCCCCGCCGAGGCAGTCTCATCCCTGAAAGGCTGCCGGGCGCACAGGACAATACCTGTGTGACTGTCGCTTGAAGCGTTGCGCTAATTGCCTTGTGGATGTATCTTCGGAGCATGACCGGCGGCGCAATGCCAGCCGGATTTTTTATTGTCCACAGGGAAAAGCGGGCATGAATTTGAAGGCAGAATATGCGGCTGGATTAAGCATATATTGGCCTCTGCGCATAAAACGGTGCCGGAACGGCGCGCCTGTGTGCGGGAGGCTGTAAGGAGATATAGAATGAGAAAGTTCAATGTGGGAGTCATCGGTGCGACCGGCATGGTAGGGCAGAGATTTTTGCTCCTGCTTGAGAATCATCCCTGGTTTGACGTCAAGGTTCTGGCGGCCTCTTCAAGGTCTGCGGGAAAGAAATACAAGGATGCAATAAAGGTGTGGAACCTGTCAGAGCCTATGCCCGCAAAGTTTGCGGACATGGTTGTGCAGGATGCAGATGACGTGCAGGATGTGGCAAGCCAGGTGGACTTCTGCTTCTGCGCCGTCAACATGCCCAAGGACGCCATAAGGGCTCTGGAAGAAAAGTATGCCAGGGCGGAGTGCCCCATTGTTTCCAACAACTCAGCTCACAGGTTCACTCCGGACGTCCCCATGATAATCCCTGAGATCAATGCAGACCATCTGGACATCATACCTGCACAGAGAAAGCGCCTGGGCACCAAGAGAGGATTCATTGCTGTGAAGAGCAACTGCTCCCTCCAGTCATACGTCCCCCTTCTCAACCCCTTGAGAAAGTTCGGCATAGAAAGCTGCGCTGTGTGCACGTACCAGGCCATATCCGGCGCCGGGAAGACTTTCCAGACCATGCCGGAGATCATAGACAACGTAATCCCGTACATCGGCGGCGAAGAGGAAAAGAGCGAGAAAGAGCCCCTCAAGATCTGGGGCACAATCGTTGGAGACCAGATTGTTCCCGCCACGGAGCCTAAGATCACGGCCCAGTGCTTGAGAGTCCCTGTATCAGACGGCCATACGGCTGCCTGCTTTGTGAAGTTCAAAAACAAGCCCGCAAAGGAAGAAATTCTGGAGGCCTGGAAGGAGTTTGCCGGAGAACCTCAGAAGCTGGACCTCCCCCACGCTCCCAAACAGTTCATCCACTATTTCGAGGAAGACAACAGGCCCCAGCCCGCGCTGGACAGGAACCTGGAGGGCGGCATGGCAGTATGCGCCGGAAGGCTGCGCGAGGACAACCTCTTTGATTACAAGTTCATAGGCTTCTCGCACAACACCTTAAGAGGTGCTGCCGGCGGTGCGGTCCTCCTTGCAGAGCTCCTTTGCGCCAAGGGCTACATGGACTGACCTGCCGGAAGGCAGATAGATAGTGAAGCGCATATAGGGCAGATAGATAGTGAAGCCCCTGTAGGCAGATAACTTAGTGACAATCCGGACACATCCGGTTGGAAGGATATTATATGACAGGATTTTTTGAAGGAATAGGCACTGCGATGGTCACCCCGTTCAACGAGAACGGCGTGAACTTCGATGAGCTGGGAAAAATGATAGAGTACCAGGTGGCCGGCGGCACAGACGCCATTATTGTGCTGGGCACAACAGGTGAGCCCGCCACTATGACCGAGGAAGAGAAGCGGGACACCATTATATATGCCGTAAAGAAGACGGCCGGCAGGATGAAGGTCATCATCGGCACAGGCTCTAATGACACCAAGAAGGCCGTTGCAGCCTCCATACGTGCGCAGCAGCTTGGCGCAGACGGCATCCTGGCCGTAACCCCGTACTATAACAAGTGCACGCAGAACGGCCTGTACCTCTACTACAAGGCAATCTGCGAGTCCGTCTCCATCCCCGTAATCGCATACAACGTGCCCTCAAGAACGTCCGTAAACCTCATGCCGGAGACTGCAGAGCGTCTCTGCGACATCCCCAACATGGCCGGCATCAAGGAAGCCAGCGGCAACATGGCACAGGTTGTTGAGACTATGCGCAGAATCCGCGGCAAGATGGACCTCTTCTCCGGCGAAGACTTTTTGAACCTTCCCATGCTGGCAATCGGCGGCGCAGGCCTCATCTCCGTGGCTTCCAACATAGCCCCTGCTCATATGAAGAAGATGTGGACTCTTGTAAAGGAGAACAAGCTCAAGGAGGCCAACGAGGTCCAGGACTTCATCCTTCCCCTCGAGGATGCATGTTTCATAGAGGTTAACCCCATCCCCGTAAAGGCAGCGTACAACATGATAGGCTTCAACGCCGGCGTGCCCAGGGCACCTTTAACGGAGCTTGAAGAAGCCCACAAGGTTATCCTCAAGAAGGCTATAGAAAATGCGGGGGTAAAAGGCATATGACCAAAGTTTTAATCTGCGGCATAGGCGGACATATGGGCGCCAACGTGTACTCACTTGTCTCCGAAGAGCCGGATGCAGAGGTTGTCTGCGGCGTGGACCTTCATGCACCTGAGACCATAAAGGTTCCCGTATATGCCTCATTCAACGATGTTAAAGAGGATGTGGACGTAGTCATAGACTTCTCCTCTCCCGCTGTCCTTAGAAGTGAGCTTGCCTGGGCTGCAGAGAAGAAGGTGCCCCTCGTTCTTGCAACCACCGGATACACGGAAGATGACCTCAAAGCCATAGACGAGACCTCAAAGAAGACCGCCGTCTTCCGCACCGCCAACTTTTCCCTTGGCATCAACCTGCTTGTAAAACTTGTCAAAGAAGCCGCCTCCGTTCTCGGCGAGGCCTTTGACATAGAGATTATAGAAAAACACCACAACCAGAAGAAGGACGCCCCCTCCGGCACCGCTCTCATGCTTGCAGACAGCATCAATGAAGTGTACGGCGGCTCCAAGGAGTACATGAACGGCCGTGAGGGCCTTGTAGGAAAGCGCGGCTCAGAGATAGGCATCCATGCAGTCCGCGGCGGCACCATCGTCGGGGAGCATGAAGTCATGTTCGCAGGCGAGGATGAGATCATAACCCTCTCCCATTCCGCAAGATCCAAGAAAGTCTTTGCCGCCGGAGCCGTCAAGGCCGCCGTCTGGATGGCAGGCAAGCCCGCCGGCAAGTACGACATGAACGACCTTCTCAAAGACGTCCTCTAAGAACGACACCCTATAAGTTGACGAAAGGCAGGAAGCTGAGGCTCCTGCCTTTTATGATGTCCGGATATAACTGCGGGAGAGCAGTTGCGCTCTCCCGCGATTGGCTAAATTGCTGAGGATGACATATCAGTCATTCTTATCGAGGCTTACGTATGCATCATCAAGATCATAGCTTACTACAAGGGATGCTGTCGATGAGAATGTTCCGCTTATCTGATATACATCTGCCGCACTGTTAAGGCTGCCCTTTGTACTGTTGGTGATGTATGCAATAAAGTCTTTCTCTGAGTACGTAGCACTGGAGTAAGTGCCTTCAGTTGCATTCTCGAGTCTTCCTGAGTAAAGCTTGAAGCCCTGATTAAGAAGATCTGTATAACTGAAGTCTCCACCATGCGTACTTGTATCTGAACCGGACAGAAGTCCGTTTGCAACTGCAAGACGAAGACTTGATGCAGCGGCTTCCGCAGTAAATACAAGCAGAGAATTGTTGGTGGATGTATTGGATCCGCTGTCTAATTCAAGCGATACGAAGAATATAACCGTTTCGCCAGGATTCAGATAGATATACATATAGGATGTATCCTGTACCATCACTGAATTGGTGAGATATACCTTGAAGTAGCAGGCTTCAGTGCCCATGTTCTGGAATTCATAGAATACAATGTTATCATTCTCTCCAATGTTATTGGATGCAGATGTAGCGCACCTGAACTGGTCTCCCTCGGAGACTGATGTGCCCGTTAAGATTGTCGCAGGAACAGCATAATTGAATGCCGAGTCAACTGTGGTGTCCAGTGCGTCTATTACAGTTGTATAAGAGTTTAAGCTGGATACTGAATATTTTGAATGGACGTCAGTCATGCCGCTGACATTTTCCACATTCAGGTTGTTGCCGGAGGCACTGTTGAAGTACAGCATCTGCATGCTTAACGGATAATCAAAGTAAGGAGCAATTGTTATTTCAGTAGATGTTATAGTGTATCCGCTGGATGTTGAAATTATCGAGTTGGATATTGAGCCGTCTTCGTTTGTCTGCTTTACATACCATCCCTGCAGCGTTCTTGTTCCGAAAGCGGAACCTGTAGGAATTGTAAGTTCGGAAGATGAAGGAAGCATGGATGTTGTAAGGATATCACCTGTCTCCAGATAGTCAGGGGTTTCGTAACTGCTGCTGAGAGTAATCTGGGAAGGAATGTCAAGATTGACTGTAACGGCCTCACCTCCCTCAACGGTTGATGCAGTCTCCCCGAATGTAAACTTCATATCAAGCTTCAGATAGCCGTCTTCATCAAGCCAGCTTGTTCCGGTTGTCATGAATCCGACCATTATCTGGCTATTGGTATTTGATCCGCTGTTGAACGAAAGCTCAACCGTCTTTGTCTCGCCGGGTTCAAGATCTACTTCCTTGTAATTAGCTGTAGTTGTCGTTGTCTCACCGGTTTCCTCATCGACTGTTGTAACGTTAACAGGGAACCAGGTCATGCTGTTGTATGTGTATCCTGAGCCGCCGCTCTGAACCATTCCGACATTGAAGCTTGTAGCAGTGTCGCCCAGGTTTGTCAGCTCAAGCATAGCCGTATAATCAGTGCTTGATGCAATCGAGAAGGCAGTATTGTTAGCCCTGAACCAGTAATCGGCAGTCGCAGTTATTGTGTTTCCGAATCTGAAGGTTCCTGTATCAAAGTACGGTGCGCTGTATTCGATTTCAGTGCCGTCGCCCTTGGTAGGTGTTCCTGAACCGTAAGCACCGCTGTAATAGAAATCATAGTCTGTGGTCCAGCTTCTCAATTCACTGGCAGATGAACCGAAGTAAGGGCAAAGGATTCCGCTTGCGCTGATGGAAAGAGTGCTTCCGGGCTCTGCAGTTGAAGTGATGTTGCCGCTTGCGTCCAGTATCATCCAGCCACCCAATGAATACCCGTTGTAGCTTCTGTCGCAGTAAGCAATTGTAGGAGCAACAACTGTATCGCCTGTCTTTACATTGTATGTGATTTCGGCACTGCTCAGATCGAAGTCTTCCGCCTGTGATATCTCGATGGATTCGCCTTCGCCCGTGTCAAAATCATAGTTATATGAGCTCTCACCCCATTTATCTGCGTTGAAGTTGAATCCTTCAGGAATACAATAAGCAAGGGTTGCCGGCTGGCCGGAAGGCTCTGGAACTGCAGCTTCGTATCCGGAATTATAATCGAAAATGCTGTCATAGTCCGTGCGGTGGTTGGTGTAATTGCCATTGTCATCCGCAACAGGATTGCCCAGTCCGTCGACCTCGTAATCATATACGGTTTGTATGCCGGTAACGGATGATCCGTCATTGGCCAAACTGGCATAATACTCATCCAGGACTTGCGTAACATCTGCGTAATAGTCATCGAGGGAATCATAGCTCTCTGACAATGAACCTCTCAAATCAGGATACTCTTTATAGAAGTCCTCTATCAGACTGCTGTAATCCGTTGAAAAGTTTGAACACCCTGTTAATGCAAGGCAGACAGCTACAAGTCCGCAACCTACTGCTGCCAGAACTTTTTTCATAGACTCTCCTTCAGAATTCCCACAGGGGAGAATCCTGGCATATTCTAAGCCCAAACTTCTCTCACGAATGGGCGCAGGTCTAAAAAGTGCGAAATTACCGCACAGTACTATATGCTATATTTTATCATTCGGCCGTCTCTTCTATACATTGCAAAGCAGGTATTGTTCATTGCATAAAAAAATAAGACGGATTGCAAGAAAAAAGCCCGATATCGGGCATTTTTATTGCATTTTGTCCACTAAACGGAAAACTTTCCTGCAAGACAAAATTATTCTGTTATGCAAAATTTCAGATCCGGACAATGGCGGAAATGTGAATTTTGTGCAAGGCGCTGCTAAACTCCGTACTGCTTGCGGTATTCAAGCATTCTGGGCAGGTACTCCTTGCCTCCGATGACTCCTTCCCGGATTGCAGAGATGATGTCCTCTATGGTAACTATCGGATACACCTTCACGCCGAAATCCCTGTACACTTCCTGCACTGCGGATAGGTCACTCTCCAGGCCTTTCTCCATTCTGTCCACGGAAATGACCATGCCTGCTATCTGCACATCGGCAGAGGACCGGATCTTGGGCAGGATCTCACGGAGAGCCTTGCCGGACGTCATGACGTCTTCTATTATTATGACCCTTTCCCCGTCCTGGAGCTGCTTGCCGACGAACAGGCCGCCTTCGCCATGGTCCTTGACCTCCTTCCTGTCAAAGCAGTAGTTGAGGCTCTTGCCGTAGCTGGTCCAGAGGGCAACGGCTGCCGCCACCGCAAGGGGTATTCCCTTGTACGCAGGGCCCACAAGGGTGTCTCCCTCTATTTTGTTGTCCTCTATGCATGCGGCGTAATACTTGCCGAGTGTGGCAAGCTCCTCGCCCGTCCTGTAATTGCCTGTGTTGATGAAGTACGGAGCCTTTCTGCCGCTCTTCAAGGTGAAGTCCCCGAAGGTAAGCACTCCGCTGTCATACATGAACTTTATGAATTCTCTCTTATAGTCCATTTTGTCTCCTGCAGCCGCCAGAGCGGCTATTCTTATATATGGTACAGGGCGCCTCATGCGCCCGTGTGTCTTTTTTTTGCCTGCGCATGGAAAGGCCTGCGTGCCTGGAACCGGGATGGCGCCCAAGGGGGTCCCTGCGTGGATATTCGTTGTCTCAATTGAGGGTAAGTGTGTCTACGATGTCATTGACGTCCTGCACGCCGTGGGCGTCCAGCCATGCGTTCATCTCAGAGATTATGCGGGGCATGGCATTTGCGTCTGCAAAATTTGCCGTGCCAACCTGCACGGCGCAGGCGCCGGCCATCATGAACTCTATGGCATCCAGACCGGTCATGATGCCGCCCATGCCTACTACCGGTATCTGGACGGAGTGGGCAGCCTCGTACACCATGCGGAGGGCTATTGGCTTTATGCCTGCACCAGACACGCCGCCGGTGTTGTTTGCAAGAACGGGCCTGCGTCTCTCTGCGTCTATGACCATACCTGTGAAGGTGTTCACAAGGGATATGGCGTCCGCGCCGCCCTTTGCGGCCGCCTGGCTGTTCACTATTATGCTCTCCACATTGGGAGAGAGCTTTACCATAAGCGGAGTCTTTGAAAGGGCTCCCTTGGATACTCTGGTAACCTCCTGCACCATATCCGGCTTTACGCCGAAGGCCATGCCGCCCTGCTTTACGTTGGGGCAGGAGATGTTGAGCTCTATTATATCCACAATGCCGTCCAGCCTGGCGCAGATGTTCTCATAATCCTCATACGAGGCTCCGGCCACGTTGGCAATTATGCATATGTCCTTAGTCTTGAGGAAAGGCAGATCTTCCCGTATAAACTCCTCCACGCCGGGGTTCTGCAGGCCTACGGCATTGAGGATTACACTTCTGCCCTCCGCTATGCGGGGCGTGGCGTTTCCGAGACGGGGCTTCAACGTGAGCCCTTTGGAGCTTATGCCGCCCAGAAAGGAGATGTCATATATCTCATCATACTCCTTGCCGAAGCCGAACGTTCCGCTTGCAGCAATGACGGGGTTCTTTAGTTTCCTTCCGCAAATATTTACGCTTAAATTTGCCATATCCAAGCCCCTTTCATTACAATGCAAGGTCTTCCATATTGAAGACCGGCCCGTCTTTGCACACTCTTAGATTGCTCCCGTCCGCACCTTTGCACACGCATGCAAGGCATGCTCCTATCCCGCATCCCATCCTTTCCTCCATGCTGACAAAGCATGGCACGGAGCAGCCAGCCTCCTTGAGGGAGGCCTTGAGGGCCTTGAGCATGGGCAGGGGGCCGCAGGAGATGATGCAGTCCATGTCCAGGCTGGCATAATCTGCCATGAAGGCCTGGACGGCGTTGCAGTGCAGGCCGTATGAGCCGTCATCCGTGGAGATGACCAGCTTTCTGGACTTGGAGAGCTCCTTGGTGTAGCATACGGCGCCGGCGTTCCTGAAGCCTATGTATGAGTAGAAGTCCTTCTCTGTGTGATTCTGCGTTATGGTTGCTATAAGCGGGAAGATGCCAACGCCGCCGCCTATGACGGCAATCCTGCTGTACCCGTCCAGATTGAAGCCGTTCCCGAGGGGCAGAAGGACTTTGAGATCCTTGCCGGGCGCAAGCCTTGCAAGGGCCTGCGTGCCGGCTCCCTTCACCTGGTACCCTATGCATACCTCCGTCCCGGTGCTTTTGAGCACGCCAAACGGACGGCGCAGAAGCTGGTCTGCCTCGCCCGTTGAGACGGAGAGGAACTGTCCCCCGCGGATGGGACCAATGTCCTCCGGGAGGGATAGAGTCATCTCGTATATGTTGTCTGCGATGCGGACGTTTCTTAAGACGGTTGCGGTAAGGTCTTTCATGTATGGTTCCCCGGTGTGGGTTTCCTTGTCTGTTTGGTACGCATGCGCTCCCCGGAGCGCCGTATAAGCGCAGCGGTTAACTGCGGTTAACCGCGGTTATCTGCCTATCTTGCCGATGGCTCCTAAAAGGTCTGCCTGCATGTCCAGGCATGCGGCACGGGCTGCCTCTTTGTATGTCATGCCGGAGTATCTGGGGTTCTTGTATGCGCAGATGATGCCTCTGGAGGAGTTTACGATGCCGCCTAAGCCGCGGGAGTCAAAGCAGGCCTTGACGGTCTCGCCGCTTCCGCCCTGTGCACCGTATCCGGGTATGAGGAAGAAGGTGTGCGGCATCTCCTTGCGGAGCTTTGCAGCCTCCTCCGGGAAGGTGGCGCCGACAACGGCTCCCACGTCCGAATACCCGTACTTGCCTATGCCGTCATTGCCCCACTCCGAGACAAGCTCTCCCATGCGCTCATATACGAACCTGCCGTCCTCCAGCTTCATGTTCTGCAGTTCGCCGGACGAGGGGTTGGATGTCTTTACAAGCACGAAGATGCTCTTGTTGTACTGGCGGGCGTTGTCCATGAAGGGCTTTATGCCGTCTGAGCCGAGGTACCCGTTTACGGTAAGCATGTCCGCAGAGTATGACTTGATCTGCCTGGGGCCTACATCAGTCTTGCCGAGGTATGCCTTGGCGTACGCAGTGGCCGTGGTGCCTATGTCATTGCGCTTGCAGTCTGCAATGACCGTCATGCCTGCGCCGTGGGCATAGTTGAGGGTGTACGCAAACGCCTTGAGGCCGTCATAGCCGTACATTTCGTAATACGCAATCTGCACTTTGACGGCGGGCACTATGTCCCTGAGGGCGTCTATGATGTTCATATTGAACTCCACCAGCTTCTCACTGGCGCCCTCAAACGTTGAGATGTCCTCCTTCATCTCGTCCGGAAGATACTCAAAGCTTGTGTCCAGCCCCACGCAGGTGGGGTTCTGCATGTCAATGATTTTGTCTATAAGACTGTCTATCATCTCTCAAAACCTTCTTGTTCTCTCACTCTATATTCATTTTCCACAGGGCAGCCCGCTGCCAGGCTGTATCCATACTTCCCAGATTTTCTGCCTGCTTTCCAGCAAAGCAGCTCAAATATAACCGCTGTTTGTGCACTTTGCACAAATGTCCGGAGCCTGCCCGCAGAAAGGGCTATGGCTTTTCGTGCGGGCGAGGGGACTACTCCTCCGAGTACGTCTCCTTGCCGTCCATGAAGGTCTTTACGACCTTTCCGGTGACTTCCATTCCGTTGAAGGGTGTGTTCTTGCCCTTGGAAAGGAAAGTGCTGCTGTCTATCCTGTACGTGGCATTGAGGTCTGCTATGAAGAGGTCTGCGGGAGCCCCTTCCTTTATCTCGCCGCCCTCAAGGCCCAGGATCTGTGCAGGCACATAGCTCATTTTGCGCATGAGCTCCGGGAGGGTCATGACACCACTCTTTACAAGGTACGTATAGGACAGGGCGAAGCTGGTCTCTATGCCGCTTATGCCGAAGGCAGCAAGGTTGTACTCCACCTGCTTGTCCTTGAGGGCATGAGGGGCATGGTCTGTTACTATGCAGTCTAAGGTGCCGTCCTTGAGGCCGGCAATGATTGCCTGCCTGTCCCGCTCCTCGCGGATGGGAGGGTTCACCTTGGTGTATGTGTCATATGTGGTTATGCAGTCATCTGTCAAGGCGAAGTAATGGGGGCATGTCTCTGCCGTAACATGCACGCCCCTCTTCTTGGCGGCCCTTATGATTTCCACGCCGGACCAGGTGGAGACGTGGCAGATGTGCACGGGGCAGCCTATGCTCTCCGCAAGGCATATGTCCCTGGAGATTATAATGTCCTCTGCGGCCCTGGGGATGCCCTTGAGGCCGGTCATGGTTGAGTTGTATCCTTCATTCACCACGCCGCCGTCCACGAGGTTTATGTCCTCGCAGTGGCAGAGGCACTTCAAGCCGAAGCCGTTCCCGTACTCCATCCCGAGGCGCATTATCTGGGAGTTCATGACGGACTTGCCGTCCTCGCTCAAGGCAACGGCGCCTGCGCCCTTCATTTTGCCAATGTCTGCAAGCGTTTCGCCCTTCTGGCCCTTCGTGATGGCCCCTACGGGGTGCACCTTGCAAAGGCCTACTTCCTTTGCCCTGTGCACTATATAGGAGACTACGACGGCATTGTCGCATGTGGGATCCGTGTTGGGCATGCAGGCAACCTGCGTTACTCCTCCGTGCGCCGCCGCACGGCTTCCGGTCTCTATGTCTTCCTTGCCCTCATATCCGGGCTCACGGAAGTGCACGTGCATGTCCACTATGCCGGGCAGGACGTACTTGCCCGCGGCGTCTATTATCTCGCAGCCGGGCAGGGGCGTGAAGTCCCCTATGCTCTCTATTATGCCGTTCTCTATGAGAATGTCCGTCTTAATCTCTCTGTCCTTAAGCACCACGGTGCCGTTCATAATGCATTTGATCATATCTTCCAACCTTTAACGCGTGACCGAATTTAACTTCTGACGGCCTTTAACTCCTGTCAGCATTTAACGCCTGAACCACATGTCTTCCCAGTACAGGTAATTCATGCTGTCATCTGCCTCGGGGGCATTGTCCTTCACATACTTGTCTGCCGGGGTGAAGACGTATTTGGAGCCATCCGGGCTCATCTCAATCACGACGGCGCCGTGCTCCGCTATCTGCCTGTCCACGAACTTCTTGAACTCTGCGGCAAACTCCTCTTCCTTTGTCATATCCGGCCCCTTTGCTTGCGGGCTCTTCTTACATGCAGCAGTCCCGGTACTCCGCAAGGAGCTTTAATACGGACATGCGCACTGCAAGGCCGCCCGTAACCTGCCTGTTTATCCTGCTGCTTCCGCCGTCTATGACCTGCGGGGTAAGCTCCACGCCCCTGTTCACGGGGCCCGGGTGCAGTATTATGGCATCCGGCTTGGCAAGCTTCAATGCGTCTTCGTTCACGCCGTAGAACTTTGCATACTCTCCGAGTGAGGGGAACAGGCCGCCGCCCATCCTTTCCAGCTGGATGCGAAGGCCCATGACGGCGTCTGCACCTTCAAGGCACTCTTCCCTTGATTTAGCGGCATGCGCTCCCAGGCGCTCCAGTCCCTGCGGCATCATGGTCTCCGGGCCGTATACGTACACGCTTGCGCCCATCTTTGTCATGCCGAAGGTGTTTGAAAGGGCCACGCGGCTGTGCTTTATGTCTCCGAGGATGGCCACCTTCAGGCCGTCCAGGTGTCCCTTGCTCCTTCTGAGGGTGAACATGTCCAGAAGAGCCTGTGTGGGATGCTCATGCATTCCGTCCCCGCCGTTTATGACGCTTGCCCTTACGTTGTCTGCAAGGAGCTTCGGAGCTCCCGCCATGGGATGACGGATGGCTATGAAGTCTATCTTCATGCTGTCCAGCGTCTTGCCGGTGTCTATTAAAGACTCACCCTTTTGCACGGAGCTTGAAGCCGTGGAGATGTTCACTTCATTTGCTCCCAGGTACTTTCCCGCAAGCTCAAAGGACGTTCTTGTCCTGGTGCTGTTTTCATAGAAGAGGGTCACAAGAGTCCTGCCTTTAAGGTCTTCCCTGTGCTTCGGATCCCTGCTGCAGAGGAAGTCGAAGCACCCTTCCGCTCCGTCCAGAATCTCTTGTATCTCTTCCGGCTCCGTGTACTGGAGCCCCAGCAAATCTTTATGTCTTAGCATCTTGTCCTCATGTCTCCGGCCTCTTTAGGCCGGGCATCCCAGCGTGTCTTCTATATGCTTGATATTGTGCGTGTTTTAATGATATCCGGCGGTCTATCTCTTTTGGGCGTCCAAAAGGGCATTGCTCCCTGCCGCGGGCTGCATTTATGCCCCTCCGGACTGCAAAGAGCCCCGTATATGGCAGATTGAAGCTGAATGCGGGCTGAAAAAAAACGGCTGTGGCGCATCCGCGTGTTGCGCGGCCTGTACCTTACCGTCTTGTCTGTCTATATATTGTCCGGGAGCCCTGTCTCACCATGTTAACTGCCATCTATGACGCCTTGCCGTTGATTTGGATAGAGTATAGCACAGGGACGGGAGAAAGTAAAGAGTATTGGACTAATTTTTTGGCCCAAAGTATGCGGTCAAAGCATGCGGCCAAAGCATGCGGCCAGAGCATGCGGCCAGAGTATGCGGCCAGAGCATGCGGCCAGAGCATGCGGCTAAAGTATGCGCGCAAGCCTGAAGCCAAGCTTGTCGCAGGAGGTGAGTATGTACTCTGTGCCGTCCCTCTGCTGGCGCATGGGAAAATAAGCGTCCCCGTGCAGGTGCCCGAAGACCACCTTCTTCGCCCCTTCCTCTTCAAAAGTCCTCGTGAAGAGGGTGCCGGGGTTCTTTAATGAGAAGGGCGGGAAATGGATGCACACTATGAGCGTGTCTCCAGGCTGCATTACCTTGTGGACTTCCTTGAAGCACAGGTTGAAGCGCTCCGCCTCGCGGAGGTACAGCTTCTCATCCTGGTCCGTATAGTCCGGGCTGCCGGGGCAGGTCCAGCCCCTTGAACCGCATATGACTATGGTGCCTATACGGATGCAGTCATTCTGCAGGAAATGGAACGTGGAGTCCGGGGCCGCATTGCGCACTTTGGTTATGCCGTGCCACCAGTAATCATGGTTGCCGCGTATGAAGACCTTCTCTCCGGGAAGGCCCGCAAGGCCCATGAGGTCCTCGTGGATGTCCTTGAGCTCCATGCCCCAGCTGAAGTCCCCGCAGAGGAGCACTATGTCCTCCGGCTTCACCTTTTCCAGCCAGTCTGCCTTTATTCTGTTGAAATGATCCGTCCAGTCCGCCCCGAACTTTGTCATTGGCTTGTCCTGTCCGCCGGGCAGGTGGAGGTCGCTGATTGCGTAAACGTTCATACCCTCATACTATACCATCTTTCCTGCCCAAAATAAAGCGTTTTGCCTGCATCTGTTGCCTCCCGCCGTGCATTTTGGCGTCCTGTCCGGTATCCTGAAGCCGCCATACGGCATTCCAAGGGGCTTCTTGGCCTTGCATGAGCCGTGTACAGGCCTCTTCAGAGGCGACAAGTGCCGCCATATGTGCCTTTGACGGGACAATTTTTGCGCGTATGCAAGGCTCATGGGAGCCCCTGAAGGGGGCGTGGAAGACCTTGCGTGCGCGTGCGCAGGCGTGACTTAATATAAAATTTGTATAAATTTTTGCCTGCGGGGCGGCTTAATTGCTTGCGTAAGGGGCGGTTTTATATTAAAATGATAAACGGTTGCCTGTGGCGCAGCCTGTTTGAGTTGCGCCAAAGGCAGCAGAAATAGTAATCTCACAGGAACAATGACACTATGGCGATAAGCTATAACAAGAAACGCATTATCAGAAATGCCGCCATCGCAGTGCTCTGCTGCGTTGCCGTAAGCTGCACATTCCTTGCCGCAGCATGCTCTGAAGACGAGACCGTGACATACCCCAAGGGCGAGGACACGCAGACCATCAAGAACGGAAACTTCGAGTACTTCTCCATACCGGATGACGCCGTGTACCTCATCAAGACGCCGGACAGCTGGACCCTCAACGGAGACTCCTCCACCGCAATGTCAGGAATCATTTCCACCTCTGAGCAGGCGTGGAATGATTTGACGGATTCCGGCCTCAAAGACAAGCTTGACTACAACAATGAGCTTGACTCCGACGATGACGACTACGAGGACGAATACATAGACTACAACGGGATGACATCCGATGACATCCTGTACAAGGACAACTATGCGGCAACCCTTGACGCAGATGACGTGGACACAAGCGCCATCGCAACATTCAAGGGCGGCGAATCAACGCTCCGCGCCACGTATGAGTCCTATTTCGGCATCACCTACAAAGATGAGAATACCGGCACCCTGAACGGCGAGACCGTATACTACAAGGGCGACGAGTCCGATGAAGACAACAAGACCTGTGATTACTATTTCGATGAAGCATGCACCCAGTGCATCCGTGAGGAGATGATTTCAAACCCCGGGACGCACTATGACATACAGACGGATGCAGACGGCACCCAGTACATAATGGTTGATGACGTGAAGGAGATCCTGTACGAGGATGACACTACAGGCGACCTCTTCTACATCAACGACGACTCATACGCAGCACAGGCCGCAAACGGAGACATTGACGCCAATGACGTAAGCCAGGACTTCAGGACATATATCTCCAACGTCCTCATGATCCACAACGCAGAGTCCACGGACAACGGCATCTCCCAGTACTACAGCTCTTCCACCACCATCACGATCTCAGCCAACACGGCCGCAGAGCTTTCCGTGTGGGTAAAGACCTCAGACCTCAAGTTCGATAAAGGCTACAGCCAGAACGACGATGAGGACAGGGGCGCATACATCGAAGTCGTTCAGACAGTAAACGGCACCACGATAGATTCAACCAAGATCACGGCCATCAACACGGAGAAGATCCTTGCGAAGAGCTCCAACGTAGATAGCTCCAACGGCTGGATCCAGTACACCGTATACATCAACGGCTGCGACTTCGCAGACAGCACCGTAACCTTCAACTTGGGCCTCGGCGGGGATGACGTGACCGAAGCCGTTGCAGGATATGCATTCTTCGATGACATCGAGATCACGCAGTACGTGACTCTCCAGTCCACAGGCTGCACATATGAAGAGTTCCTTGCAGGCGGCGGAAGCCTTGCAAACTCCACATGCAACCTCACGTCCGACACGGATGACAAGATCTTCTACGCAGACTATTCATACAGGGATGAAGACGCCCGCAATTCAGAGGACACCCATTACTATATAGACCTCGCATCCGAGACCGCTGCCGGCGGCTCCGCATACCAGGGCATAACCTTCGGCGCAGACAACGTGACCGCAGGGCTTACCGAGGAAGAGGTCAAGACCAAGACGTACGTTTCATCCGAAAACGATGACGCCAAGTACAACCAGGTTACGAAGAAAGGCCTGTCCGAGGGAGCACAGCTTCCGAAGACCATGACGGACTCCAGAATCACGTCCAAGGACCTTGTGGGCGCATATTCATACAACATGAACTACGGCTCCGATGAGGAGGGCTCATACAACGTAACCGATTACTACAACATCCTCAACAACGCCACCGCAAACGTAGGCAGCCTTCCGAAGGCCGCAGGCAGCAACACAAACCTGCTTGTACTCCTTTCCGCATACGGCGCAGCCTACACCGCAACGATAGCCGACAGCGCCTTCGTGCTTGACCCGGATGAGTACGTCATCGTATCTTGCTGGGTAAAGACCTCGGACATGAACGGCAAGACGGGCGCAACGCTTAAGATCTACGACACCGACGACGAGGACAGCAACGCAAGCTACGCCTTCGAGACCACGGACGTCACCACGGACGTAGGGGATGACGAAGACATCTTCGACGGCTGGGTACAGTGCTTCTTCTTCGTTCACAACGACACCGAAGAGACCAAGACCTTCAACATCGACTTCTCCTTCGGCAACACTACGATAGATTCCACAACCAACAACTCATACTATTACGGCTGGGCAATGCTTGCCAACATGCAGATTCTGGAGACGGACGAGGACATCAACGCCCTTGCATCCTCCGGCACCTACTCCGCATCCTTTGAGATGACGGACACCAAGGATGACACCTCCGGCAACGCCTTCGACGAGGCCGATGACCGCTCAGACATCACCTCCGGCATCGCCAACCCCTCCTCCTACAGCGGCGTAAACGGCACAAGCTCTACTGTAGTCGCAGACGCAGAAAGTAATCCGGATCTGGACGCATACAACTCCAACTCATACGCAGGCCTCATCAACAAGGAGAACTTCGAGAATTACGATGAAGACCTCCAGAATGAGATTCTGAGTGCCTTTGTTGCAGATCTTTCCAGCTACACAACCGCACTGGAGAAGTGGGAAGCAGTCTTCGGAGACCTCACATACCAGCCTCTCCTCATAGTAAACAACCTCCGCAAATATGCAGTCAACGCAGGAGCAGACGCAGACACCTACAAGCAGTACTATGTGGCTGCCGAGGCGGATTACGAAGGCGAAGTGTATTTAACCTACAACGGCAAGAAGCTCCGCTCTGTGGGAGAAGATGAAGAGTATGACGAGAACACCACATACTACACTACCGCAAGCATCTGCAACTACGGCTTCGTAAGCTCCACAAGCACATTCTCATCATCCGGCTACACCACCATCTCCATCAACGTGATGGTAAGCGGCGACGCCGAGGCTCACATTTATCTCATTGATCCGGATACAAACGACATCCTCGGATATGAGACTCCGGAATACACATTCTGGTATGATGATGACGGCAACGTGCTTGACGCACAGTATGACAGCAGCTGGACAGACAAGGAGCACAGGACGCACATCGTATACAGCACGAGAGATGACGGCCTGTACGACAACTACCAGGATACATCAGACGATGGCGTATACGCCAACATCTACAACTACGACAGAGTATACCAGAACATAGACTTCGAGAGCGACACCTTCTATGAGAAGGGCGAGGACGGCAAGGGCGTAAGGGTAATGTATGATGACCTCGAAGACGGCACCGACTACTACGCTGATGAAAGCTGCTCAGTCCTTCAGGACCACTACCTAGTTGCTACCGACGGCACACGTGTGTTCGAGTGGAGCGCAGAGGACAAAGCTTACTACTATCTCGTAGATGAAGAGTACACCTACTACGATGACGATGACGAAGAAGTCACCGCATACCGCCAGGTACATGCAACCGATGACGATGACAAAGAGATCGTTGTCCAGGGATTCGATAAGCAGTACACGAGAGACTACGAACAGATAACCCAGGACCAGACTCCGTACACCGTAACAATCGGCAACACCAACGGCCAGTGGGTAGCCGTAAACTTCATCATCCACACCGGCAACCTTTCCAAGAGCTACAGAGTAGAGCTCTGGAGCGGCGACAGAGACCAGTCCGGCGTAGGCGATGATAACTCCTACTCCGAAGGCGCAATCGCATTCGATTACAGCGCATACAGCATCACGGATGACAACTACGATGACCTGCTCTCCGAGTACGAGACCAGCATCACAGACCTTTACAGAGACCTGCTGATGTCCGTAACAGATGAAACAACCGGCAGGACAACATATCCGCTTGTGGCCGCCATGCCTTCATACAGCCAGAACATAGCGTTCTATGAGAAGTATGTCGAGGCTCTCATTAACAGCGACACAGATACCCTTGTGGATCTCCTTGATGTAGACTCTGATAAGGCACAGGAGCTCATCTCCAAAGCTTCAACTATTACGCAGGATGACGTTGACAAGATCAAGGACATCAGCGGATACACCGCACTGTATTACACCTACTCCTTCTACGACTCCGCAAGCTACGTTCCCTGGAACGCTGAGACGGCTGCAGACGGCGAGACCGGATATGACTATGACGCATCCGACTACACCGAGGCGCTTGCATACTTCACCTACAACAAGTATGACAACAAGGATGCAGACGGAAATGAAATGATCTCCGAGTACAACATCTTCGCAGACTATTCCGTAGTGGACAAGGAGATTGAGATCGGAACCGTAACCATCGAAGAGGAAGAGGAAGAAGAGTCCGAGACGACATACTCCGTATGGCTCCTCGTTACATCTATAATCCTGACCGTAGTCCTCATCGTAACCCTTGTGGCAATCCTCATCAGAGACATTGCGAAGAACGTACGCCGCAAGAAGGGATACAAGTCCAAGGAGAAGAACATGTACCGCAAGCGTGAGAGGTACATAAGAAGACTTCACCTGGCACCCACAGAGGATGAGGGGCAGAATCCCGGAGATGCCTCCTAGCCCTGAATAACGCACTTAAGCGGAAGCTGCATCAGCTTCCGCTTTTCTTTTGCCTGCGCATCCCGCACCTCCGCCTGCATTGCCGCCGGGCTCCGGTATATGCCGCAGGACGCCCATACGGGCTTCTCCTGCCCCTCTACTCCCCTCTGGCCCTCCCTTTGCACTTGTGCGGGCATATGCGCAAAGAACCCGCCATATGCGCCGTATACGCATATTTCGGGCACTTAAAAGGAGCCTCAGCGGCTCCTGTTCTGCTTGTATTGCTGCCCCCGCAGGCATGGTGTCTTCTGCCGGCGCCTTTATTTGGGCGCATACTGCGGTTCAATGCGGGATATGCTGCGGCCAATGCGGGATATGCTGCGTTCAATGCGGGATATGCTGCGGCCAATGCAGTTTTTACATCTGCATTCTGAGGCCCTTTGGGAGGTGGTTCTTGGCGATGCCGCCGACAACCTTGCACCAGCCGAGAGGCATGCCTTCGTACATTATGACGCTCCAGCCGCTTTCGGCTCCCGGGCAGTCTACGGGGAAGCCCTTGAGGTACTGCATGGCGGTCTCTTCATCCACGTCCACGTGGCGCACCCCGGAGGGCTTGAGGCGCATTGCGAGGGTATGAGAGGGCTCAAAGCGCCTGCCGTCTATGATGTCCCCCAAAAGGTTGTTCCTGCGCACGTCTATGCTGTTGTTGCCGCATACGGCTGTTTTCGGGGCTTCGTCCGGGAAAGTGTGCACCTTGCCGCTTGCGCCGGAGTATATGTTTCGGATGGGCTCCAAGAGCGTGTCCTGCTCCCACTCCCTGTACAGGCGCACGTGGGTGGCGCGTTCGCTGTCCGGCTTCATCTGGGAGACGCTCTTCTTGTTGCCGTCCGTCCTTTCAAGGACGGCCACGAAGTGCCCTTCGCCGCGTATCTCATGCGGGTACAGTTTCTTCATGCGCACAAGACGGAAGTCCGGGCGGGACTCCAGGAAGGCTGAGATCTGGTTCTCGTCCTCGTCTTCGGAGAAGGTGCATGTGGAATACACCAGCCTGCCGCCGGGACAGAGCATTTTGGCGGCCTCGGAGAGGATCTCCTTCTGGCGGGCGGCGCACTTGCGGACTATCCCTTCGCTCCAGGTGTATATGACGTCCTTATCTTTCCGGAACATGCCCTCGCCGGAGCAGGGCGCGTCCACGAGGATTTTGTCAAAGAATGAGTCAAAAAAGAATGAGAGCTCCTCAGGCTCCGCCGTGGTCACAAGGGCGTTGGTGAGGCCCATGCGCTCTATGTTCTCGCAGAGCGCCAGGGAGCGCTTTTTGTTAATCTCGTTGGATATGAGAAAGCCCTCGCCGCGAAGATACTGCGCTATCTGCGTGGACTTGCCTCCGGGGGCTGCGCACATGTCTAAAACCTTGTCCCCGGGCTGCACCTCAAGCTCCGGGACGGCGCTCATGGCAGAGGGTTCCTGCATGTAAAAGGCCCCTGCCTGGTGCAGCAGGGTCTTGCCTATGGCATGCCCCTTCACATAGTATCCGCTGGGCTCCCACTGCACTTTGCCGTCCAGCGTGAAGGGGGCCAGGCGTTCAAAGTCCTCTAAGGATATCTTGAGTGTGTTGACCCTCACGCCCTTCTCTGCAGGGCGGTCATAGCCTGCGATGAAGGCATCATATGAGGGGCCCAGCCGGCTTTTCATGCGCTCTGAAAACGCTTCAGGAAGCTCCATGCAGCATCTCCTCCAGCCTGGAAAGGGTTATTATCTCGAGGTCCTCGCGCTCATGAGCCATCCTGGTGCGGATGGAATCATCCGAATCTCCCTCCACGTATATGTTGCAGCGGGACATGTGGTGGCTGTATGCGCCTCCAAGCTCATATATCCTGTCTATGAGCGGCAGGCACTTGTCCGTGTCCGCCTCCAGCTCCGGGTTGAAGTTGAAGGTGCTGCCCTTAAGTGCTCCTGAGGGCTTCTCATGCATCATGAGAATGTGCTCCGTTATGGCGTTCATGGCCTGCTCCTTGAGCTCCTTCTCGTGCTTTTTCTTTTCCTGGAAAGCCATGTAGGCGTTGGACGTGGGTGCCTGCACGTGCATGTTGTGCGTGGAGCCCCTGTGCAGCTGGAGCCTCTTTTTAAGCTCATACACGGAACAGCCCGTGTTCTCACAGATCTTCTTGAGAACGCACATGGTGACGTATGCGTCATCCTCTGACCTGTGGGGCTTGAACTCTATGCCAAGCTGAGAGGCCATGGTCTCAAGGCCGGGGCACTGGGTGAAGTCCCCTATGAGGGTCCTGTATATGAGCTGCGTGTCCGAGAATGAAAAATGGAAGGGCGGCAGGCTGTATCTCCTGGTCTCAAGGTTCAGATACTTTATGTCGTTTTCCACGGCATGGCCGTACACCATATTGTTCTTGTCCTCCAGAAGAGCCCTTATCTCGTCATACACGCCGGGAAAGGCCGGGAACCTTCTGAAATCCTCATCGTACGGCAAAACAATCCCCTTCTCGCCTCTGCCGTCCGTGAGATGGAATTTGCCTCTGGGATTTACCAGTATGTCCCTCTTCTGAAGAATATTGAACTTGTCGTCACAGAGCACGTATCCGAACGAACATATCTTGGCCACGTTCTTGTACACGCATGCGCACTCTATGTCAAAGAACAGGAGTCTCATCCCCTAGATTATACCACCCCACCGGGGAAATATCAAGGAATCCGGGCCCTCTTGAGCCATTCTGTGCTCATATCCATGCATATCCAAGGCACTTCCTGATCCGGCACCTGTGACGCATGGCCGTAGTTTGGCGTCTTTCCTGCCTCGCAGATACGCCAAACAGCCAAATTTCATTCCGATTTCGGAATTTTTCTGGCGTTTTGGGAAAAACTTTTCCATTTCGGAATTTTGCTAGCCACAGAAAATCTATGAGTACTTAAATATTAGTAATTATATCCTTTTAAAGATAAAAATAACAATATATTATTACTTAACCTTTTGCATATGATTCCTTATATATTGTCAAGGGGTCAAAGTATGCAGATAATATAATTGACATATGAATACGAACTTGAAGAATATCTCAAGCATAAATTTATTACTAAAATATTAGTAATTACTTGACAAAACTAATTAAAGTGCTAATATATTAGTACTATGGAAAATAAATATGATCTCTCCAATTTCTTTCCAATTCTAACTGAACAATCAGTAACCGAAACCCTTGTTTCTCGCATTAGACTTCATAGAAAAGAACAGCACCTAACACAGAAGGATCTGGCTAGAAAAAGCGGGGTTTCATTGGCTTCATATCGGCGTTTTGAGCAGACCGGTGAAATATCTTTATATTCATTTCTCAGAGTTGCAGATGCTCTTGGGTATCTGTCTGACTTTGATTCCCTATTTAAGTACAAAAGAGTTGTTGATTATAAGGACTATAGCAAATGACAATACAAAAAGTTGAGAAGTTGAATGTTATGTTTAACGGCACCTGTGTTGGGTGTCTTTTTGACCTTGGATACGACAGAATAGGTTTTCAATACTCTCCCGAGTGGCTTGCGGCAGGGTTCCCGATTTCACCTCTAAATCTGCCACTCACCAATGAATTGCAGATTAATCCGAATTCCAATTTCGGTGGCTTGCATGGGGTTTTTGCTGATTCATTCCCAGATGGTTGGGGTCAGATTTTAATCAAGCGCAGCTTGGCTAAGAAGAAGATAGACTATTCTCGGCTAACACCAATGACCAAACTGGCTCTAGTAGGTTCTAATGGCTTAGGTGGGCTTAATTATGAGCCTTCTATGGCTGAAGATGATACTATTGAGATGCCCGATCTGGATCAGTTATCTGCGGATGTTAATATGATATTTAATGATCAAGACGTTCCGTATGAGGATCTTGACCGCGTCTTTTTGATGGGTGGGTCCAGCGGCGGAGCAAGGCCTAAGGCCCACCTTCGTCTCGGTAATGATGACTGGATAGTTAAATTTCCTTGCCGCATTGACCCGCCTGAAATAGGCAGAAAAGAATATGCGACAAATATGCTTGCTAAATCTTGCGATATCAATGTTAACGAATGCAGCCTTTTCCCCTCAAAGGAATGCGATGGATACTTTGCGACTAAAAGATTTGACAGAAACAACGGAAAGCGAATACATATGATATCACTCTCAGCAATACTTGAGATTCCTATCAGTATGCCTGTTGTGGACTATATGCACCTGTTCAATGTAATAGAACGAATATCGGCGAGACCTGAAGATGATTCAATGGAAGCCTATCGCAGGATGTGTTTCAACGTATTGTTTAATAATACGGATGACCATGCTAAGAACTTTGCTTTTATTTATGATGAGGTTTTGAAAGGATATATTCTTTCACCAGCTTATGATATTACAAGGATCAAAAGAGGAGACCAGCACCAGATGACAGTGTGCGACAACGGAAATCCAGATGTATCAGACCTACTCGAATGCGCAAGATTAGCTAGGCTCCCTGAAGCTAAATGCAAACGCATAATTAAAGACATGCAGGAAAAAATAAAAGCTGCCTTGTCAGATTCGGATATATACGAATAATTATAAAAGCCTCCAGCATATGCCGGGGGCTTTCGTGTTTTCTGGTGCTGTTGCGGGCGGACGGAGGTTACTTCTTCTTTGTGGGGATGAGGACCTCTTTGCCGCCCATGTACTTGCGGAGGACATCAGGGATGGTGACGGAGCCGTCTGCCTGGAGATGGTTCTCAAGGAAGGCTATGAGCATGCGGGGCGGAGCGACGCAGGTGTTGTTGAGGGTGTGGCAGTACTCGTACCTGCCCGTGGCGGAGTTCTTGTAGCGGATGTTAAGGCGGCGGGCCTGGGCGTCCGTGAGGTTGGAGCAGCTGCCGACCTCGAAATACTTGTGCTGGCGGGGGCTCCAGGCCTCCACGTCACAGCTCTTGTACTTGAGGGGAGCGAGGTCTCCGGAGCAGCATATGAGCTGGCGGACGGGGATCTCCATGGAAGTGAAGAGCTCCACGGTGTAGCGCCAGAGCTTCTCATACCACTCATCGCTCTGGTCAGGCTTGCAGACCACTATCATCTCCTGTTTCTCGAACTGGTGTATGCGGTATATGCCCCTCTCCTCGATGCCGTGGGCACCCTTCTCCTTGCGGAAGCAGGGCGAGTAGGACGTAAGGGTCTGGGGAAGGTCCTCTTCCTTCAGGTTTGCGCCCATGAAGCGGCCTATCATGGAGTGCTCAGAGGTGCCGATTAAGTACAGGTCCTCGCCCTCTATCTTGTACATCATGCCGTCCATTTCCTCGAAGCTCATGACGCCGGATACGACGTCGCTGCGGATCATGAAGGGCGGAATGACGTATGTGAAGCCCTTGTCTATCATGAAGTCCCTGGCGTACGTTGTCATTGCGGAATGCAGGCGGGCAATGTCGCCTATGAGATAGTAGAAGCCGTTTCCGCTGGTGCGGCGGGCGGAATCCAGGTCCACGCCTCCGAAGCTCTCAAGGATGTCAAGGTGGTAGGGCACCTCGAAGTCCTTCTCGGGCTGGCCCAAGAAGACCTCTCCCTGCACGTTGTGGGTCTCGTCCGGGCCTAAGGGCACGTCGTCTGCTATGATGTTGGGTATCTGCATCATAGCGGCCTTCAGGCGGGCCTCCACTTCTGCACACTCCTTCTCTATCTCCACGACGCGGTCATTGTTGGCAACGGAGTCTGCCTTGACCCGGTTGGCCTCGTCTATTTTCTTCTCGCGCATGAGGGTGCCGATTTGCTTTGCCAGCACGTTGCGGCGGGCACGCCTCTCATCCCCCTCCCTCTGGAGGGCGCGCTTCCTTGCGTCCAGCTCCAGGACTTCATCCACAAGCGGAAGCTTAGCATCCTGGAACTTCTTTCTTATGTTCTCCCTTACTTTGTCCGGGTTCTCGCGTATAAGGTTGATGTCTATCATATTCTCATAGCCTTCCCCGGCATGAGCCTTTTCCATATGCGGCAGGCATTCCTGCCGCCGCGGCATTGCACCGGGTTTTTACATTGTGAAATTATACTTCAAACGCCTCTCAAATGCAATTAAAATATGCATACAGCTTGAAAAAACAGCGGGCGCATGGTATAATGATTCGTATCATTCCGCAGAAGATGTGCTTTAGAGAGAATATGAGCAAGATATCGTTTAAGCCAACTGAAGAAGAGAATCCGAAGGAGCCGGAAAAGAAGGAAGACGTGAAGCTGGACGCCTCCCTTCTGGATGCGCCTGCGGGCGGCGACAGTGCCGGATCTCCAGAGGCTGCGCCAGCGGCTGCGGCTCCTGCCAAGACCGTGCGCAAACCCTCAAGGACCGCTCCGAAGGCAGCCCCCAAGGCCGCTTCCGCAAAGGCTGCAGCTGCTGCTCCTGCGGCAGAGGATTCCGCAAATAATGATGAGGAAGAAGCCGGCCCCTCCGGGGTGCTGGTCTTTCCGGATACTCCGCAGTACATAACGGTTCCTGCGGAGAAGGGTTCCAAGACGGGCCCCCGGAAGATAGAGAGGGTGCATCCTCCCCTGGACCAGGGGCTTTCCACGGAGCAGGTTGCCGAGAGGACGCCGGGCGCTGCGAACGTCACGGAAAAGAGATACTCCCGCTCCTATGCCAGCATATTCATCGGCAACATATGCACCTTCTTCAACCTGCTGTGCCTTCTTGCGGGCATAGCTCTGGTGCTTGCCAACACGAAGGGCGTATCAAACTACATGGTGCTGTTCATAACGGCTATAAACATCATAGTCGGCATCGTGCAGGAGATAAGGTCCAAGCACTCCATAGACAAGCTCTCGCTCCTCGGCGCAAGTTATGTGAAGGTCATACGCAACGGGGAACAGATTGAGATACAGACCAGCGAGATAGTCGTGGATGACGTCATCATCCTTGAGACGGGCGCACAGGTGCCCGTGGACTGCTATCTTGCCGAAGGGAACATAGAGGTCAACGAGTCCATCCTCACCGGTGAGTCGGTGTCCGTAAAGAAGAACATAGGGGACATAGTATATGCCGGAAGCTTCATCTCGGGCGGCAACGGAAAGCTGAGGGCCGAGAAAGTAGGCAAAGAGACCTACATAGAGAAGCTCACCGTCAAGGCCAAGAAGTACAAGCGCCCCAACTCCGAGATAATGAACTCCACAAAGTTCCTTATCAAGTGCATCACCGTCCTCATCATCCCGATAGCCATAGGCACCTTCCTCATTGCATACCATCACGTGGACGAGAGCGCCCTTGCCAGCATCTCCCCCTGGATCTTCTCCAGCGAAGTGAACTATGCGATACAGCGGACCTGCACGGTAGTCATAGGCATGATTCCGTCGGGCATGATCCTTCTGACCAGTATTGCCCTAGCCGTGGGCATAATACGCCTCACACGGTGCAAGACGCTGGTGCAGGACATGTACTCCCTTGAAATGCTTGCGCGCGTGGACGTCCTCTGCCTGGACAAGACGGGCACCATTACGGACGGACAGATGAAGGTCAACGACACTATAATCCTCAACACCGTAGGGGACTACTCCATGCAGGAAATCATGGGCAGCATGCTCAAGGCTTTGAACGACAACAACCACACGTCCATAGCCCTGCAGAACCATTTCGGGTACAGCGACAAGCTCACGCCCACGGCCAGGATACCCTTCAACTCCAAGAGAAAGCTCTCAGCCGTGACGTTCGACGAGGTCGGAACCTTCGTCATGGGGGCCCCGGAGTTCGTCCTGAAGCCCTATCCCGCCAAGGTTGAAAGGATGGTCAAGCAGCTTGCCCAGAGCGGCTACCGTGTCCTGGCCGTAGCCCATTCCAATGCCTCAATAGCTGGCGACAGGGTGCCTTCCGTTGTGAAGCCCATAGCCATCATATCCATAGCAGACAACATCCGTGAGGATGCCATACCCACGCTTAAATGGTTCGCAGACAACGACGTCTCCGTCCGCGTCATCTCGGGCGACAACCCCGTAACCGTAGCCGAGGTTGCCCGCAGAGCCGGCATACAGCACGCCGAGAAGTTCATATCCCTCGAGGGCATGAGCGACCGCGAGGTTGAGGATGCCGCCAACAAGTACACCGTCTTCGGCCGCGTCTCGCCGGAGCAGAAGGCCGTCCTCATACGTTCCATGAAGTCCCAGGGACACACCGTGGCCATGACGGGCGACGGCGTGAACGACATCCTGGCAATGAAGGAAGCGGACTGCGCCATCTCGGTTGCGGCCGGAAGCGAGGCCGCGCGCAACGTGAGCCATCTGGTGCTCATGGACAACAACTTCGCATCCATGCCAAAGGTTGTTGCCGAAGGCAGAAGAGTCATCAACAACATAATGAACTCCTCCTGCCTGTACCTCATGAAGACCCTCTTCACAGCCATCCTGGCCGTGATCTGCATATGCATGTCCCAGCCGTACCTCTTCCTTCCGCAGAACATGCTCTTGATGGAGTTCGTGATAATAGGCGTTCCGTCGTTCTTCTTATCCCTCCAGCCCAACAAGGACAGGGTGCACGGCAGATTCATGACGCACGTGCTGTCGGGCGCGATAGCGGGCGCCGTGGTCATGATTCTGTGCGTAATGTCAATGTACATCACGCAGTACTGCAACGAGGACTTCGCTGACTACTACAGGCCCATGTGCATGATAGCCCTGACCTTCTCAGGCTTCGTCATGGTATACAGAACCTGCCAGCCCTTCAACCTCTACAGAACCGTCCTGTGCCTGTGCGTCCTCGCCCTGTGCATCGTAGGCTTCTCCGTGCCGGCCCTCACGAACGCCATGTTCTACACCGGCTGGCTGGACATCACGTGGGACTATGCAAAGATCCTCGTCATCGTTGTCGTGGTCATGGCAGCCTTCCCCATATCCGGCCTCATGCTCAAGCTCATGCACTTCATCATGCCGTCCTCGGTCAACAAGGCCCATGAGCCCCACGCCAAAAAAGAGCCGCATGGCGGCCGCCAGAATCCTCCTGCGGAGCCCTCGCAGCCTGCGCAGAAGTAACCTGCCCAAACATCCCAAGGCAGAGCCCAAGCGCCCTGCCTTTTCTGTTGCCCAAATCTGCCTTAGAAGCGACTTATAGCTACTTAAAGGCTGTTTCGGCCCCTCTCCCTGCCTCCAAAAACCGCCTGCTTTCGCCTGCAGATTTTGCTTGACAACCTGATGCAAACGGGAGTACAACAGGCAGTACGAACATTTGTTTCTTTGCAGCGCGGCCCCGCCAGCAAATGGAGAAAGACCATGGAAAACAAGACAGACAAGATACCAGAGACGCCCACAGGAAACAACGGAGATGGCATGAGATCCGAATATGACTTCTCCGGCGCCGTACGAAACCCGTACATCCAGCATATAGGCACAAAGCTTGCAGCGGATGAGAAGACCGGTGAGTGAAAGGCAATGTATGCCACTCTTTTGTGAAAAAACAGGCTTTACGGGGGAGAAGTTGAAAATAATTTCATGTTCTCCCCCTTAAACGGCATTTTTGGGACGGTCTGGTCTTACCATGTGGCCATTGACAGCCCGCCTGCACATGCAGGCACAGAGCCTTACATGCGAGATATAATCGGGTTATCGGCCATATCTTACATTATACCGCTGCTATATAGCCGTTATCCGGCATTTAGCGCTTCTGTGAATCGGTACAGAAAAGGCTCACTTTTGTGAAAAAACAGGCTTTACGGGGGAGAAGTTGAAAAAAATTTCAAATTCTCCCCCTTAAACGGCATTTTTGGGACGGGCCAGGCCTGTTCCGGGGGCAAAGTAAAGCCCCCTGCGCTTGCGGGCACACAGGAGGCGTATGGTGTTCTGTATGAGGCTTGGGACGCGGGATCAGATGTCCGTGTCGTCGTCCTTGCCTTCGTCATCGGAGTCATCGGTGTCCAGATCGTCGAAGATGTCATCCTCGAAGGCGTCGCGGAAGTCACGGGATGAGGCGGTTACGTATTCGGCATCGCCGTCGTCAAGGTCCTCGGCGGAGGAATCGAAGGCATCATCGTCAATTATGTCGGAGTAGTCAAGGGTATCAAGATCGTCAAAGGACGCATCAGAGGCCTCTGAAGGCTCTGTACCGTCTGTATCGGCGATGTCAGTGTCTTCCCCGGGAATGGTGTCAGAGGCCGTTACAGCGGAATCTGGCGCGTCTGCGGACGTTTCTTCGGGTGCGGTGATCTCTTCGTCTTCGTCATCATCGCGCTCTGTTACGGCCACGGTGGCAACAGAGCCCTCTTTGAGCTTCATGAGGCGCACGCCCCTGGAGGCTCTGCTTATGCAGGAGATGTCGGAACAGTGCATGCGGATTATGATGCCGGTGTCGGAGATTATCATGACGTCGTCTTCAGCGGGGCTGACCTGCTTGAGGTTTACGAGTGTGCCCGTGACGTCGTTGAAGACGCCTGCCTTCATGCCCTGGCCGGCACGGCCGTGAACGGTGTAGTCTGAGATTTTGGAGCGCTTGCCGTAGCCGTTGGATGTTACGGTGAGGACGTCCTTGGACTTGTCCACCACCATCATGTCCACGAGGGCATCGCCCTCGCCTATCTTCATGGCGCGGACGCCGGCGGCGTTGCGGCCCATGGAACGGACTGCGGATTCAGGGAAACGGATCACCTTGCCGCCTTTGGAGGCTACCATGATGTCATCTGTGCCTGTGGTGAACTGCGCGGAGACCAGGAAGTCGCCTTCGTTAAGGGATATGGCGATTTTACCGTTGCGGTTGATGCGCTCAAACTCGGACATGGGGGTCTTTTTGATGAGCCCGCGGTCGGTTGCAAAGGCTATGTAGCCTTCGACCGTTGTGACAGGGATTATGGTCGTGATCTTCTCATCCTGCGTTATCTGCACGAGGTTCACGATGGCCCTGCCGCGGTTGGCTCTGGCGGCCTCGGGGATCTCGAACGCCTTTATGCGGTATACGCGCCCTAAGCTGGAGAAGAGAAGCAGGGATGCGTGTGAGGAGCAGATGAACATGTCCTCCACGAAGTCCTCTTCCTTGGGCTTGTGGCCGGTTATGCCTGTGCCGCCGCGGCGCTGTGCCTTGTACTCTGCAACGGGAAGACGCTTTACGTAGCCGGTGTGGGTCATGGAGACCACTACCTGCTCTTCGGGGATGAGATCCTCGTCTTCTATCTCGCCGTCAAAGTCGGTGGCTATCTCGGTCTTGCGCTTCGTGGGGAAGCGCTTTTTGATGTCCAGAAGATCTGTCTTTATGATGTCAAGGACTCTTGCTTCGTGGGAAAGGATGTCCCTGTAGTCCGCTATGGCGGCCTCGAGGACGGAGAGTTCGTCCTGGATCTTGTTCACCTCGAGGTGAGACAGGCGGTAGAGGCGCAGCTCTGCCACGGCCGTGGCCTGACGGTCATCGAGGTCAAAGCTTGCCGTGAGCTTCTGCACGCAGTCCGTCTTGTCTTTGGCACTGCGGCAGACGGCTATGACCTCCTCTATGCTGGCCTGGGCGATAACGAGGCCCTCGAGGATATGGGCCCTCTCTTCGGCCTTGGCGAGGTCGTACTTGGTGCGGCGGGTTATGACGTCCTTCTGGTGCTCAAGATAGTAGTATATGAACTCCTTGATGTTGAGTATCTTCGGGGTGCCGTCCACAAGGGCAAGCATGATAAGGCCGTCGGAGACCTGCAGATCGGTGTGCTTGTACAGAAGGTTTAAGACAACCTGAGGATTGGCGTCCTTCTTGAGCTCTATGACTATGCGCATGCCGTCACGGCCGGACTCGTCGCGGATGTCCGATATGCCGTCTATGCGCTTGTCCTTGACAAGGTTTGCGATTGTCTCAATGAGCTTTGCCTTGTTGACCTGGTAGGGGATTTCGTCCACTACAATGCGGCTGCGGGTTGCGTTGCCGCTCTTGTACTCCTCAACCTCGCATTTGGAACGGATTATGATGTTTCCGCGTCCGGTGCGGTATGCCTTGCGCACGCCCGCACGGCCCATTATCACTGCGCCTGTGGGAAAGTCCGGGGCCTGGATGTACTGCATGATGCCGTCCACGTCTATGTCCGGATTGTCTATCATGGCCACTATGCCGTCTATGACCTCCCCGAGGTTGTGCGGAGGGATGTTTGTGGCCATGCCGACTGCTATGCCGTCTGAGCCGTTTACAAGCATGTTGGGAAAACGGCTGGGAAGGACGGTGGGCTGCATTCCGGTGTCATCGAACGTGGGATAGAAGTCCACGGTGTCCTTGTCAAGGTCGCGGAGCATCTCTGCTGCAATTTTTGAGAGCCTGGCCTCGGTGTAACGCATTGCTGCCGGAGGGTCTCCGTCCACTGAGCCGAAGTTTCCGTGGCCGTCCACAAGGGGTTCGTTTATGGTGAAGTCCTGTGCAAGGCGCACAAGGGCATCGTATACTGAGGAGTCTCCGTGAGGATGGTACTTGCCTAAGCAGTCTCCGACTATGCGCGCGCACTTTCTGTACGGCTTGTCCGAATAGAGGCCCAGCTCATGCATGGAGTACAGGATGCGCCTGTGAACGGGCTTGAGGCCGTCCCTAACGTCCGGTATGGCACGCGATACGTTTACGGCCATGGCGTACGCTATGAAGGACTTCTTGAGCTCATCGTTGACCTCCACGTCCAGAGTCTTTGTGAGCGCCAGAGTCTTTTTGAACTCTTCGGTAAGCTCAGGGCTGGTTTCTTTCTTTGCCATTTTCTAGGCCTCCTTAAATATCCAGCTCTTCAACAAGCTTGGCGTTCTCTTCTATGAACTGGCGTCTCAGCTCCGGCTGCTCTCCCATAAGGAGCGCAAACAGCCTGTCCGCCTCCACGGCGTCATCTATGTTGATGCGCACCAGCGTGCGTCTTGCGGGATCCATTGTGGTCTCCCACAGCTGCTCCTTGCTCATCTCGCCCAGGCCCTTGTACCTCTGAATCTCAAATTTTCCGGGATGGGACTCTCTGAACTCATCCATGGCCTGTTCAGTATAGAGGTACGTGTCCTCTATTCCCTTGCCTGTGATCTTATAGAGGGGCGGCTGTGCGGCGTACACGTGGCCGTGCTCTATAAGCGGCCTCATGTACCGGAAGAAGAAGGTGAGCAGCAGGATGCGTATGTGAGAGCCGTCCACATCGGCATCCGTCATGATTATGATTCTGTCATAGCGGAGCTTGGACTCGTCAAAGTTCTCCTGCGTAATGCCGCATCCGAAGGCCGTTATCATGGCCCTTATCTCCTGGTTCTCCAGGGCCCTGTTTATGCGTACCTTTTCAACGTTGAGAATCTTTCCGCGGATGGGAAGCACTGCCTGGAACCTGCGGTCTCTGCCCTGCTTTGCGGTGCCGCCGGCGGAGTCTCCCTCTACGATGTATATCTCGCACAACTCCGGGCGCCTGTCTGAGCAGTCTGCAAGCTTCCCGGGAAGCTTTGTGCCCTCCAGAACGCCCTTGCGTATTGTCTCTTCACGGGCCTTTCTTGCGGCCTCGCGGGCACGCTGCGTTATAAGGCAGCGGTTTATAAGCGCCCTGGCTTCAACCGGATGCTCCTCAAGATACGTGCCGAACTTGTCCGTCACGGCCTTCTGCACGAAGCCTCTCACGTACGTGGAGCAAAGCTTTGCCTTGGTCTGGCTCTCGTACTGGGCGTCTGCTATCTTTACAGACACAACGGCCGTAATGCCCTCACGGACGTCATCTCCGGAGAGCTTGTCGTTCTCCTTCAGGATCTTGAGATTGTGGCCGGCATCGTTTATAACCTTCGTTAAGGCCGCCTTGAAGCCGTCCAGGTGCGTTCCTCCGTCCGGCTGGCGGATGTTGTTGGAGAAGGGGAAAATCATCTCAGCGAGGCTGTCATTGTACTGTATGGCAACTTCCAGGAACCTGTCATCCCCCTCGGAAGCCTCAAAATAGACGGGCTTCTCAAAGAAGGTCTCCTTGCCCTGGTTTATGTCCTCTATGAAGCCCACAACGCCTCCCTCATAGCAGAAGGAGTCCGTCCTTGCGGGGTCCTCGCGAAGGTCCGTGAGCGTCAATGTCAGCCCCTTGTTGAGGTATGAGAGCTCTCTTAGGAGCGTCTTCAGCGTGTCGTAGTTGAATACCGTGGCCTCAAGAATGGTTGCATCAGGATGGAAGGTTATGGAAGTGCCTGTGGCGTCCGTGTCCTCGACTATCGCAAGGGGCGCCTCCGGCTTGCCGCAGTGATACACCTGGCGGTACTTGTGACCGTTCTGGCAGACCTCCGCTACAAGAGTATCCGAAAGGGCGTTGACGCATGACACGCCCACGCCGTGCAGGCCGGATGAAATCTTGTATCCGCCTTCCTTGTTCCCGCCGCCGAACTTTCCGCCGGCATTGAGGTTGGTGAGCGCGAGTTCCACGCCGCTCACGCCCTCGGCCTCATTTATTCCCGTGGGGATTCCTCTGCCGTTGTCCCTTACGGTGCAGGAGCCGTCCTCCGTGATGATGACGTCTATCCTGTCGCAGTAGCCCGCCAGGGCCTCGTCTATGGAGTTGTCTATAACTTCCCTTACAAGGCAGTGCAGGCCCTTCTCGTCCGTAGGCCCTATGTACATTCCCGGGTGCTCTCTCACAGGCTCCAGACCCTTTAAGGCGCGCAGGGAATTCGCATCATAACTTGCTTCAACTTTTTCAGGCATTTTGTACCTCTCCGGCTGCCTCTTGCCAAGCCCAAAAATGAGCCCGGTCAGGCGCTCTTTCAGTATACCATATTATATAAATCAATGCAAGAAAATGACCGTAAAAAAATGTTTTTTAGAGCAGATTTTCTACAAAATCCGTCCTCCAAAAAGCCTCAGTTTTTGCTCCATTCCGGCCCCTCAAAACGCCCTCCGGAACACCCTCCAGAATGCCCTTTTTAAGATGCCAGAAAGGCCCCGGATTTTACTCCGGAGCCTTCCGTGAATTCTCTTAAGTTGCAGTCCTCCGGCATGCCCGCGCAGAAAAGCCGGACTGCCCCGTTACTCCTCTGCGTACTCCTTGAGCTCTTCCAGCCTCTTGCGGCACCTTGCAGCCGCTGTCGCGTCTCCTGTGACGGTGTAATAATGCTCTTTAAGCTCCAGCAGGGCCTGGTATGCCGGGCTGTCTTCCTGGATCTGCGGCAGGTCCTCCAGCCTCTCACGGGGAATCTCTGCAATCGGCGTGCCGCTCTCCACATCTGCCTGCACGGACATGACCGCAAGGGTAACCTTGGCTTCATCATCCAGACGGATGAGTCCCAAGGCCGCCATGCCGTCCGTGTCTCCGTCTCCAAGCGTGCAGGGGAAAACGTTGAGCACGAACAGATATACGGATGCCGGCAGCACGAAGCTTATGCACACGGGCACTGCGTGCACGGACAGCGATATGATGCCAAGGATAATGAACAGCAGGTTTATTGCAAGCCCGCCCAGGGCCGTTGCGGTCAGCCTGGAGCGAAGGTTCCTGGACCTTGTGGTCCAGACGTCGCAGTACGATGAGCCGAAGACGGAAAAGTGCATCCTGGTTTTGACGTGCGCCATGGCTCCGAAGAGCTTGTGGCTCAGCTCATGCAGAAGAGACCCGACGGGGATGAAGATGACCACGGCGAGAGCCACGGCTATGATCCACCACGCATATGCGTATGCGCAGAAGACTATGACCAGAGCCGCACATGCCACGCCGAGGACGGCGGCCGTTATGTACGCCGCACGCCTCATGACAGTGCCCCTCTCTTGAGCATGATGTACCCTTCTATGTTGTCTGACTCCGAGACGGTTGCCTCCCGAATGCCGAAGTTCTCCATAACCCGGCCCAGAAGAATGCATCCGCCGGCGAAGACGTCTGCCTTGTTGGGATCCATGCCGGGCACGGCACGGACCTCGTCCACGGAGAGATTGAGCATGTCATATCCCATCTCCAGGACTTCGTCCCGGCCGATTACGGTGCCGTCTACGATGGCGGGGTCATATACCTTGAGCCCGTGCTTTACGGAGGCTATGTTCGTGGCGGTGCCGCCTATGGTGCAGATGTGGTACGGGGAGGCGTCAAATGAGCCATAGTCCTGTATCTTTTGCGCAATTACATTGTCCAGCCTGTCCCTGTCCCTGCCGGCAAGGTCGAAGAGCCTGACAGTGCCTATGTTGACGCTCTTTGCATACAGTGAGGCGCCGTTGACGCTTATATTGACCTCAGTGCTTGCTCCGCCGACGTCTATTATGCCGCCGTCCCGGCCCTTCAAGGCCCCTACAAGCCCCGCATTGGCCTCCACAAGCCCCTTGATGACATCTACGTCTATGCCGCACTTCTCCTTGACCTGTTCACAGAACACATTGCCGTTGGCGGCAGAGCGGACGGCTGCCGTTGCGAAGGCGTATGTCTCATCCGCGCCCTCTGCCTTGCCCCTGACAACAAAGGCAGCCACGGCGTCCGAGGTGCGCTCCATGGCGGACTCTTTCAAGAGCGCCGAAGTGGCTATTCCCTCCCCGAGACGGGTTGTGGAAACAGCCTTATATAAAGTTTTTCCGTCCGCGATAATTGCCATACGGACGGAATTGGAACCAATGTCTATTGCACAGATTTTCATGCCGCTTACTTTATAGTCTCCCAGCCATATCCCTGCTTCATGAGGTACTCCTTGAGATACTCTTCAGACTGCAGTATCTCCAGTTCATCCTCACTGTTGTCTATCTGTTCCTGGTAATAATCTATCTGATCCTGGATGTCCTTCTTGCGGTTTTTGATGTACACCATCTCAACCATCTGGTATATGATTACGGCAATGAAGATGACTATGAGGACAACAGCCGCCACCGTAATGGCAACTATGAGCCTGTTTTTCTTGTCTTCCGTTATCTGCATGCCCTTATCTCCTTACAAGGCCATTATACCAACCGCATCCGCAAATTGCAAGAAGAATTCCTCACAATCACGGATTTTGTAAATGAATATTTCTAAACACATGCAAAACGGCATCAAATGAACCCGGGGGTCCGTATAAACTCCCGGGTATCTGTCGTTTTATTGGTCATTGGAGAAAACTCAGAAATCCACCCACTGTATCTCATCCTGCACTTCCATGAAGGTCTTGCCGTCCCATATCTTGAGGGCAAGGAACTCCTCCAGGGGATAGTTGTGCTCATCCCCTTCCAGAATAAGTACGTAGCCATTAACAAGGGGGTCAACTATGCACATGTAGTATGTAAGCTTCCCTTCGTTATCAAGCCCCTCAAGGAAATATGTCTTCCCCTGAAAGGTGAAGAAGAGCTCATCTCCATAATACATATGGCCCAAAAAGTCATTGATATCACCGTCTAGCATTTTCGGGTACCCCCTTAAATACTTCTTATACTTCTCGTACTCTTCATCCGTAAGTAATCTTGGCTTACGCTAGTCCAGTATCTCAATCTCTTCCGCAGCCTCCATAAAGGACCTTCCGTCCCATACTTTGGCCTGCAGGAACTCCTGCACCGGGAAGTTGCGCTCATTGCCCACAAGCACAAGCACGTAATCCTTTGCCGGCGGATCCAGTCTGTCCAGATACAGCGTTGCCCTGCCGTTCTGCATGTATCCGCGCAGCGAGAATCTCTGCTCCCTGTACATGAAGCTTAGGTCATCCCCGCCCGCTACGGCGTCTATGAAGTCATCTATATCCACGTCTAACATATAACATTCCTCTCGCCCCTGTAGAATTGGGGCCTGCATATATAGAAAACACCCGGGTGTTTGCAGACTTCCGGGTGTTAGGCGTGCTGTGATGTTTGTCTGCGGTGGAAGGTCTCAGACCTTTTTGTCCCTGGCGCGGGCCTTGGCGCGGAGTTCGCTGTCCAGGATGCGCTTGCGGATGCGTATGTTCTTGGGGGTGACCTCGAGGAGCTCATCGTCTGCGATGAACTCGAGGCACTCCTCGAGGCTCATTTTCTTGGGGGTTATGAGGCGCAGGGCCTCATCTGAGGCCGCCGCACGGGTGTTGGTGAGGTGCTTGGTCTTGCAGACGTTGACGTTGATGTCCTCGTTTTTGGGGCACTCGCCAATTACCATCCCCTGGTACACCATGGTGCCCGGGGTTATGAAGAGCTTGCCGCGGCCCTGCGCATTGAACAGGCCGTACGTCACGGCTTCGCCTGTCTCAAAGGCCACGAGGGAGCCTGTGGTCCTGCGCTGGAGGTCTCCTTTGTACGGCTGGTATTCAAAGAATACGGAGCTCATGACGCCTTCGCCCTTGGTGGCGGTGAGGAACTCGGACTTGAAGCCGAAGAGGCCTCTGGAGGGGATCAGAAACTCGAGGCGTGTGCGGTTGCCTATGGCGCTCATGTGAAGGAGTTCCCCTTTTCGGTTTCCCATGCTCTGGAAGATGGAGCCGGTTGTGTCATCCGGAACGTCCATTATGAGGTGCTCCACGGGCTCACACTTGACGCCTTCTATGGTCTTGTACAGCACCTTGGGCGTGGATACCTGGAACTCGTAGCCCTCGCGGCGCATGGTCTCAATGAGAATGGAGAGATGCATCTCGCCCCTGCCGCACACACGGAAGGTGTCCGCCTGGGACGTGGCCTCTACCCTTAAGGAGACGTCTTTGAGGAGCTCCCTGAAAAGGCGGTCATGCAGGTGGCGGCTGGTGACGTACTTGCCGTCTTTGCCTGAGAAGGGCGAATCATTGACGGAGAAGGTCATCTCCACTGTAGGCTCTGAGATCTTGACGAACTTGTGCGCCTCAACGCAGTCCGGGTCGCAGATCGTATCCCCGATGTTGATGTTCTCTATGCCGGAGAAGCATACTATGTCCCCGGCCGAGGCACTGTCGCAGGGTATACGCTGCAGGCCCTCTATGTTGAACAGGCTTGCAATCTTTCCGGGCTTCACTTCCATCTGGTTGTGGTAGTTGGTGACGGCTACCGTCTGGCCGGACGTTATGGTGCCGCGCTCTATCCTGCCTATTCCTATCCTTCCGACGTAATCATTGTAATCTATGCTGGACACGAGAAGCTGCATGGGGCCTTCCATGTCCACGTCCATTGGCTCTATATGGCTGAGTATGGTCTCAAAGAGAGGCGTCAAGTCCTTGCCGGGCTCATTGATGTCAAAGGTGGCCGTGCCGTCCCTGCCGGAGCACCATAAAACCGGGCTCATGAGCTGGTCATCCGAGGCGTTGAGCTCCATGAGGAGCTCAAGTATCTCGTCCTCCACTTCGTTTAAGCGGGCGTCCGGGCGGTCTATCTTGTTCACAACGATGATGAGCTTGTGGCCCATCTCAAGGGCTTTCTGCACTACGAAGCGGGTCTGCGGCATGGGGCCTTCCGCAGCGTCCACAAGAACAAGCACGCCGTTGACCATCATCATTACACGCTCAACCTCTCCGGAGAAGTCTGCGTGTCCCGGAGTGTCCACGATGTTGATCTTGACGCCCTTGTAATGGATGGACGTGTTCTTGGAGAGTATGGTGATTCCTCTCTCACGCTCCAAAGCATTGGAGTCCAGCACCCTTTCTTCCACCTGCTGGTTCTCGCGGAATGTATGGCTCTGCTTGAGCATGGCATCCACGAGGGTGGTCTTGCCGTGATCTACATGCGCTATTATTGCCACGTTTCGTATGTCGTTTCTTATCATAAAAGCCTCGCCCGGGGATGAGCGCCCATCCCCACCATTGTCTCTCTCGTGTAAGCATTGCGGCCTGAAGGCCGCTGCATAACGGCTCCAGGGCCGCTGTATTGCGCCCTCCGGGGCGCCTTAATTGCAGCCTTCAGGCTGTATAAGTCTGCATAAGTGCCCGCAAACGGGCTTTAAAGGGGGTTACAAACAAATACATGCAAGCAAGCGCTGCATGTATCCTACGTGTCTATTGTATAACTTTGAGGGCCGCTTTGGCAAACAAAACGAGGCAGGTTTAGAGCTGGAACTCGCTTTTTGTTGTTCTGTCGAAGAGCCTGAGGATGTATTCCATGCAGGTCTTGGCGCCGTCCCCGCCGTCAAAGGCATGGGACTCGAAGCAGGCCTCGTACACGGCCTCGGTTATGGGCATCTCCAGGCCGTACTTGTCTGCAAGCTCCTTCATGGCCTTGGCCGTCATGACGCCCTCTGCCAGCTTGTCAAACTTCTGCCCTTTTGCCATCATCTCGCCGTACCTGCGGTTGTGGGAATACTCAGAGAACAGCGTGGTCTCGTAATCGCCGAGGTGTGCAAGCCCGTATGCGGACATGAACTTGCCGCCCATGGCCTGCATGAGCTTTCCGACCTCATATGCACCCCTGGCCATAAGGGGGCCCTTGAGGCTGACGTAGCCGCTTCCGTCCAGTATGCCTGCCGCAATTCCAAGCACGTTCTTTGCCGCAGCGCCTATCTCGGAGCCTATGATGTCATTGCCGTAATAGAAGCGTATCAGGTTGCTTCTGAAGCTGTCCGCAAGGAAGACCTTGAGGTCTTCGTTGTAGCTGTCTATGACCATGCAGTTGGGGATGCCTTGCGTGAAGGCCTGTATGTGGCCGGGGCCTACCCATACTGCTATCTTGTCCTTGTCTATGCCGCTCTCTATGAGCACCTCCGAGAGCCTCTTCCCCGTAGCCTCCTCTATGCCCTTCATGCAGAGCACGAAGATCTTGTCCTTCACGCCGCAGGGAACGACCTGCTGCATGAAGCCCCGAAGGCCCTGGGATGAGATGGAGATTATGATGATGTCTGCGTGGTCCACGGCCTCCTGCAGATCGCAGGTGAGCTTTATGCTGGGATCCAGTGATACGTACTCGTTCTTGCCGGTCTCTTTAAGGACCTTGTATGAATAGTCTCCCTCCGGTCCCCAGGAGTACACGTCATTGTGGAGCACCGTTGCCTGGTACCAGGCTATGAATGATCCCCAGCGGCCGCAGCCTAAGACAGAAATTTTCATGCTTTATCCTCCGAACTGGCACCCAATGGGCACCTTTGTGTTATCGTGCCCATACACGCCCTACGGTTGCGTCATATGAGCCATATGCGGCATCCTGAAGGATGTTTCGCATCAGTTTTGCGGCCGCCTGAGCGGCTCTGGAGGCCCCTTTGGGCCTATATCTCCTTGCGCTCTGCAAGGGCCCTTGAGAGGGTTACCTCGTCCGTGTACTCCAGCTCTCCGCCGGCAGGAATGCCGCGGGCTATGCGCGTTACGCGCACCTCCAGAGGCTTCAACAGCCTGGCTATGTACATTGCCGTGGCCTCGCCCTCCACGTCCGGGTTGGTGGCTATGATGACTTCCTTTACATTGTCATCCATCCTTGCCAGAAGCTCCTTGATGTGGATGTCATTGGGACCCACGCCCTCTATGGGGTTTATTACGCCGTGCAGCACGTGGTACACGCCCTTGAACTCATGGAGCTTTTCCATGGCCACAACGTCCTTGGGCTCCTTCACGACGCATATTACGGACTTGTCCCTCTTTGAGCTGGAGCAGATGTCGCAGACGTCCCCCTCGGAGAAGTTTCCGCACACCTTGCAGTAATGCACCCTCTGCTTGCAGTACAAAACGGCGTCCGCAAAGGCCCTGGCCTCGGACTCCGTCATGGATATTATCTTGTACGCATACCTCTGGGCGGTCTTCTGCCCCACCCCGGGGAGCTTCGTAAACTCGTTTATGAGCCTTCCTATGGGCTCAATGAAAACATCCATCCTGTCTCCGTATGAGCGGCCCTAAAGCCGTTCACCCCTGTATCTGAAGTATCCCTTTAAAGCGCTATAAGTCCCCTGAAACGGCTCCCGAGGCCAAATTCAATCCCGCCATATGAGCCCGCCGCAGAAGTACGTGAGAGGCATCAAAGCATGCCCTTGCCCATGGCATTGAAGGGTGCCATCTTCTCGTTGTATGCCTCGTCTGCCTTGCGGTAGCCGTCGTTTATGGCCGCCATGATTAGGTCTTCAAGCATCTCCACGTCATCCTCGTCCGTGAGGTCCACGGTGTCCGGGAGCTGGCTTCCGAACTCAACGCCGTTGATCTCCTTCTTGGCGTTCATGTAAACCACAACGGTCTCATCCCCTTCTTCGCCGCCGCCGGAGACGCCTACTATCTCCATCTCCTCAAGCTCCTGCTCAGCTTCCTGCATCTGCTCCTGCATCTTCTGGGCCTGCTTCATCATGTTCTGCATGCTGCCCATGCCGCCGCCTCTGCCGCCGTATGCCATATCATTCCCTCCTCAAGGCTTTGCCTTGCTTGTCTCTTATATCCGTACGCCTGCGCCTTCTATGGCGCATGGCGTTATTTGTTCTTGTACTCTATCTCCGCCCCTGCGAAGTTCTCTTCCAGCTCTTTGAGGGCTGCTTCCCTTGCGGCCTCTGAGCCGTCCGTCATGCGGAGCTCATACTCCATGACACCCAGTTCTGCAAGCACCGTGGAGAGGAAGCCGGAGTTGTCCTGCCTGGTCAGGCCCTTCTGCACGGCCGGGTTGTCCGTATAGAGGATGAATTTGTCTCCCTCCCACTTGTACCCCAAGTCCTGGCACAGGGTGAAGAGCAGTGCGTTGCGGTGCGTGGACCTCAAGCTCCTGAGCATCTTGCCGAACACCGCATTCCTGTCTATGCTTCCGGTCTCCTTTTTAGGCGCCTCCTGTGGCTTGTCCCACAGGTTTTCCTGCACGCCGAAGGGCTCTTCATCCGCTTCATCTTCCTCTACAAGCAAAGACTTTCTCTTTGCCGCCACCTGGGGCTCTGCCGGCTTTGCAACCGGGGCAGGCTCTGCATCCAGAGGCGCTGCAGGCGCAGCGGGTGCTGCTTTAGGCGCTGCAGGCGCAGCGGGTGCTGCTTTAGGCGCAGCAGGAGCCGCTTGGGGTGCCGGTGCGGGCTCCTGTTTAGGGGCAGGGGCCGGTTTGGGTGCCGGTGCGGGCTCCTGCCTGGGGGCAGGGGCCGGTTTGGGTGCCGGTGCGGGTTCCTGCCTGGTGGCAGGGGCCGGTTTGGAAGCGGGCGCCGGGTTACGGGCCAGAAGCTCCTCCGCATAACCGAAGTCATCTCCAAGGCCGAGACGG
>JAJPZC010000147.1:0-4390 GCA_021204585.1 Clostridia bacterium
GCATCCGTCAAGAGCCCCTGGCTCTCCGCCTGCAATGTAGGCGACGTCTACACCGTTCCTGTATCCCACGGCGAAGGCAAGGTGGTCGCTCCAAAGGCCGTTCTTGAAAAGATGCGCTCAAACGGTCAGATAGCCACGCAGTACTGCGACCTTTCCGGCAAGCCCACAATGGTGAGCCCCTTCAACCCCAACGGCTCCATGTACGCCATCGAGGGCATCACCTCCCCGGACGGCCGCATCTACGGCAAGATGGGGCACGCCGAGAGGTGGGGCGAGAACCTCTACAAGAACTGTCCCGGCAACTTCGACATGAAGCTCTTCGAGAGCGGCGTCAAGTACTTCAAGTAGCCCGGCTTATCCCGGCAGACCGCCGCATCATCGGCCCATTAAGGCCCCGGATATCCAATGATATCCACACAAGCAAAGCTCACAAATCTCATGCAGTTTTATGGAAAAGCGGTTCTCATTTCCCTTCGAGGGCCGCTTTTTCCCTGCCCGCCAAACACCTCACGCCTGCCCCGGAGGGGGTACCCGGACCAAAATGCTTCGCGTATGCGGGGGCGGAATATAAACTTTCGTTCATTCTTTTACAAACATATGTTTGTCGAATTTTGCATAACTGCATAAAATATCATTCACGCACCTAATGCAGTCATGCATTGCTGCATAAAAAGTATGAACGAATGTTTGTTTTCTTTTACAATAATAGGAACGCGATTTATGACATTTGTGCACTCAGTTTAGCCCGGATCTGGCCATTCTGAGCGCATAAAATATGCATGCATGCAGACCAGCGCATGCAAAATTTTATGCATTACGCAATATGGCCCCTGTGCGGCTGCATGCCAGACGGCAACCCTTCCGTGGACACATCTAGATGGAATCCGGATGCAGAAGGAGCGGGGCAGTGGTACACTTTTAAGTCAGCGCAGGGGTAAACTTTTAAATTAGCATTGCATTGGCGTTTGTTCCTGTGGGTAATATGAACGTCTGTTTAGATAAGTTTTGGTCAAACACTTTACATTGCAGGCATGTTGTGGTACACTAAGCGTATAGATACAAGATATGGTCAGGTGAATTAGGATGAAGTGCATATTTTGCGGATATGATGACAGCAAGGTCATAGACAGCCGTTCCTCGGAAGACGGCAATGCCATCAGAAGAAGGAGAGAGTGCCTTCAGTGCGGAAAGAGGTTCACGACGTACGAGACTATAGAGGACACGGTGCTTCTTGTGGTCAAGAACAACGGAACCAGGCAGGCGTATGATGAGAACAAGGTCAGGAACGGCATAATAAAGGCGTGCGAGAAGAGGCCTGTTTCATCCGCAAAGATAGAGCAGATGGTCAACTTTGTATCAAGGACAGTGTACAACACGTATGACCGCGAGGTTCCCTCACATGAGATCGGAGAGCTGGTTATGGCTCAGCTCAAGGATGCTGACGAGGTCGCATACGTGAGGTATGCAAGCGTATACAGGAAGTTTACGGACGTGTCAAGCTTCATGGAGGAGCTCCAGAAGCTTATAGACAACAAGGAAGCAAAGAAGTAAGACGGGTTCTGCATAAAAGTTGCGTGAAAAGCGCTGGGGGCAGTGGCAATCACTGCCTTTATTGCGCATGCAGGCACCGGCGCAAGGCTCTGTAACCGGTGCAGGGAGCAATCGTGCCGGAATATGGAATGAGCCCACAGGGGAAAGACAGCGATGACAAAGCGCATTAAGGTAGGCAATACGTATATAGGCGGCGGCGAGAGGGTGAAAGTGCAGTCGATGTGCACCTTCAAGACCTCGGACACGGAGAACGTCATCGCACAGATTCAAGGCCTGGAAAAGGCCGGCTGCGACATCATAAGGGTGTCGGTGCTGGACGCTGAGGATGCTCAGGCCATCCGCACCATAAAGGACTCCGTACGCATTCCCCTCGTGGCAGACATACATTTCTCCGCAAGGCTGGCGGTGGCGGCCATAGAGGCCGGATGCGACAAAGTGCGCATCAATCCCGGCAACATAGGCGGGGAGGACAAGGTCAAGCTTGTTGCAGACTGCATAAAGGCACACGGCATCCCGGTAAGGGTCGGAGCCAACTCCGGAAGCATAAAGAAAGAGTTCCTGGAAGAGTACGGCGTGTCGGCAGACGCCCTCGTAAAGAGCGCGCTGGACGAGGTGCAGACGCTGGAGCGCTACGGCGTGCAGAACATTGTCATAGCCGTGAAGTCTTCATCGGCGCCCATGACGGTAGAGGCGTACAGAAAGCTGTCCAGGGCGACACGGTTTCCGCTGCACATAGGGGTTACGGAGGCCGGAACGCTGGAGACGGCCACGGTGAAGTCCGCAGCGGCCTTGGGGAGCCTTCTTCTGGACGGCATAGGAGACACTTTGCGCGTTTCCATATCCGCAGATCCTCTGGAAGAGGTCCGTGTTGGGCATGAGATTCTCAGAGCCTGTGGCCTGGAGAAGGATTATGCGGAGGTCATATGCTGCCCCACCTGCGGCAGATGCCAGTGGAATGCGATGGAGCTGGCCGCGAAGGTGCAGGACAGGGTGAAGGACATAAAGAGACCCATGAAGATTGCAGTCATGGGGTGCGTCGTGAACGGCCCCGGAGAGGCCAGGGAGTGCGATCTGGGGATCGCAGGAGACAAAAAGTACTGCGTCATCTTCCGCAAGGGGGAAGTAGTGAGAAGGGTTGAGGCGCAGGAAGCTGAGAGTGAATTTTTCAAGGAGATAGACGGTTTCGATGCTGAATGACGTCTTGGAGGCCCTGCATGCCCAGGGGGGAAGCCTTGGGCGGGCCATTGTAAAGTCTTTGACCGTGGATGCAGACAGAAGGATGGTCACGGTTCATATAATAACGGACAGAGCTTTCTCGCCCGCAGAAGAGGCGTCGGCAAAGCGTGCCCTGCGCCCCTTCGTGCCGGCATACTTTGAGCTCACGGCCGAGATTGAGAAGCTCACGCCGGATGCCCGGATGGTGGAAAAGAAGATCGCGGACATCCTGGCGGCCAGCAGCAAGGCGGTCTCCGCAACAATGTCTGAAGGGGACATAGCCGCAGAAAAGGTCAGCGGCGGCTTCTCATTCGTTATCCGTGTTCTGCCCATGTTCAAGTCCCAGACGGAGGACATAGCGGCAAAGGTCACGGATGCCCTTTCCAAGAGCTTCTGCGGCTCCTTTGAGGGAAAGTGCGAGATCTCTTCCAAGTCCGTGGATGACCTCGAAGTGAAGAGGGAGGTGTATGAGCCCAGCTACAAGATGCCCGTGCGCAGGTTCAAGATACGCAACTTCTCATGCATAGACAGCAGCGCTCCCATAGACACGGCGGTGTACATGGCGGACATGAACAGCGCAGAGGGAACCTTCTCCATATGCGGCGTCATACAGGACGTGCAGGAGCGCACGTACACCAACAAGAGGGGCATAGACAAGCCCTATTATTCCTACAGGCTGTCCGATACGACAGGCCAGGTATACGTGACCGTTTTCCCCAAAACGAGGTCTCTAAATGCCGTACAATCGTTAAAAACGGGCGATAGCATAGTAATCACGGGCGCTTTTGAGCTCAAAAACGGCATCTCGAGGTTCAACTCCTCCTCGATAGACAAGGGCATGATGCCCCTGAACTTCGTCCCCGAGGAGCGCATGTCGCGCCCCGTTCCGGTGGCATATCACTTCGTGGAGCCGCAGCCTTTTGCGGACTTTGAGCAGCATGATTTCTTCACGGACCACTCCGTTCCGGACTGCCTCAAGGACAATGAATTCGTTGTAATAGACATAGAGACGACAGGCCTCAACGCAACTCCCGTAGGCGGGCGCATGGACGCCATCCTCGAGATAGGCGCATACAAGGTCAAGGGCGGCAATATCTGCGAGAGCTTCACGACCTTCGTGAACCCGGAGCGCCGCATCTCGGAAGAGATAACGAAGCTCACAGGCATAACGGAGGAGATGGTGGCGGACGCCCCCACATCATCCCAGGTGATGCCGGACCTTTTCAAGTTCATGTACGGGTGCATAACGGTAGGGCACAACATAGTCAACTTCGACTTCAACTTCCTGGAGCACTACTGCGCCGAGGAGGGCTACATCCTGGACCGCAGGATGATAGACACCGTGGACCTTGCCCGTGAGCAGATCCCCGGCCTTAACAACTACAAGCTCAACACCCTCGCGGACTACTTCAACATCTCCTTCAACCACCACAGGGCCGTGGATGATGCCTTAGTCACCGCCAAGATCTTCATCAAGCTCATCAAGCAGCGCGGCAGCCTCCCCAGGCTCAGCTAAAGGGCCTTCATAAGAGGCCCTCAGCGGGCATACAGAGCCTTTCCAGGCCGCCAATTGCAGGCCCGCAGGAGCCGTACGGCTCATTATTATTAATGTTATAGCAAATTC
>JAJPZC010000147.1:4490-14952 GCA_021204585.1 Clostridia bacterium
ACGGCTCATTATTATTAATGTTATAGCAAATTCAGCAAGATTTTCTTTGGAATGAGGCTCAAACGGTTGCTTTTTGGGAGAGGGTATGGTAGTATATGCATGTTCTTAATCGAAGCTTGAGATTGAGTGCTCCCCCGGGGCACTCAATCGTTGTAATAGGGGTATTGAATGAACATTAAGCCTCTGGAGGACATAAGGGCCTTCTTTGAAAGTTATGCCGGGAGGATGGGCATAGAAGTCGTGGATCTGGAATGGAATCCTAAGACCGCCAGCCTTACGGTTTATATAGAGAATGAGGCCGGAATGGATCTGGACACGTGCGAGAAGTTCCACAACCTCATATTCGACCCCATAGATGACCTGGATCCCACGTACGGGCAGCCGTACACGCTCAACGTCTCCAGCCCCGGGCTGGACAGGCCCTTCAAGACTCCAAGGGACTTTGAAAGGAACCTTCAAAAAGAGGTCGAGATAAAGCTCTTCGCTCCCATAAAGGGCAAGAAGTACCTGGAGGGCGTCATGGAGGCCTTCGATGACAACTCCGTCACCATCCGGGCCGGCAAGGAAGTCTTGAAGATTGAGCGCAACAAGATAGCCAAGATAAACAAGGCCATAAAGTTCGACGAAGCGGCCTTCAAGGCCCTGGAAGCAGAAGAGTAAGTCCGGACCTCAGAAATGAGGCCGGCGCCTGGAAATGATGCCGGCGCCTGGAAATGATGCCGGAGCGCGGAAAAGAGGCCGGAGCCCTTTAGGGGCCGGAATTAAACATATACAGCATTTTTTGTAGCCGCAAGGGGCAGAGAGCGCGCCCGCAAGGCGAAGGAATACAGGCCGCAGGCTTTGGCTTGCGGCGGGACAATAAATTACATACACCATAAGGTCAGGAGATTTAAGATGGTCAACAGGGAATTTTTCAATGCGCTTGCCGATTTGGAAAAAGAGAAGGGCATCCCGCAGGATGCGTTCATTGAGTCGCTGGAGTCAGCGCTTAACTCCGCTGTGAAGAAGCAGTCGGAGATGTTCGGCGTGGTGAAGGTAAAGGCAGATCCGGAGGCCGCAACGCTGGAGTTCTATACAGAGGCAACCGTTGTGGATGAGATTACGGACAAGGACAGCCAGATTCTCCTGGAGGACGCCAAGAAGATAAAAAAGAGCGCAAAGCTTGGGGATGTGTTGACGGAAAAGTTCGTGCCCAGGGACTTCACGAGGATAGCCGCGCAGACTGCAAAGCAGGTCATCCAGCAGAAGATCCGCGAGACCGAGAAGGATGCCGCAATGAATGAGTTCTCGGAAAAGAAGGGCCAGCTTCTTGTGGGCACCGTAAGAAGGACGGACGGGCAGAACGTGCTCATAGACTTCGGCAAGGGCCAGGTGGAGGGCATCATGCTTCCCGGAGACCAGGTCAAGACCGAGACGTATGACGTCAATGACCGCATCAAGGTGTATGTGAAGAACATAAAGAGCGGGTACAGGGGAGCCCAGGTGCTGGTATCCCGTACCGCCCCGGGGCTTGTGGAGAAGCTCTTTGAAGAGGAAGTGCCCGAGATTAAGCAGGGAACGGTTGAGATAAAGGCCATTTCCCGTGAGCCCGGAGAGAGGACAAAGATGGCCATAGCGTCCACGGACGAAAGAATAGACGCAGTGGGCGCATGCGTGGGCAACAGGGGCGCCAGGGTCAATGCGGTCGTTGCAGAGCTTGGCGGCGAGAAGATAGACATAATCCCCTGGAGCGAGAATCCGCTGGAGTTCATAGCCAAGGCTCTGTCCCCCGCAAAGGTCATATTCGTAAAGCAGACGGACGAGAAGACCGCAATGGCGGTCGTGCCGGATGACAAGCTCTCCCTGGCCATAGGCAAGAACGGGCAGAACGCGCGCCTTGCAGTAAGGCTTACGGGATGGAAGATAGACGTGAAGAGCGAGACGGCGGCCGAGGAGATGGGCCTTGCGCCGGAGGACGCAGAGGACGAGGAGTAAATGAAGACCAAGAAGATTCCTTTGAGAATGTGCATCGCCTGCAAGGAGATGAAGGAGAAGAAGGAGATGCTCCGCATTGTAAAGAACAATGAGGGCAGAATCTTTCTGGACTTTTCCGGCAAGGCTCCCGGCAGGGGCGCATACATCTGCAACAATCCGGACTGCGTCAAGAAGCTGCGCAAGCAGCACATACTGAACAAAGTCTTCTCCTGCCAGGTGGACGATGACATCTGCAGGCAGATAGAGGAGGAGTACTTTGGGAAGCAAGATTGAGACCTACATAGGCTTCTGCATAAAGGCCGGCAAGCTGGTCCGGGGAAGCGGGGCTATAGACACCCTGAAGCGCTCAGACGTGAAGCTCCTCCTCATGGACGGCACCTGCGCCAGGAACTCGCGCCGTCTGGCGCTCAAGTTCTGCAACAGATTCCAGTGCCCGCTCATAATATGCGAGAAGGACTTTGAGAGGATAGTGAACCGCCCGGACTGCAGGCTTGCGGCGGTGAAGGACGAGTCCCTGGCAAAAGCCATACTCGCATGCAGCGAAGAAAACTACCGATTGTATACCGGAGGCGATATTTTATAAGATGGCAAAGAACCCGTACAAGACAATAGAGAACATTTCAAGGCTTAACGATCCCATTTCCAGCCTCTCAAAGAAAGTGTCCGTCACAGAGCGCAGGCTGTCAGACATCCTGTACAAGCTCAACAACCTGGACACCATCCGCGCGGAGCGTGAGGCGGATTCTTTTGCCGCGCAGCCGGAAGACAAGTACACGGAGCCCTCATACGAAGAGTATGAGGCACCTGCGGAAGAGCCCGCATACGAGGCTCCTGCAAAACAGGAGGCCCCCGCAGAGCCAGTCCATGAAGAGGCCCCTGCAAAACAGGAGGCTGCAGAGGCGCCAGCAGAGGCACCTGCGCCCGCAGAGGCACCTGCACCCGTGGAGACACCTGCACCGGCTCCGGTGCAGGCAGAGCCCGTCAAGGCTTCTTTAGAGGCTGCAGAAAAGCCCGCGGAGAAGCCGCAAGAGGCTCCCGCAGCGGAAACAGAGGCCGCAAAAGAGCCTGCAAAAGCGGAAGCAGCAGCTGCTCCCGCAGCTCCTGCTGCAGAAAAGCCTGCCCAGACAGAGGGACAGGCGCCTGCATCTGAGTCAAGGCGCAGGAAGAAGAACAAGGGCCAGAGCCAGCAGGCACAGGACCAGAACGGCCAGCAGGGCGGTTCCCAGGGAGCCGCACAGCCCCAGCAGAACCAGCAGGGACAGAAGCAGAGCCAGCCTCAGGGCCAGAAGCAGCAGAACCAGCAGGGCCAGAACAAGCAGGGACAGAAGCAGCAGGGCCAGAGCGGCCAGGGCGGACAGAAAGCGTCCAAGACAATGAATACGGATGACCTCAACGTCAATTACCGCAAGGACGAGAAGACCGGCAAGATATTCTTCGTAGCGTCTCCCGCTCCGGCTCCCAGAGCGGCTGCTCCCAGGACACAGGCAGGCCAGAGCGGCCAGAGCGGCAAACTGCAGGGCCAGGCCGGAACGTTCAAGCCCGCAGCGGGCGGCGGTACATACCGTCCCGGACAGGGCGGCGGCCAGCAAGGCGGCCAGAGACAGGGCCAGGGCGGACAGTTCAAGGGCCAGGGCGGCGCAAAGCCCGGCGCAAAGCCTATGGCAATGCCCCCGGCACCCGCACCGGCTCCCCAGAAGGGCAAGAACACAGCGAAGAAGGACTTCGGCAAGACGTACGTGGACAAGGGGGACAAGAAGCCCTCTACAACCCGCAAGGCCGTAAAGAGCCAGGGGATAGTCGGCGGATACGAGGAGAACGAGTCCGGATTCGTAAGGGTAAAGACCAGGAAGGCAAAGGCCGTAAAGAAAGTCCAGGGCATCAAGATAGAGCACGCCGTTGTCACTACGGAAGAGATTCCCATGAAGACCCTTTCGGAAAAGCTGGGAATCACGGCTGCCGAGATAGTAAAGAGGCTCTTCAAGGAGGGCATCTTCAAAACCATAAACGAATCCGTGGACTATGACACGGCTGCCCTCATTGCGGCAGACTTGGGGATTGAGCTGGAGTACAAGCCGGAGAAGACGGCGGAGGAAAAGCTGGCGGAAAGCCTGGCGGACAAAGAGGAAGACCTCGAGGCTCTTGTTCCGAGAGCTCCGGTTGTAACCGTCATGGGCCACGTAGACCACGGCAAGACCACCCTTTTGGACTACATAAGGAATACGAAGACCGCAGCCGGCGAGGCGGGCGGCATAACGCAGCACATAGGCGCATACACCGCCATAGTCAACGGCAAGAAGATCACCTTCATAGACACCCCGGGCCATGAGGCCTTCACGGCAATGAGGGCCAGGGGCGCACAGGTTACGGACATAGTAATCCTGGTTGTCGCTGCGGATGACGGCATCATGCCGCAGACGGTGGAGGCTATAAACCATGCCAAGGCCGCAGGCGTTGAGATAATTGTTGCCATCAACAAGATAGACAAGGACGGAGCGGACATCAACAGAGTCCTGCAGGGCCTTACCCAGTATGACCTCGTGCCGGAGGACTGGGGCGGACACACCATCTGCTGCCCCATATCCGCAAAGACCGGCGAGGGAGTGGACAATCTCCTCGAAAACCTCCTGCTCCTCGCCGAGATGAAAGAGCTCATGGCCAACCCGGACAGGGACGGAAGCGGAACTGTCATAGAGGCCTGCCTGGACAAGGGCAAGGGCCCCATGGCCACAGTGCTTGTGCAGAACGGCACGCTCCACACAGGAGACTACGTCATATGCGGCACCGTAACGGGACGCATACGCGCCATGATAGACGATACCGGCCGCACCATAAAGGCTGCAGGCCCTTCAATGGCGGTCAACGTGCTGGGCCTTGACGAAGTGCCCACGTCCGGAGACCCCATACACGCTGTGGACCAGGCCCTCATGAAGCAGGTCATGGACGAGAGAAAGAGGAAGGAGTCCGATGCAATGCAGAAGACCCACGAGAGGATCTCCCTCGAAGACCTCTTCTCACAGACCAAGGAAGGAAACGTCAAGAACCTCAACCTCATCATAAAGGGCGACGTTCAGGGCTCCGTGGAGGCCATAAAGCAGTCCGTCGTGAAGCTTTCCAATGAAGAGGTTACCGTCAAGGTCATCCACGCAGCGGCAGGCGCCGTAAACGAGTCGGACGTAATGCTTGCAGAGTCCGCAAATGCAATAATCCTCGGCTTCAACGTTCGCCCGGACCCCAAGGCGAAGGCCCTTGCGGACAAGTCCAAGGTGGACGAGGCAGTACAGGGTCATCTACGATCTCCTGGACGACGTCACCGCAGCCCTCAAGGGCATGCTTGCTCCCAAGTTCCAGGACGTTCTCATGGGCAAGTGCGAGGTGCGCCAGACATTCCGCATCACGGGAGTCGGCAACGTTGCCGGATGCTATGTGACCGAAGGCAAGATAGTACGCGGCGGCAAGCTGCGCATATACAGGGACGACATCCTCATCGTGGAGGGCGGCGTAAAGCAGCTCAAGAGGTTCAAGGATGACGTCAAGGAAGTCTCCGCAGGGTTTGAGTGCGGCTGCGCCATAGACGGCTTCAACGAGATCCAGATAGGGGACATCATAGAGTGCTACATAACGGAGCAGATACAGGGGTAGGAACAGAGTATGGCAGGCAAGCGCAGCGGATACAGCCGCACGGACAGGCTTTCCAGTGAGTTCCAGAAGGAAATCACGTCAATCATAAACAGGCAGGTGCGCTCCGCTCATCCGGAGCTCTCTGTCATAGTTTCCGTAACGGAAGTGGAGGTCTCCCCGGATCTCAAGAACGCCAAGGTGTACATCTCCGTCTTCGACACGGACAAGGACAAGATGGCCTCCTCATACAAGATAATCGCCTCCTGCGCCTCCCAGATCCGCTACGAACTCTCAAAGGCCATGAGTCGCATACGCACCATCCCTCAGCTCCGCTTCTATGCAGACAACTCCGCAGAGTACGGAGACCGCATCAACCAGATCCTCAACTCCCTGGACATCCCTCCCGCAGAGGACGAAGAGCCTCCCTCAGAGGACGAAGAGCCTCCCGCAGAGGACTGATCAGGGCACGGACATAAGCCCCATACGGGGTTCATACAGGACCGCACAGGCTCCGGATTGAGCCGGGACATGTCCCTGATGGAGCCCATACAAGCTCCATAATGGGCTCTTACAAGCTCCATAAGGGGCTCATACAAGCTCCATAAGGGGCTCATACAAGCCCGTACGGGCTCATACAGGGCCGTTCAAGGCCTCATTCAGGGCCGTTCAAGGCCCGCCGGAAAAGGACTGCAGGCCGGATAAAATGGCCGCATATATGCGCATAATGCTGTATATGATGCAGAGCGCCAGGGGCCGCAGGGCGCTGCGGCACGGATGATGAGATGAACAATACAATACCGGAAATCATACAAAAGCTGCTGGACCTCAGGAAGTGTGCGATATTCTGCCACGCGAGGCCGGACGGGGACGCCTTAGGTTCCGGACTCGCCCTTATGTGCATGCTCCGCTTTTTAGGGAAAGAGGCGGACATGGTGGTGGAGTCCTCCGTGCCGGACAAGTTCTTTTTCATGCCCATCATGAACGAAGTGCAGCATGAGTTGCCGGACAAGGACTATGACACTTTAATATCCGTGGACAGCGCAGACTTGAGGCGCATCGGAAAGTTCGATGACGCATATGCCAGGTTCAGAGGTGCGACAATCAACATAGATCACCACATCACCAACCCGGGATATGCCAAATACAACCTGGTGAAGGAATACTGCGCATGCGCAGAGCTGCTTACAGACCTCTTCAAGGAGGCCGGCTGGGAGCCGGACGTGACGGTGGCAAACCTTCTCATGCTGGGTCTCATTACGGACAGCGGCAACTTCACGCATTCGGACGTAACGGAGAAGACGTACATAGATGCAGGATATCTTAGGGCCTGCGGAGCGGATCCCCATGAGATAAACTACAACATGTATGACAAGCAGGTCAGAGAGCGTGCCATCCTGTACGGCAGGGTAATGAGCAACATGCAGTTCTTCTGCGAGGGGAAGGTGGCGGTCATTGTCATCCGCAACAAGGACATGGATGAGCTGGGCGCAAAACGCTCCATAACAGAGGGGTACGTAGACTTCCCGCTTACCGTGGACACGGTGGAGGTGGCCATATCCCTTCTCCAGCAGGAAGACCCCACCAATTATAAGGTCTCCTTCCGCAGCAAGGGACGCTCCAACGTCAACCAGGTAGCCACGGAATTCGGCGGCGGCGGGCACGTCCTCGCCTCCGGATGCGAGATATACGGCACGGAAGAGCAGTGCGTGAAGCGACTCGTGGATGCCGTCTCAAAGGTCGTGTAACCGCCGGCAAAATCCCTGGGGTTCTTTCCCTGGGACAGTATAAAAGCCTGTATATGTTTGTATAACGCCCATATGAGGTGCTTGGAAAGATAATGAACATAACACCCAAAGAGGTCATATTAAAGCTACAGAGCATTGAATCCTGCGTCATCTTCTGTCACACGGACCCGGACGCAGACACGCTGGGCGCAGCGCTTGCCCTTGCCCGTCAGCTTCGTGCCAGGGGCAAAAAGGCAGAGGTTGTAGTGGACGGCGACGTTCCCCGCTGCTACATGTATCTGGACTCCATGAAGGAAGTCCTGCATGACGTGCCCGCAGGGGAGCATGACGCATACATTGCCGTGGACACGTACCGCCCGGAGGCACTTGGCGCCCTCGCAAACAAGTTCACAAGCTTTACCGGCCGGACGTACAACATAGACCATCATGAGTACAACACGGAGTACGCAAGGTACAACCTGGTCATAAAGAACAGCTCATGCTGTGAGCTTCTCACGGACCTCTTCAGGGGAGCCGGCTGGAAGCCGGACACTGAGACCGCAAAGCTTCTCATTCTCGGGCTCCTGACGGACAGCGGAAGGCTCACGCACGCAGACGTCACGGACAAGACATACCAGGATGCAGGCGCGCTTCAGAGCTGCGGCGCAGACATACGCGAGGTGTATGACAACATCTACAACAAGATGTCCAGGGAGATGGTGAAGCTCCAGGACACCGTCATGAAGCGCATGAAGCTTATGCGGGGCCGCAGGATAGCCGTCATTACGGTCACCAATGCAGATCTCGAGTCCCTTGGACTGGACAGGTCCGTCACGGAGGGATATGAGTATCTGCCCCTTGCGAAGGCGCAGGACGCAGAGGTCTCCGTCTTCCTCAAGGAGCAGGAGGGCGGCGGCCATTACAGGACCTTCATAAAAAGCCGCACGGCGGACGTAAGCGCCCTCAACGTAAGGTTCGCCCACATGACAGGCACGGAAGGCCGGTGCATAGCGGACATCGTCAACGCTGTCTCAGACAGGCTGTAACCTGGCAGCAATACCGGGAGACGTATGAGAACCGGGATAATCAATATAGACAAGAGCGAGGGGATGAACTCCACCAGAGTGGTCTCGGCAGTAAAGCGCCTCACCCACGTGTCCGGCTGCGGGCACATGGGCACCCTGGACCCCATGGCCTCCGGCGTGCTGCCTGTAGCCGTCGGCAACGCCACAAGGCTGTTCGACTTCTTCCTCGCAAAGCGCAAGACATACCTTGCAGAGTTCGCATTCGGGCTCACAAGCGACACTCTGGACATCACGGGCCGCATGGAAGAGGCCGGAAGAATCCCATCGGCCGGCGAGATAGAGGCGGCTCTGCCGCAGTTCACAGGTGAGATAGAGCAGCTCCCGCCAAGGTACAGCGCAAAACGCATAAACGGGCGCAGGGGATATGACCTCGCACGCGAGGGGCAGGAGTTCGACCTTAAGCCCGCAAAGGTAACCATATACTCATTCAGCCTCCTGCCGCAGGCGGCCGCAGAGGCAGAAGCGGGCCGGTTCCGCTTTGAGATAGAGTGCGGCGGGGGAACGTACATCCGGTCTCTGGCAAGAGATCTTGGGCAGGCCCTTGGAACCTCGGCGGTAATGAGCGCCTTGAGGCGCACGAGAAGCGGGCCGTTCACACTGGAAAATGCCGTCAGACTCGAAGAGCTGACGGAGGATAATATAGAAGGATACGTCATGCCGGCGCAGGACCTTCTTGACATGCCGGAGGTGCATGTGGAAGGCAGAAGGGAGCAGCAGCTCCTGTGCGGCGTCTGTGTGGACAGCTTGGGGCTCAAAGACGGGCTCTATAAGATGTTTCTGCAGGACGGCTCATTTTACGGGCTGTGCCGGATTGCAAATTCCGGAATGAAGGTAGTAAAGAAACTATGCTGAAAATTGTAAAGTACGGCGAGGACAGGTACGATTTCCCCGCACTGGTGGTACTGGGATGCTTTGACGGCCTGCACAAAGGCCATATGGCCCTTTTGAAGCAGGCAACTTTGGAGGCAAAGATAAACGGCCTGGATCTTGGCATCATGATGTTCACGAACGGCAAAGGGGGGAAGCAGATATACACCTTTGAAGAGCGCCTGGACATCCTCTCAAACACGAAGGTTAAGTTCGTGCTTGCCATAGACTTCAATGACGAGTTCAAGAAGACCGCTCCGGCAGCTTTTTTGGACAAGGTCTCTGAAATAATCAACGTAAAGGCCTTCATGTCCGGCAAGGATTTCCGTTTCGGCAAGGATGCCAAGGGCAAGTCTTCAACAATCAAGAACTATGCGGAAAAGGATGAGAACGTCTGGTACAAGACCGTCAAGGACGTCACGGCAAGCGGCGCAAAGATAGGCGTCACCGGCATCCGCGAGATGCTTGAGTCCGGCGACATAGAGGGAGCAAACGCTCTCCTGGGCCGCAGTTTCTTCGTAACCGCCCCCGTCATCTCAGGAGACTCCAGAGGCCGCTCCCTCGGCTTCCCCACAGCCAACATCCGCTGGCCTGAGGGCAAAATTGAGATAAAGCAGGGAGTGTACAACGTACTCTGCGACGTAGAAGGCGTCCAGTACAAGGGCATAGCCAACTTTGGCGGCCGTCCCACCTTCAATGAAACGGAGCCTCTCCTCGAGGTCCATCTGGAAGGATTCTCCGGAGACCTGTACGGCAAGACTCTCCGTGTGGAGTTCGTATCCTACATCCGTGACATCACCAAATTCTCCAGCCCCGAAGCCCTCATCGCCCAGCTCAACTCAGACCTCACCGGCGGTGGCCTCGTGGCAGACACCGGCATCGCAGCAGAAGCCCCTGCAGCACCTGCAGCAGAGCCTGTGGCTGAGGCCCCTGCAGAAGAGCCCGTTGCTGAACCCGATGTGGAAGAGGTGCCTGTAGAGGCACCCGCAGAAGAGCCTGCACAGACAGAAGTACCCGCTGAGATCCCTGCAGAAGAGCCCACGGCAGAGGAGAAGGCCGAGACAGAGGCAGTTGCAGAGGCTGCCAAGGAAGAAGAGGCCACAGAGGAGACCACTGCAGAAGAGCCCGCCAAGGAAGAAGAGCCCGCAGCAGAGGCACCTGCAGAAGAGACAACCGCAGAGGAGCCTGCGGCAG
>JAJPZC010000133.1:0-7559 GCA_021204585.1 Clostridia bacterium
AATTTTGCCTATCCCGGATATAACCAACACTTAAGTCACGAATGTTGGTTCACCGTTTGGCGGCGCACTGTTTGTAAACATTCGTTCGTACAGCCTCCGAATCCAACAAAGTTGCACCCAGGCATGACACCAAAAAGCCCGCATGACCTTAAAGACCATACGGGCTGCCGCTACATATTGTATTGTATGAATACTGGCTGGGTTAGCTCTGACTGAGCGCTTCCTTTTCTTTCTTCTGCATTGAGATTCTGTAATCCAGATAGTTCAAGCCTTCCAGATCCGTAGAAACCCTTACGTCATTCCCACGGACAAAGACAACCCATGGGCCTCTTATAAACATTGGGGTGGTGTACACCGGCTCATATACTTCATATCCGTTCCAGTCATACCCCCGCACATACTCATCCGCATATGAAAGACGCATGATTCTCTTTATTTTCCTTTTCGTCCTGAAATTCATTTTCATACCCTCTGTTCAACAGGTATATTTTACCGCCCGCTTATGGCGGCGTCAACAGATGCAGCCATCTTTGTCTTGCCGCCGGAGACGTTTTGGCGTATGGTATGCAGGTCAAAAGACGCCACTTTATCCTGCAGCCTCCGGAACGGCTAAAGTCAGCCGGAAATCATGACTTTTGCAAGGGGCTCATTCGCTTGCTTTTTATGGTAGGATGCCGTAAAATGAAGCCATTCTAAGACATCTTTTAAGGTGAGACATGGACACGGAAAGAATAGACGGCACCATTAAGACAGACCTGACGCCGTACAGCGAGTTCAGAGAGCATCTGGGCGAGGAAGTCTCCATAAAGGGAGCCATACACAACATAAGGGACATGTCAGACTTTGCCTTCGTGCTTGTGCGCACGGCAAGGGAAGTCATACAGTGCGTGTACTCCCCGGAGTTTTCAGAGTACAGGATGGGCCCGGAAGTCAAGGAGCAGTGCTCCGCCAAGATTACGGGCAAGGTAGTAAAGAGCGAGACAAGAGACGGCTCAGAGCGTTATGAGCTGCAGATTCGTAATATAGAGATACTCTCCACTCCCGTGGACATCATGCCTGTCGTAATCTCCAAGAAGAAGGTTATGGCAGACCTTGCAGTGAACCTGGACAACCGCCCGGTAACCCTTCGCAACCCATCAGAGAGGGCCATCTTCAAGATCCAGGAAGGAATCCAGCGCGGCTTCAGAGAATATCTTACGTCCCAGGGCTTCACTGAGATCCACACGCCGAAGATCAACTTCGCAGGCGCTGAGGGCGGCACCAACGTCTTCCGCCTGGACTATTTCGGCAAGACAGTTTTCCTTGCCCAGAGCCCTCAGCTCTATAAGCAGACCCTTGTGCCCGTCTTTGAGCGCATCTTTGAGATAGGACCCGTGTTCCGTGCAGAGAAGCACGACACATCAAGGCATCTCAACGAGTACGTCTCTATGGACTTTGAGATGGGCTTCATAGACAGCTTCACGGACATCATGAACATGGAGACCGGGGTGCTGAAGAACATAATGGACCTTCTGAAGAGGGAGTATGCGCCTGAGATTGAGATCCTGCACGCAGACATACCGCAGATAGACTCCATCCCCGCCATCCGCTTCAAGGATGCGAAGGCCCTTACGATGAAGAAGCTCAAGGGCATAACGGACATGCATGACTTCGACCCCAACGAGGAGGAATTCCTCGGCAAGTGGGCCAAGAAGGAGTACGGCTCCGACTTCCTTTTCGTGACCCACTACCCCTCCAACGACCGTCCCTTCTACACCATGGACGACCCCGAAGACCCTGAGTACACCCTCTCCTTCGACCTCATCTTCCGCGGCGTGGAGATAACATCCGGCGGCCAGCGCATCCATGACTACAACGAACAGGTTGCAAAGATGGTTCGCTTGGGCATGAACCCCGAGGAGTTCACCACATACCTCATGCTGCACAAGTACGGAGCACCCCCGCACGGAGGACTGGGCATTGGCCTTGAGAGGCTCACCATGCACCTTTTAGGCTTCAAGAACGTCCGCTATGCATCCATGTTCCCCAGGGACATAAATCGCGTCACACCTTGACAAACCTCCCTCTGTACTTTATTATATAAGCGTCCCCAGGGGACACAAAATTGCACCGCTGCGTTGCCTGGCACCTCCATTGGAGGTTCCTTCCAACGGTTGCCGGCTGTGGAAGACACGGCCGGCATTTTTGTGCGCAAAACATAAAAGCCTCCGGCATATCCCGGGGGCTTTTGAAAAATCTGAGTTGTGTGTGCGGCTCTTAGTTCTGGCCGAAGAACTCGTAATAGATGGCTTGGATGGTGCGCTCATAGTCCTCGTTCTTGACGCCGAGGATGATGTTTATTTCGCTGGAGCCCTGGTCTATTATCTTGATGTTTATGCCGGCACGGGCAATGGCTGAGAAGATGCGGGCTGCGGTGCCGACGGAAGAGGACATGCCGTGGCCAACGGTTGCGATGAGGGCTATGTTTTCGGTGATGCGGATGAGGTCCGGATGGACGGACTCCTTGATGCCCTCCAGGACGCGCTCCGTCTTGAGGCCGGTGAGCTGTTCGCTCTCTATGACTAAGGACATGGTGTCTATGCCGGAGGGCACGTGCTCCACGGAGATGTGCTCACGGGCAAGGACGTCCAAGACTTTGTCCATGAAGCCTATCTCTGAGTTCATCATGGACTTCTCTATGCTTATGACTGTGAAGTTCTTCATTCCGGCTATGCCGGTTACTATGTCCCCGGAAGGCACATAGCGGGATATGGGAAGGATCTCGGTGCCTTCGTCCTGCGGGCGGAAGGTGTTCTTTATCTGCACGGGTATGCCTGCGGAGCGGACAGGGAATATGGACTCGCTGTGGAGGACGTTTGCTCCCATGTATGAGAGCTCACGGAGCTCTTTGTATGATATGGACTTGATGCGCTTGGGTGAGTCCACGATGCGGGGGTCGCAGGCAAGGAAGCCCGAGACGTCCGTCCAGTTCTCGTATACGGATGCGCCCACTGCGCGGGCCACTATGGCACCGGTAATATCAGAGCCGCCGCGGGAGAAGGTCTTTACCTTCCCTTCCTGGGTGCGGCCGTAGAATCCGGGGAAGACAACGAGGTTTGCCCCTTCCACTGCCGCACGGATGGCCTTGTCCGTGGCGCTGTCGTCCGTCTGGCCGTTCTCGCCGAACAGTATGACGTCCTCTGCGTCCACAAATTTAGCGCCCAGAACTTCGGCTACAAGCCTTGCGCAGAGGTACTCGCCGCGCGAAGCCGTGAAGTCTTCACTGTTCTCAGCCTCAATGCGGGCCTCTGTCTCGTCCAGGACGTGATCGAAGTCTATGTTGAGGTTGAGCTCACGCACGATGGAGTTGTACCTGGCACGGACAAGGGCGAAGCTCTCTGCGATGTGCTTTCCGGCCCTTAGGTCAGAGTGGCACTTGTACAGAAGGTCCGTGACCTTGGTGTCCTTGGAATAGCGCTTGCCGGGGGCAGAGACCACTATGTACTTCCTTGCAGGGTCTGAGTCCACGATCCACTTGACGCGTGTTATGATGTTGCCGTCCGCCATGGACGTGCCGCCGAATTTGCAAACCTTGACTGACATTTTCTAACTGCCTTGTATCTTGTGTGTATCTGTCTGTATATGCACCGGCCCCGGAATGAAATGGAGCCGTCTTTTTTTCTGTTTTGCGTGGGTCCTGTCCCGAAAGGGGCATGGGGTAATTGCGCATCCCCGGAATGTCATCGGATGGCGCGGGCCTCTACGTAATACCTCTTCTCATGGCCTTCGCCCATGGAGAAAGTCTTTCTGGGGAGGGTGCCCTCATGAACTATGAGGCGGAAGAAGTCATCCTTGTCTATTGCGGGAAGCATGATGCCCACCCATTCGCCCGTGGCGTGGCGGGTGACCTCTGCCTCTCCGTGGACGTAGTCCACCTCGCCGCCGTTCTCCTTGATGTATGAGTCTATATAACGGTCCAGATCGCGGATACCCTGGGGGATATCCCCGTTGAAAGGTATCTCCGTCCTGCCGCTCTCTGTTACGATATATGCGGTCTCGGAGCCCGCAGTTTTGAGGCCGGAGAGGAACCTGTTCTTGTCCGGACACTTTACCAGGCGGTGTATGGCGCCGAACTTCAGGGCGTCGTCGAAGACGTTCACAACCTCGCAGAGGACGTACCTCTGGGGATGGTTCTCACGCTCTGCGGGAGACAGGGTGCACTTGAGATTGTCCCAGCATGCCTTGGCCGTGGCTATGGAATGGTTGCCGTCTCCTACGGCAAACAGGATGCCCTCCGTGGTGCCGTACCGCTTCATGGAGTGCTCCTTGCCGCACAGCCCGTACAGCGAGAATATGACGTCCTGGGGGTTGGATATGAGGTATGCGTCTATGTGGCCGCCGCCAAGCATCAGGTCGAAGTCATAGAGCTTTTCGCCCTTGCGGATGCAGTCCATGACGGTGTTCTGCTCATCGTCATAGAGGAGCATCGCATGCGGGAGCTCTATGGGCGCATCCCTGCGTATCGCGACGCGGGGCGGTATGCGCTCCATTATAGTGGCCTCCGTGGCGCGAATCAGAGTCTTTGCCTGGGACTCGAAGGAGTAGTCTTCGAGGTCCACGCAGAGCACTATGCCCCTTCTTGTGCCGCTCTCCGTGGTCCTTTCCACAAGAGCCATGCCGTGCACGGTGCGGAAGACGCCGTCCTGGAGGTACATGTGCATGTGCTCATTTATGGCCGCTATGCGTGCTCTGGGGTTGTCTGAAAGATAGATCTCCGGATATATGAGGTTGTATGCGGAATACTTGCCCGCGGTGAGTCTTTCAACCTCTTCCCAGTACTTGCAGTTGGACGTGAACTGGTCGCAGGCGTTGACCGCCCACGTCTCCATAGGTATGTCTTCCCTGGGCAAAAGAATGTCCGGAACCATGACTGTGTTCAACTTGATGCCTCAAACAATGCGGCCCGTGAAAGGGCCGGCATATACGTATCTTCTTTCCCCTCCGGGGCCTGTGCACCGCAGTCCGCCGGTCTTGCGGCCAGGGCCTTATGAATGCAGCCCTGCGGGGCTTGTATTTACAGATTGATCAGCATGACCATTACGAAGGCAAGCACTACGGCAAGAAGCTTCAGGCCTAAGCGCTTGGTGAAGAGTTCCTTGAAGAAGCGCTTGGTCTTTTCGCGCCTCATCTTCTTCTTTTCTTCCGGGGTAGGTTCAAGGTTGAGCTCTTCAGATGTCTTTGAAGTATATTCATGTCCTGTCATCTCAGCTTCTCCTCCTCTTCACCCAGATTGTAATCCCAGAAGTATCTTCTGAGGACTTCGCGTATATCCACTTCGGTTGCCGTCTCGATAAACTTCTGTCCGTTGGGAAGCACTGACGTGGGTGTGATCTTGTCTCCGCGGCCATTCACAAGCTGCATGCCGGGAGTCGGGGGATCCGGAAGATCGTTGTCCATTATGGAAATCCTGCCGTTTTCCTCGGATACAACTATGACAGTGACCGGAGCCTGCGCGGCAATGCTTAAGGCTGCTCTGTGGCGTGCGCCCATGTATGAGGGCGCTATGTTGTCATATGACCTCATCTGGACGAAGCAGCCCGCGGCCTGAATCTTGTTCTTCTCAATGACGACGGAGCCGTCATGCAGAGGCGAGTTATGGAAGAAAAGGGCCTCCAGAAGATCCGCCGATATCTCTCCGTCTATCTCCGTGCCGCTCTCCTTGACTCCTGCGGGAAGGTTCTTGTCCGCAAGAATGATAAGGGCTCCGGTGCGCTTTTTGGACATGTCCATGACTGCTTTCACAATCTCGTCCACTGCTCTCTTGGCTTTGGTTTTGTCCACGCTGGTCATTTTATGAGATTTCAAAAGGGTCCTCTTTATTTCCGTATTGAACATTGTGCAGATAAGAAGAACGATAAGTATGACGGCGAACAGCATTATGCCCGGCTCAAAGCCGACATAAAGGAATGCCACGCCTGCGACAAGCAGGACCACCGTCAGTATGACAATGAGCTTCTTCGCACGGTTGTTCCATAATATCTTGAAGACATAGTAAAAGATGACTGCAAGCAGCAGAAGCTGCAGAACAAGGAAGACCCATCCGTTCTTCCAGTATTCCGCTGAAAAGAAGTTTTTAAAGTTGTCGCCGATTTCCGTCCAGGTCAATGCCATTACCTCTTTCTTAGTGCTTTACTATAGCCCAGTTATCCCTACTCTCATATATTATATATACTCGCCTTCCAAAAATAAAGCGATTTTGGCAATTTAATTATATCATCGGCCCAAAAATTTTCATCCTCCGGGCCACTTCCTGTTGCCGGCCTCTTAAACAGGCCACAATATGCGCCCTGCAGTCTGCACACAGCTCAGGCTGCAAAAGGCAGCGGATATTGCGGGGTCTGAAAGCTATGTGCCCCAGTATGCCTCATATACACAGGGCTACATTCGCAAGGGGCGCACATATGGCACAGCAAAAGCTGTTACCCCCTGCCCGTGTCCTTTCCGAAAAAGATGCGGTTGCAAAGGTTCTGCAGTGCGCTGGGGGGCGTGACCAGGCCGCTCTTTATATCCGATATGCATGCGTACGAACAGCGCTCCAGCTCATACAGCCTGGGAACGCCGTACGCCTTCGCCTGCTCCTTCATGCGCTTTACGGCATACGGCTTTACGGGGAACTTAGAGGACATTGCTGCGGCAATATCCTCGTTTGAACCGCCTGAGGAGACGGCCGTCATGAGGTTCTTGAAGAAGGTGTTTATGGTGTTGATGATGCCAAGTTCATCCGTGCCCTTGGACATAAGGTCCTGCGCTATGCTGCAGAATTCGGTATAGTTGCCTGCCGCCATGGCGTTGGTGAGTTCATACATCCTGTATTCCGTGTCCTTGTACACCAGGCTGTCCACGTCCTCTGCCGTGATCTTCTCCCCGGGCTTGTACATCTGGAGCTTGTCACACTCCACGGATACCCTGGACATATCACACATGCAATAGTCCGCAATCTGCCCGCACACGGATACGTCCGCAGGGCTCCCGGCGCGCTTCATGGTGAGATATATCCATTTCACCACCGTCTCCCTGTCCGACTTGGAGCAGTCCACGAAAGTGACTTCCTTCTTCTTCGCAAGGCCGCTTTTCTTCTCCCCTGTGTTGGTTATGACAAGGATAGTCGTGTCCGGAAAGTTCTCAAAGACCCCCTTCAGGTACTTTTTGTACTCTGCCTCCGTGGGATAGAACTCGGACACCTTCACAACTCTCTTCTCAGACATGAACGGGAACACTTTAAGGGCATCCACGAAGTCCTCATACGCCTGGTCTCCCTTTATGTCATCGCCCGTAAAGCTTGTGACGTTGAGCTCAGGAAACTCCACAAGGCCTGTGAGCATCTTCTCCCCGCCGAGGCGGAAATATGCATCATCCCCCTCGAGTAGGTATATCCCCTTCACCTCATTCTTTATGCTGTTTTTAAGCTCTGTATATTTCATCCCAGAACGCCCCCTTTGCGTGCGGGCTCATATGTCCTTCCCAAGGCCTCACAAGGCCTTCCAAGGACGGCTGTATATCTTTTCATTGCCGCATATATG
>JAJPZC010000133.1:7659-10546 GCA_021204585.1 Clostridia bacterium
GGCCTGTATTGCCCGTCAGGGCCTGTATTGGCCGTACTGGTCTGTATTGGCCGGCAGTGCCTGTATCACTGCTGTGTGTTCTTGCCTGTGAACATGGAGACGAACTCGCGCATGGCGAAGGACAGAGGAACGTTCTTGGGAAGGCAGAGGCCGACGCCGCGCACAGGCATGGCGGGGTCTGTGTCCAGCTCAAAGAGGTCTCCGCGCTCCAGCTGCTTGGTGCAGTACTCCCTGGGGATGCAACCTATGCCCATGCCGTTTATGACAAGCTTCTTCATGAGATCCCAGTTGGCGGCCTCCACCACCGGGTTGAGGGTGATGCCGAGAGTGCTTGTGAAGGAAGCCAAGGCCCTGCGGGCTATGGTGTTCTCCTCTATCATAAGGAGCGGCATCTCCTGCAGAGAACGGAGGCCTATCTTCTTGCCCCTGAGCTCCGGCTCATACTTCTTGCCGGCTACGAAGACGTCTGAAAGGAGCGCCACGGTGCCGTAGAACTTAACTTCGTCATCGTCTATGGGAAGGTTTATGAAGCCCACGTCGCACTTGCCCTCCTTGAGCTGCGAAAGCGTGTACGGGGACGTGGAAGAAACCAGCTCCAGCTTTACGCCGGGGTACTTTTCATTGTACTGCGCGATCCTGTCCGCGAGGATGTAATAGAATATGGAGTCCGTTGCGCCGATTCGTATTGTGCCTGTGGCCGTAGCGTTCAGGACCGTTATCTTGTCCTCCGCCTCGTCCAGAAGCCCCAAAGCCTCCTCCACCTCGTGGTATATGGACCTGCCCGCAATGGAGAGCTCCATGCCCCTGTGAGTTCTGTTGAACAAAGCCACGCCCAGCTGGCTCTCTATCTGCTTTATGGACTGGGATACCGCCGGCTGGGATATGTACAGCTCCTGCGCAGCCTTCGTGAGGCTCCCGCTCTTTGCAACCGTATAAAAGACTCTGTAAAGTTCCAGATTAACCATATCAATTACCTGTATATGCAAGGCGCTGCATGCGCCTTAATCTGCTCTCTCAAATAGATACGCCCCGGAGTATTGCCCGTTCACGGCCTCATACGGGGCTCATATGAGGCTCTGGAAGCCCTCTGTGAGCCGTTATTTCCCCACGCAGAACTTCTCAAAGACGCGCGAGACAATCTCCTCGCTGGCCGTCTCGCCCGTAATCTCGCCCAAGGCTTCCCATGCCTCCCTGAGATCCACGGCGAGGATGTCCGCGGAGAAGTTTTCAAAGTTGTCCAGGCAGCTTTCAAGGCTCTCTGCCGCCGTGTCCAGGGCCTGCTTGTGGCGCTCTTCTATAATGTACAGCTTGCTGTAGGAAAGCTCCCCCACCGCCGCATGGGATATCATGCGCTTGAGCTCTTCCATGCCGTCCCCGGTCTTTGCCGAGACGGCGATGTCATAATCCCCCGTGGGAGCTGTGATGTCCGTCTTGTTGAAGACGTGTATGACGGTGCCCGTGCCGGGAGTGTCCACATAGGTGCCGTTGTCTGTCATGGAAAGGATGACGTCTGCATCTTCCGCGGCAGTGATGGCCCGGCCTATGCCTATGCTCTCTATCTCGCCTGCATCCTCTCGGATGCCGGCAGTATCCGTCAGGGAGTACAGGATGCCGTCTATCTGGAGCCGTGCGTCCACGGTGTCCCTGGTAGTGCCTGCTATGCTGGAGACTATGGCCCTGTCATAGCCCAAAAGGGCATTTAAAAGGGAGCTCTTGCCCGCGTTTGGTGCCCCGCATATGGCCACAGAGACGCCCTCCTTGATCTTTCTGCCGCACGTATATGAAGATGCCAGTGCGGAAACCTCGCCATATACGGCCTGTATGCCGGCCCGGATGCCGTTAAGCTCTTCTCCCGTGGCGTCTTCCTCCGGGTAATCTATCTCCACGGCAATTCGTGCCAGGATGTCCTTGAGCTCATCCTGCACCGCCACTATCTCTTTGGTTAGCTTCTCGCTCTGCATTGCCCTGCCGGCCCGAAGGAGCGCCATGGACTCTGCGTTTATCATGTCCGCCATGCCTTCCGCAGACGAGAGGGACAGCTTGCCGTTGAGGAACGCCCGCTTGGTGTACTCACCCTTGTCCGCCGCCCTGCAGCCTAATGAGATGGCCTTCCCCAGAATGCCGCGGGCTATCTGCTGCCCGCCGTGGCAGTGGAACTCTACGATGTCCTCCCCCGTAAAGGTCCTGGGAGCTTTGAAGAACACAGCGTAGCCGAAGTCCGTGAAGCCGTCCCCGTGAATCGTGCCGGGGTACATGTAGTTGGGCTCCACCTTATCCGGAAAAGCGAACATGGCCCTGCCTATCTCAAGGGCCCCCTCTCCGCTTATTCTTATTACCGCTATGCCGCCCCTTCCTGCAGGAGTGCATACCGCAGCTATGCATGTGTCCATATATCCGTCTGTGCATCCTTGCACCGGACAGAAAGCCGGGTGCCGCCCTTAAGGGACAGCGGAATCTTGTCCGGGCAAATGTATAACCTGTGCTTATACTTCTGGCAGAAATTATAACATGCGCATGCGGGGAGGTCAAATGAATGATACCGTGTGAGACCATAAATTTTGCAACTTTTCCAAAATTTTGCAAACTCTTGTCTGCAGGCCAAAAGACCCGCACCAGGCGTCCTTGGAAACAAGCACTTTAGTACACTAAACCGCTAAAGCGTATGAACATTTGTTCATGCATTTGCAAAAGACGCCACATGCCGGGCGTTCAAAAAGGCACCCCGGAGAGTGCCTTTAAAGTCTTTGGATTGGGTATATGCCTTTCTGCGGCTGTGGGAGCCAGGCTTTATGCAAACGGATCGTCATCGGAGCTGTTGCTGTTGCCGTTGCCGCTGTTGCCGTTTGAACTGCTCCCGAGACCGGAAGATGTGCCGGAAGATGAAGAG
>JAJPZC010000133.1:10646-14909 GCA_021204585.1 Clostridia bacterium
GCCGCTGTATGAGGAGCTGAACTCTGCGAACGGGTCATCGTCGTCGGGGGCGGATTTCTTCGGGGCGCCGGCGCCGCCGAACGGATCTTCGTCAGGGCCGCCTGCGGGCGGGTTCCTGTACTGTTCGCTGTAGGGGTTCTCGTACGGGTTGGAGCTGTACGGATTGCCGCCGTTATAAGGGTTGCCGTTGGGGTTGTTGCGCATCTGCTGCTGGTAGGCCTGGTACTGCATCTGCTGCTGCTGTTTGATGAACTGGTTGTAGTTGAATCCTTTGTTGCCCTTTATGGTGTACACGAGGATGCCCTGTATGGGGAACAGGACGCCGGTTATGGAGAACAGAAGGTATCTGCGGGCTGCGTACGTCTTGAAGAAGAGAACGAACGTGGCAAGCTCCACCACCATGTAAATGATGTCCAGCCACCAGGTTATTATGTCCGGAGCCGTAAAGTAGCACCAGTTTGCCCAGTTGAGCTCTGGGGGCAGGGCGCCTTTGAGCTGGTAGATGTAGTACGTGCCGTAATAGTCCTCATAGGGCTGCTCTGTGAGGTATCCGGAGGAGATCAGTGTCTCGAAGGACACGTAGTACAGAACGTTGAAGACCACGAGGGACAGCTCCAAAAAGGAGCAGACGGCGGCCACTATGCGGGCGTCTATGACGCCGAACAGCTTGTTCTTCTTGGATGCCTCGCCGAAATAGTATGTGTTGAGGATGGGAATGAAGATCATCCACTTGTGCTTTAAGCCTTCGCGCTTGGCTATTATGAAGAGGCCCACAACGAGGAAGATGTATACTATGGCATAGCAAAGGCCGCCCACAAGATATGTGAGCCATCGCGTCTCAAATGTCGCGAATGAGTCTGCTATGTTGGCGTACTGAAAGAAATCCATACAGGTGCTCCTGCTTCCCCGTTTTTATCTACCGTCATGTCATTGTAATGGGCAATGTTGTAAACTGTGAAAATGCATTGTAAAAGATTTGTGAAAATTGCGCCGCCGGGGCACCGTTCCGGGCTCCAAAAACGCACTTTGCCCCTTTTAGGGGCATGGGCCCGGCGGCCTCCGCGCCAATGAATACGGCCGGGCATTGAGCCCGGCCGCTGATTGTTGTGTTTGTGCTGTACGGGCGCTGCAAGGGCGCCGTGCCGGAGGTTACTGGGGCATGTCCTCATTGGGGATGGAAAAGATGACGTGGTCCTTTAAAGGCTCCTTGTCGGGGTCGAAGGGATCCAGTTCGTAATCAACGGACTGCAGGCAAAGGCCCTTGGCGGCAAAGGTTTTGCCGGCCAGCTTGCGGTCTCCGGTCTCAAGGGAGAGCTTTATGCGGTCCTTGGAGATGATGCCGAAGGAGTATCCCACCATTGTGCCCACAATGGTGCGCACCATGTTGTACAGGAAGCCGGTGCCGGTAACGTAGATGGTTATCTCGCGGCCGTACATCGTTTCCGCTACGTCCACTCCTATGTTTTCTATCTCGCGGATGGTGGTCTTTGCGGAGGAGCCGGAGGCGCAGTATGCCTTGAAGTCATGGATGCCCGTGAAGAGGTTTGCCGCCTTGAAAAGGGCGTGGGTGTCTATATCCTGCGCTATATGGTTGAAATAACGCATTCTCAAGGGGTCTCTTCTGGGTGCGTTGTATATCTTGTATGCATACGTCTTGCGCTTTGCGGAGCGGACAGGGTCAAACGCTGCGTCTCCCTCCACGCAGTCCAGAACGCTTATGTCGTCCGGCAGATAGCTGTTCAGGGCGTCGGACATCCTCTCAGGGGGTATGGTGCTTTCTGCCGTAAAGCAGCACACCTGCCCCTTTGCATGAACCCCGGCGTCCGTTCTCCCGCTTCCCGTGACAACGGCCTCACAGCCCGTGAGGTTTTTCACGGCACACTCCAAAGTGCCCTGGATGGTGGCAGCATTGGGCTGCACCTGCCATCCGGCGTAATTCGTGCCGTCATAGGCAACTTTCAACACATATTTCATATTCTCTCCCCCATGCAATCATTTTCCTACCGGGCCCGCCTGGCCCGCCCATTTGCAGGGGCTCATATCTCTCTCAATCTATAGCTGCCATATGTGCACCCCAAAAGGGGTGCGGGTGTATTAGTCTCATGCCATGCAGGCCCAAGGGCCTGCGGGTGTGTTGGGTTTATGCTGCGCAGGCTTGCGCCTGCGGATGTTTCGTGCTGGATGCGTGCATCAACGCACCTGGATGAACTGGTATATCTCAGGCCAGATCCGGGCGCCGTATATGTTGAAGAGGACTACACCAGCAATAAGCGCCGCGAACAGGATGGTTACCACGAGGTCACGCCAGGTGAACTTCAGCTTCTTGTAGCGGGTGCGCTTCTCGGCGCCGGAATAGCAGCGGGCGTCCATGGCGTCCGCAAGGTCCGCCGCCCTCATGAAGGCGCTCACAAGGAGCGGGATTAAGACGGGTATGAGGGCCTTGATGCGCTTGAAGATGTTGCCGGAGTCGAAGTCTGCGCCGCGGGCCTTCTGTGCGTTCCTGATCCTCGTGACCTCGTCCATAAGTGTCGGTATGAACCGGAGGGCTATGGAGATGACAAGCGCAAGCTCACGGACGGGGAAATGGATTACCTTCAGGAACCCTAAAAGGCTCTCTATGCCGTCGGCTAAGGCCACAGGGGTTGTGGTGAGGGTCAGCACGGCGGAGGCCATGACAAGGAACAGGAGCCTGAGGCACAGGAATACCGTGAAGATGATTCCCTCTACCGTTATGTTTATAACGCCGTATACGTACAGCGGATGGTCGCCGTTGTGGAAAAGAACGTTGAGGATGGCCGTAATGACTAGGATGAAGATTACGGCCTTTATGGACCGGAAGACGCTCCCCAATGGGAGCTTTGCAAACCCTATGGCTGCAAAGAGCACTATGGCGCAGAGGAGCAGCGAATAGAAGTTGTAGGAGCAGAATAAAAGGACTATGAACGCTATGAGCGCCAGGAGCTTCACTCTGGGGTCCAGATTGTGCACGAAGGACTTCTTGGGATAATATTGCCCGAAGGTTACATCATTGGCCATGATCACCTCCGGCGTAAACTTCCGTCACCTTGGCAGCGAAGTCATCCGCACTGCAGTCATTATGAATTATGTACCCGTCCTTTTTGAGGAGGGCGGAAACCTTGGACGTGAGCGGCACGTCCAGCCCTAAGGCCTTGAGCTCATCCAGACGCTCAAAGAGCCTTGCGGGAGTGTCGCAGGCGAAGACGCGGCCTTCGGATATGACAGCCACGTGGGAGCAGTTGTCCCCTATCTCGTCCATGTCATGCGAGACAATTATGATGGTCTCGCACCACTCGCCGTGTACCTTGTGCAGGAGCTCCATTATCTCCTGCTTGCCTTTGGGGTCCAGTCCTGCCGCCGGCTCATCCAGCACGAGGATGTGCGGCCGGGTAACAAGGACGCCGGCTATAGCTACCCTTCGCCTCTGGCCTCCGGAGAGGTCAAAGGGGGACTTCTGAGCCACCTCGTCATAGTTGAGGCCTACTACCTCTATGCTGGCCCGCACGGCCTTGTCTATATCTTCCTGCGATATGCCCTTGTTGAAGTTCTTGAGGCCGAAGGCAACGTCCAAAGCCACGGTGTCTGCAAAGAGCTGATTTTCCGGGTACTGGAAGACCATTCCCACAGCCGCCCGAAGGGACTTGAAATCGCACTTCTTTTGGGTGAGGTCAAACTTTCCCACCGTGATGCTTGGAAGCACCGGTGCGGGCCTGCCGCGCTTGGCCTTGGGAACCTTCTGCTTCTTGTCCGCCTGCGGAAGCTTTATGAGGGCGTTGAGGTGCTGTATTATCGTGCTCTTGCCGGAGCCCGTGTGGCCTATGATGCCGAAGAACTCGCCGCTGTCTATGTGCAGGCTGATGTCGTTCAGAGCCTTTGTGGCGAAGGGGGAGTTCCTCTCCTTCTTGCTTGCGGAGTACGTGTATGAAAGGTTCTTTATATCCACATCCCACTCATGGGATGATACGATTTCTTTTTCTTCTATCTGGGATGATTCCCCCTGGAATATCCCTTTTTCATGCATGTTTTCCGTTATCTCTGCCGCAAGCTCTTCCGGGCGCAGCATGTTGGAAAGGGTCATGCCCGCTTGGCGCAGCTTGTTGGCTATTACGGTTATTCTGGGGAGGGCTAAATTAAAGGTTTCCAGCGAGTCTCCGTTCTCGAAGATCTCCTCAGGGGTGCCCGTCATGACTATCTCCCCGCGGTTCATGACTATGGTCCTGTCCGCAAGAAGGGCCTCCTCCATGA
>JAJPZC010000041.1 GCA_021204585.1 Clostridia bacterium
AGACCCGCTATGCGGCCTTCCGCAAACTGTATCCCGCCCTGAAGGCCACGTTCACAGACCTGTACGGCGCATAACCGCCCGCACCGGCAACCGCATACAAAAACCCTATGCACGGCTTCACCGGCCGTGCATTTATATGCATTCCAAAGCTCAGTCCCCTCCTCCGGAAAAGTGCTTCGCGCGCGGGGCTATAAAAACATTCGTTCATTTCAGAGGCAGGGAAAATACCTGCATATATGCGCAAAACGAGGGGTTGCAATTCTTATCCAATGATAACTTCTTACAGCGTACTGCACATGCAATTTTGTGCATAATGCATAAAACACAGCGGGATGCATATCCGTATATGCATACAGGCTCCTGGCCGGACAGAACACGGGGTCCGGTTTAAGCCCTTGTCTCTGCGTGGGCAAAAACAGGCAGGATTCTTTGTGCAAAATGCATAAAGCGATTGCATAACCCGGCTGTAATGTGCTACTATACAGTGTGCAGAATAAAGAGCGTGAAACGAATCATATGACTTGTCACAGGAGGGAGGTATGAGCAGAGAGAACAAGAAAACGCAGGAAGAGAAGAATTACCCTGAACCTGTGAAGACATATATGGAGAAGGCCGGGAAGGGAGATCCGGAGGCCATGTTCCAGGCTGCAGAATGCTTTTGCAAGGGCGATGGCGTGGATACGGATTATGACCTTGCCCTCAAGCTGTACAGGCAGGCCGCTCTGAAGGGTCATGCGGAGGCCCAGGCCAGGATGGGAGACCTGTATTACCAAGGAATGCTGGTCAAGCAGGATGACAAGCAGGCTGTCAAATGGTACAGGAAGGCCGTTAAGCAGGGCAATGCGGATGCCATGTGCGGTCTTGGAAACTGCTATTACGAAGGTGACGGGGTCAAGAGAGACTATCCCAAAGCCCTTGAGTGGCTGAAAAAGGCCGCAGACAAGGGCAGCATGAAGGCCCATTATGTCCTTGGAGAGATGTATATAACCGGCAGGGGCGTACGGAAGGATTACGATGAAGCTGCAGACTGGCTCATGCCCCCTGCAGAGAACGGGAACAGATATGCGCAGTTCCTTCTGGCGGAGCTGTACAGGGACGGCAAAGGAGTGAGGCAGGACCAGAAAGAGGCCGCAAAGTGGTACAGGCTTGCGGATGCACAAGGATTCAATTCCCCCAAAATCTGCCTTGCAATGCAGTATAACTGCTGCTGCGGCGCCAGGCAGCGCAAATTATGGGATATCCAGTCTTCCGTATACCTTGCACGAAACGAACTGGATGAGGCTGCGGAGTGGTTCATAGACCTGGCAAAGGATGATGATCCGGATGGGATGTTCGGGATGGGCATCTGCCGCTTTACAGGCTATGGCCTCAGCACAAACCATAAAAAGGCCGCCAAGTGGTTCTCACACGCCGCAGACAGCGGGGACGCCGTTGCCCAGACTCTTCTTGGCTCAATGTATCTCACCGGCACAGGCGTAAAAAGGGATGACAAGAAGGGCGTAAAGCTTCTCAAGAAGGCCGCAGACAATGACTCCCCGGACGCAAGGTGCGCCCTTGCGGCATGTTATGAGTGCGGAGCAGGCGTGGAGAAAGACAGCGAAGAGGCAGACAGGCTGTACAAGCAGGCCCTGGAGCAGTATATGCAGGCTGCGAAGCAGGGAGATCCGGATGCCCAGTGCGCCATAGCCCTGTGCTACATGTACGGATACGGCGTTGAAGCAGACCAGGACACCGCCGAAGAGTGGTTCCAGAAGGCCGCGGAGGGCGGCAACGAAGAGGCCAGGCGCTGTATCAGCGATGCCGCATATACAGACATCTGGACTCTTTTCAGAGACAGGCTGAAAGCCGGTCCGGAGGACTGACCTTCCGTCATAATACCCACACAGCAAACATTGCAAATGTCCGTTCTGGCGACCCCGGAACGGACTTTTCTGTGCAAACGCCAAACAGGCAGGCGCTGTCCGTGATCCGAGTCTGCAAGTTTATGAAATTATGCAAACGAATGTTCATACTAGGTTCAATCCGCCAAAATCGCAATATATACGGCCATTTTGCGTGTACCTTTTCAATATTCTCCGGCAGCCTCAATGCATAGATGATTAAATCATATGCATACATGCATCCACCCCGTGTTCCTTGGCGTGGCCATCTGCTGTCTGTTTCATGCGGTGTAAATGTCGCCTGTCAGGAGACCACAGGGCGCATTTTGGACGGTACAATGGTATTGTTGGATGGTACGGCCAATGGCGTACAGGTCCAAAATATAGAGGCAGGAGAGCAGGAATATGAACAATCATGAGATATACGGCCTGGACTCAGGTCCGGACGAGGGCAGCACCACGATGCACCGTGCATACAGCGAGATAACGGTTACAGGCATACATGTGAAGCATGCAAACTGCATGCTGAGGGGCAATCCCACGCACGTAACGCTGGGCTGGAGCAGGCTTGGAGACATGACAAACATTCACACAAGGTGGGAGCTTCAAAGGATATACGAGGCCGAATATACTGAATATAACGCACGCCAGGAAGCCATGGGGCTGAGGCAGGTGGGCCGGTTCCTGTTCGACATCAACCCCGGAGACATAGTGGTCTTCTTCAGCAACCCGTACGCATATTTCGGCGTTGTGGAGGGCCCGTATTACCATCATCACTTCCCGGGGGATGATCCGGATTACATGAACCACAAGAACTGCACATGGATTGCCATGAGGCGCTATGAGCAGCTTCCTCTCAGTGTGCAGAGGTTTGTCCACGTGGCTCACTCCGTCTTCGCCCTGGACGCCCGGCCCGCAGACAAGCAGGCCTTCCTGGGATGCATAGACAAGGAGCTCAATGACTACTGGAAGCGCCAGTAGCCCTCACTGCACCTCATCAATACACCAGCACAATATGCACGGCCAGTCTGTGCATTTTGTGTATATGGAGCATGTGCGGCCTTGCGTCAGGCTGCAGATATCGCCTAGGTTGTGGCATAATGCACATATCTTATGTGCATGCTGCACAAGAGCGGATCTTTGAGATAATAGACAGTGTGTTGGATAGCTCTTCCATCCTAAGCCCACAGAGAGGCTTCAGAGGGGCTGTCCGGGCGCCGTGCGGCGTAGTGGAAACGGGGCATGGCATGGCGGCTGTGAGACTAATTTTTACAAATTGGCCGCCGGAGGGGTTATTGTAGGCATACTGCTTGATTTTTGAAGTTTGGGTGCGTATAATAAAATAGACTTATTATATGGTTAAGTTGATTATATGAGCCGGGAATATTGTGTAAGCCTGGATCTGGGCAGCGATTCTGTAAAGATTGCGTGCGCTTTCAGGGATGACAACGGAATACAGACGGTGCTGAAGGTGGTGGATCCCCGTTATTCGGAGATTGCTATTCCTGCTGTCGCATGCTATGACACGGACAGTGCGAAGTGGCTCTTCGGGTACGAAGTGGGGCGGAGCGGCGAGAAGTCGTTCGCCATGGTGGTCAAGATCAAGGATCTGCTCAACATCATAACGCTCAACAGGGAGTACTATACTGGGTGCTCCAGGTTTCCGCTGTTCGAGTTTCCCATAACCAACACGGTGCCGGTGTCGTATTACACGGGGTACCAGTTCACAAAGAACGTGAGGGTGGCCACGGAGTATGACAAGTACTTCTTCACGGC
>JAJPZC010000094.1:0-8148 GCA_021204585.1 Clostridia bacterium
ACCATACTTCTGTCTTAAGATAGACATCAGTTACATTCTCATTCGCATCGCTGTACTTCCCTGCCTCTATATGGTCCGGGACGTACTCCTTCAGAAAGCCGGACAGACTGCAGGCATAGTCTAACGGGTTGTCTGCAAAAACGTCATTCTTCACATTGGAAGTCCATATGTCTTCCAGTTCCTTCTTGATGCTCTCAATGTTCATTCCTTCCATATTCATATCCTCCAAATACATATATAACCCTTGCTGCTCATATCCGGCAGTGTGCACGCATTGTACCACATACCGTCCGGGGTGAAAAACGTTTTCTCCTCCGCGCAGAATCTTTTTTGCTTTACTTTTATGCTAATATAGATTATACTATTAGCATCAAAGGAGTATGCATATGACCCCCTATGAGCAGCTGGATGAGTTATTCCGGCAGAACAACGGAATTGTGCAAACGGCACAGGCACTGGAGCTTGGCATCTCAAAGCCAACATTCTATGCATACACAAAACATATCCACGCAGAGCTGGTCAGCCATGGCGTATATATGGCTGAGGGCGCATGGAAGGACGGGATGTATATGCTGCACCTCAGGTGCCCGCAGGCAGTGTTCTCACATGAATCCGCACTGCTTCTGCACGGGCTTACAGACCGTGAGCCCAGCGCATACTCCGTGACGCTCAAGACGGGATACAATCCCTCTGGCCTTAAACCAGACGGGGTTAAGGTGTACACCATCCGGGATGCTTTGCATGGTGTGGGCATTGTTACAGCGGATACTCCCTTCGGGCATAAAGTCCCTGTGTATGATATGGAGCGCACTGTCTGCGACATAGTCCGCAGCCGCAGAGGCATTGAGCTGCAGACCATGCAGAATGCCTTAATGCAGTATGCCCACAGGAAAGACAAAGACCTGGGGCGTCTTATGTACTATGCAGAGAGATTCCATGTAGACAAGCTGCTGAGACAATACCTCATGGTGCTTCTGTAACCAAGGACTCATTACCCTCAGAATGTACAGAAATCAGTTGTTGCACTATGCAACAACACAAAAGAAAAGCCCCCGGGACACCTAATGTCTTGGAGGCTTTATCGTTTGCATGCGGCGGGCAACGGGCCGTCCACCTGTTTGAGGGGCTGTTCAGGTGTCTGCGCCTTTGGGCGTTTGTGCGGCTGTTTGTGCGCCTTGTGCAAATTGCCGCCTGTGATGTCTGTATCCATAATGCTTTGCTTGCTCCTTGTATGCTTCCTTGTTACTCTTCGCTTTCTCTCTGGTGGGCCTCCCCGTTGATGCGGGGAGATCCGGGCTTGTTCTTGTAATCCATGTCGTCCACTATGAGCTCATCCAGCGTGTGGGGCCTGTAGTTCAGGACTTCACAGCATACGTTGTACCTGTTTGGCAGAGCCCTTGAGATGGAACCCCAATTCGAGTGCACGTGCCCATAAAGCATATAGCTGCCGTGGGACCGTGCGCACCAGGACTCCATGGGATAATGACAGAGCATGATCATCCGTCCGTTGTCCTTGATGTAATCCATGTCCTTGACGGATGCGAACTTGCTCACGATGGTCTCGTTCCTGAGCCACTTGTCATGGTTTCCGCGGATGCAGTACTTGGTGCCGTTTAAGGCCTTCATGATGGCCACGCACTGCCGGGAATCCTTTACCTTGAAGAAGACGTCCCCTAAGACATACACCTCGTCTGCAGGCGTAACGGTCTCGTTCCACCGCTCCACCATTGAGGTGATCATCTCATACATGTCCTTGAAGGGCCTGTTCTCAAAACGGATGATGTTGTCATGGAAGAAGTGCAGGTCACTGATGTAATACTTCATGCGTTCCTCCTTTACCCCATACCCCCTCGTCATATGGAGTGTTCTGTACTTGTGCCACCTTTATATCATACCCGCAGGAGGGTTGTAAAACCAAAATCCCCTGCGAGGTAGGGACCGGCCAAATTTTGCCGGCAGAAATTTCTCTTAGGGGTCCTGGCAACATAAAAGGCACACAGCCGGATCGAGGTTGCGTGCCTTTGTCTGTATATTGAACCGGACCCTGCGGCCATTATGGCTTGATGTTCTCTGTCTTCTTGTGGCCGGTATAGTCCTCTCCGTATACGTCCAGGTATCTCTTGATGCAGCTGTCAATGATGCGCACGGCCTCATCCTTGTGGCATATCTCATCTGCCGTGGTCTTCTTGCCCTCAAGGGTCTTGTATACTTCAAAGAAGTGCATCATCTCATCAAAGATGTGCATGGGCAGCTCTGAGATGTCCTTGTAGTGGTTGTAATTGGGATCCTGGACGGGAACGGCAATTATCTTCTCATCCGCCTTGCCCTGGTCCACCATCTTGATAACCCCTATGGGCGTGCACTGCACAAGGGTCATAGGGAACACCTGCTCATTGCAGAGGACAAGAACGTCCAGGGGATCGCCGTCGCTTGCAAGGGTTCTCGGAAGGAAGCCGTAGTTGGCGGGATACACCGTGGACGTATACAGAACCCTGTCCATCTTCAAAATGCCGGTGGACTTGTCCATCTCATACTTCACCTTGCACCCTTTGGGTATCTCTATCAGAGCCTCAAACAACTCCGGAGTAACCCTGCGGTCATCCAAATCATGCCAGATGTTCATATCATGCCTCCGCTTAGCCAGGCCTTCCCGCCTGCATGCATATTATACAGCGCCTCCCGCACAAACGCAAACTCTATTTGATCCAAATTTAACTATTTTGGCCTCCACTCCCCCTCCGAATGACTGCTTTTGGCAAAATGCCGAACAGACTGTTCATCCTCCGGACAAGGCAATCCCCGGGCTGGTATACCCGGGGACGTCTTGTGTGATTATGATTTGGAATATAGTTGGCTATGTTAACTCCTACGGAAAGTATATGTTCCAGCATATTTCAGATCATTGGATTTCTGCCTCACGGCAGTATATGAGGAATGATGCTGATAATCTTTATTCTGTCTTGTCAGCAGGAGTATCTCCGGAGCCGTCTCCAGCGGAAGAGGCGTCTTCTGAAGCCCCGGACTTCTTGTGCTTGAAGACTTCTGCCACAACGTAGCAAGCTGCAGAGCCTACGACAAGAACAATGCCTATAATCTCAAGAGCCAGAAGAAGTGACTGCCACCAAGGTGTTATGCCAATCTGTGTTGTTGAGGATGAATATCCGTTCATTGCTGCACTGAAGTTGCAGACAACATACAGAATCCTGTGGGTTGCCTCACGCATCATTGTGCAGAAGCGTGCGCTGTTCTTGAATCCATCCAGAGAAGAATCTGTGCCGGAGCCGTCATACATGCATGTGCCGGCCATGATGCCGTTATAGAATGTCATGTAGGATGCTGCATTTCCGGAAGCCATGTCTGTGATGAAGTATCCGTCAAAGCCGAACTCGTCACGGCAGATGTTGAGAAGAAGATTTGAGCATCCTGATGTCCAGGTGCATCCTGCACGGTTGAAAGAAGTCATTGCTGCATGAGAGTTGCCCTTTGAAGGATTCATGCTGTACTCGAACGGAAGCAGGTAAATTTCACGTGCAGTCTGTTCATTAAGCCATACGCCCACGCCGTTTCTGTAAGTCTCGCACTCGTTGAAAGCAACATGCTTTACGTATGCTACAACGCCCTTGCTCTGGATGCCTTGTATCTCGTTGACAGAAGCCATTCCGGAAAGATACGGGTCTTCTGAGAAGTACTCATGAGCCCTGCCGCAGAAAGGAGTCCTGTGGATGTTCACGCCGGGAGCGTACAGTCCCTGGAGTCCGGCCATGATGCTGTCATCGCCCATAAGCTCTCCAATGCGCTCAATGAGCTCATCATTGAATGTGGCTGCCCAAATGCCCTCTGACGGCAGGCAGTATCCCGTTACAGATCCGGATGCGCATGTAGGTCCGTTGTTGTCTCCAGTCTCAGGCTTTACGACACTGTTCACAGGATTTGTATGATGCAGTCCGTCCGTGATAAGAAGCGCCTGCTCTGCAAATGTGGTCTCGTCCAGAAGCTTCTCCCACAGACCGTCCTCATCGTCATACGGAAGTCCGCGGAGCATTGCAAGCGTAAGACCGTTGGACTGTCCGTACTTGGGCATTGAATAGCCGTCATTGTCTATGGTAACCTGGCTTGCATCCGTAACGCTCAGCAGGTCTTGATGCATGGTCTCTGTGGCTATGGAAAGGGTTATGGCTGTATCAGGCCATGTACCTGTCCAGTTAGACCTTGAAACATACGTAACTGCGCTGCTGTTATTGATCCCTTCATACTTGTTGGGGTCTGCATTGTCCAGCTGGTTGGTTATTTCCACACCGGTCTCTGAAGACGTAGAGTATGTGAGGTTTGCCTGGTTGTTGCTAGAATCTGTAACTACGTTGTTGTTGTCTGATTCAATCTCAACAGTTGTCTTGTATACAAGGGATGCGTCACAGACTCCATCGCTGCCTACAGAGTACATTCTGGTAGAGTCATAATTTGTTGTGTCGACATCGGAGTCAGCCATCTTGTTTGCAAGGATGTTGTTTACGGCATCATGGGCATCATTGCCGACTGCAAGATAGTATGTTCCAGGGTCTACGATGTATGTCTTGGCATAGTTGCTGTCATATGACCTGAACTGCTCTCCGGCTACAGTGATTTCTACGGTCTGAGTGTTGGAGCCGTCTGTAGCACTCTTATCGGCAAGAGTATCTGTCTTGGCATAGCCGACAAGCTCTACGGAAGCCTTCTCCACGTCGTGGGCAATGTCATATGCTGTATAAGGCTTCTGCATATAAACCTGTACAACGTCCTTGCCGGCATAGTCTCCTGTATTGGTTACGGTTACAGGCACGGTGTAGGTATCCGAATCCGAATTATACGTAACTTCGCCAAGTTTCTCTTCAAATGTTGTGTATGAGAGGCCGTATCCGAAGGGATATGCAACGTCTGCGCTGTAATTATATGTGCCGACGTTTGCAGTACCCATTACATAGTCTTCATAGCGGGTCTCGTAATATCTGTATCCTACGTAAATGCCTTCAACATCCACTTCGTAATAACGGTTGCAGTTGTTGGAGTTTACGTCAGATGAGTAATCATTGTAATTGGAATATGACTGCGTTACCTTGCCGCTGGCGCTGGTCATCCACTGGGTCATTGCAGGGGACGAGAAGTTGTCCTTTGCCATAGTGTCCACAGACCTTCCGGAAGGGTTCACGTCTCCAACCAGAACTTCGGCCAGGGCCTCTGCTCCGAATGATCCGGCAACGCCTGCCCAGATGCAGGCGTCCACATCGTCCATGAAGTCCAGCTGGATGCCTACGGCGGAGTTGAGGACTACAATGATCTTGTCAAATGAGTTTCTGATGCCGCTTATAAGATCCCGTTCATTCTGGGACAGTGTGAGATAGCTGCCGTCAGTGCCGTCTGAGTCCTTTGTGACAATGTCTGCCCCCTCGCCGCTCTCTCTCGTAATTACAACGATTGCAGCATCATTGTATGAGCTGTATGAGCTCTCCGCAGCTGCTTTCACATCGCTGTACGGGGCCTCGTTGATATTATCGGTTGACTTGCTGTGGCCGTAGCTTGAAGTATATGAGCTCCCCGTGTAGTAATTCCAGAGTGTAGGGTTGACAGACATTCTGCCATCCTTCTCAAACGCTTCCTTTAAGGTGTCGTATGTGCCTACATTGGTGGGCGTGGAAGAGCCGGACGTGTAGTAATAGAAGTCTGCGGAACCGCTTCCAAAAAGAGACACTTTAACTGTGCTGCCGCTGCTTGCCTTAAGGGGAAGGGCATTGTTGTCATTCTTCAGAAGGACCATACCTTCTTCCTCTGTCTCCTTGGCAAGAGATTCGTATGCAGCCTTGAGATCAGCTGTCTGGTCTGCAGTGTATGTTGCGGGGAAGTAATTGGTGTCCTCTTCCTCTCCGTCTGCGGAGTCATCCTGCACAACCTTGTAGCTGGATGTGTTGAAGAATGAGTTGACCATGGATGCGTTCTGTGTTCCGGCTACGGATACGGCAAGAACGACTGCAAGGAATGATGCTGAGCATGCGAGGAAGATCTCGCCGAACTTTGTTGTTAATTTCATGACAGCATCTCCTTGGGCTTCTTGAAGCCGGTCTTCATAAGGCACCCGGATACGAGTGAAAGTATCCATGCGGCCAGCCCGAATATGAGCGTGCACACGAATCCTGCAGTGATGGGCGTGCCGTCTATTGCTGCTATGATGCTGGCCAGGTAATTGATTTTATATACTATGTACATGAGGAACGCATAGAGCCCTACGGCTGCCGTGATAAACTTCACAATGCGAATCTCATACACACACATGCCAAGAGCGAGGACAATGAAGATTATGTATGCGGCCGTGACTGTGGAATCCAGATTGGGCGTGAAGTTGTCGGCTCCCGTCAGGCAATATGCAATGAGGGCAGCTATCCCGCAGGCGAATGCGCCGATCATGAGATAGTACTCCACCCCCTTGCTCTTGAAAAATCTCTTGATAAAATCCATTTGATATCCCCCGTAATCCCGCAGTCTCCTGCGGCATCGGTGTGTTGGAATGACACAAAAAGGCGCCAAAAGACAAAAGACTATTCCATGGCGCCTTGTCTCAGATGTCATTCTTAAGCGGCTATTACTGCCGGAAATGTCATGCGTGTTCAATCCAGCCGCACAGGAAGCACCGGACTATGTCTGGTATGTTTTCTGTGTAAGGTTGGATTCTTCGCTGGAATATATTGTCAGGCAGTCCACATTGACGCTCTTAGCTGTTGTCTGGCCGCCGGCAGATGTTCTGTTGGCATCAGACGTAACAAGAATCCTGATGTAGTTTGTGCCTTTAGCAAGGGATATGTTGCCTATTGTGAATGTGCTGAATGCGCAGTGGCCAAGAAGGTCTGTCACAGTGGACATGTTGAATGACATGGTATCATATGACATGGAAGTTCCGCCCGTATAAGTCTTGGCTGCGTTCTCATCTGTAACATTGCTTGCACTGAACACTGTAATCTTGCACATGCTGCTGGTTACACAAACTGTTCCGATGCTGTCTCCGTCATCGGGATATGTATTGTTGTCTGAAATGCCGTATCCATAATTCATTGAAGCGGTCATAGTAAGAGTTGCGTTGTCTATGGCAACAGCGCTTGTCACTTCAAACAGCATATACTTGCTGGCCTGGGAACCTGAGCAAAGGAACTTGCCGTTGCTGCAGGTGTCATCTGCTATTATGGCTCCGGTTCCGGACAGGTTGTTTGAATACTGGTAGAATACAAGATCCTCACCGTACTGGTCTGTAAGGTCTGTATATTCTGCCTCCATGACATAGCCCTTATACCAAATGGCATAAACGCTCATGTTCTCCCTGACATATGATCCGTACTGGAAAGTATCGCCTGTGCCGTCTGCAGCGGTGTTCCAGCCCATGAACTTGTATCCGGTGCGGGATGCGGAAGGGGTATTAAACATCTTGTCACCTGTATCCACAGCGACAACCGCAAGCTTCCCGCCGCCGTCATAGTTGGCATAGAAGGTTACGACGGACTGGCCTTCTCCGACAGTAATCCATTCTGCATACACAGTTGTGTTTTCTGTTATCTCGGAGTTCCAGTCGAATATTTCTGTATACTGAGAGTCAGCATACCATCCTGCGAAAATCGATCCGCTGTCGCTTGTGGGCTCTTCCGGCTCTGTTGCAGTTCCGCCGGCCTCAACCATTTGCGTCTTTGTATCTGAATCGTTTATTACGATGGTGACAGTGTAACTGGACCCGCTGCCGCTGGGATTGTCTTTGGTCTCATCATCCTTGTTGCCGCATGCTGCCAGGGCAAACACGCAGACAAGAGAAAGAGCCAGCACCAGGGCAACAATCACCTTGTATATCTTTTTCATGGAAACAATCTCCTTATTCTTGCCATATTGTATGATTGCCGCACATAAAGACTATGTGCGGCAACCTTCAATGGAGAAGATATGACATAGTCATTCTTCTATATTAATGTTGTAGAATCAGTTATCGCTGTTGTTGTTCTTCTTGCGGAGAAGTACAAGAACGATGCCAACTGCGGCTGCTGCAACTGCTACGCACGCAATTACAAGCCCTGCGATTGCAAGTCCGTTGCTGGAAGAAGACGTTGCTGTCTCGTCTGTGCCAGAAGGAGTCTCGCCGGTGCCGTT
>JAJPZC010000094.1:8248-14762 GCA_021204585.1 Clostridia bacterium
GTGTTGTTGTCTCCTGTTGTGTCACCAGGTGTTACATTGCCGGAAGCTGCGGTTACTGTGATTGTGTAAGGCAGATAGTATGTCTCGCTGGCGTATTCATAGAGTCCCATGGCCTCAAACGCTTCCCACATTCCCATGGCCGTAGTTACTTGTTTAACGATGTCATAATCTGATGAACCTACCATGGACTCGAGGAAAGCCTTGTTTTCAAGACCATATGCAGACAGTACGTAAGAGCTCTCGTCTACGGCATTGACAGCTACAGTGAATTCATACGTGCCTTCTGTTGTAGGCGTGCCTGTGATCTTGCCGTTCTCATCCATGGAAAGGCCTTCCGGAAGAGCTCCGTCAGAGATGGACATTGTGTAGCTGGACTTGTAGGTGATGTTGGATGAATCAAAGTCAACATATGTGGTGCTTATAGCCTCGCCTGCCGTAAGGCTGGAGATATCATTGCCCATCGTTACGATCGGCGTGATGTCGAAACTGAGGTTGAGAGTGACTCCGATCCAGCTGTCTATGGCAAGCCTCATCACTACAACGCCGTCGCCTGATGTAAGGCCAAGAACTGATCCGGTAAGCATGCCGTTGTCAATGGAAAGTCCTGCGGGAAGTGTTCCGGACGTTACTGTTGCGGAGATGTCATATCCAGAATCCTCTGCCGTGTACTGATCCGGAAGGATGGATATGCTGACGTTTGTCTCGCCCTGTGTGAGGCCGGATATTGTCTTGTTGATCACGGTATCCGTTACGCCGTTGAAGTTAGCGGCGCTGTTGGCCTGGTTGTACAGAATTCTCTGTGCAGCCATTCTTGCGCAGTACCACTGCGTAGCGCTTGTTTCTCCGTTGTCCAGCTCTACATGGCCTGCTTCGCCTTCTGTCTCGCTGGCTACCCATGTTCCGGATGCTTCCTTCTCAGAATCCTGGAACTGGCCGTCAGGGAAGTCTGCGCCGGCACGGATGAGGATGTCTTCTGTCATGTAAGGGATCTGAGCGTAAATATCTGTTACGGTGTATCCGGTCCAGCCCCACTCATTCCTTGCAATGCCTGTAATAAGGTTGTAGTTGCCGCCGGCATAAATGGCGCCGATGCGGTTGAAGGATGTCATTGCTGCGCGGGCTCCGCCTTCCTGCATTGCCATCTGGAACGGCTTCAGATAGTTCTCACGGATATTCTGCTCTGTTGCGCTTACGCAGCACTCGTCATATGCGGCCATTGTGTCATAAAGAGCGAAGTGCTTTACGTATACGTTGATGCCCATGTCCGTAGCGCCCTTTACAACTGCTGCTGCGATGTATCCGCCCTGCAGTCCGTCCTGAGAGTAATACTCCGGAGTTCTGCCGGCGAACTGTGACCTGTGGATGTTCATGCCAGGGCCGTACCAGCCTGTCATGCCCTGCCAGAGAGCCGTGTTGCCTACCATCCTGCCGTACTCTTCGCAGAGCTCTGTGTTCCATGTAGCTGCAACCGTAGGCTCACCAACCCAAACAGTGAGGTTGTATGTATAGTTAGGGCCGTTGTCATCCAAAGAAGCAAGCTTGCCTATGGAATCTATAGCCAGAGTGTGATGATATCCGTCATTGATGAGAGAGCATATCTCTTCCCAGGTGAGCTGGTTCATGAACGTTGTCCAGCTTTCATCATCAAATGCCACGCCGGCCATCTCATCCAGTGTAATGAATGATCCGTCATCCTTGGCGCCTGTGCCTGTCTGATCCCATCCTTCCGGAACGGATTCTACATACCAGGGTTCATCCGATTCGTCTCCATAGCTGTCTGCGTCAAAGTTGTTGTACTTCTCAAGGAGAGAGATGGTATCTGCAGAAAGAACATCACTCTCGCTGGGGCCTGCAGGCATTGTGCCGTCAAAGTCTGCACGGGACAGAGTTGTGGCGCTTTCTCCCTTTGCGTCATCGTATACAAGCATAGAGTAGTACTCGTTGGAAACTGTATCATTACTATCTGTGCCATCGTTGTATACAAGTCCCTCTTCTGTATCGGATACTGTGTACTCTGCGAACTCGTTGTATACCTGGTTTCCGGAGTAATCATCCAGCTGGAGAACAGCCTGCTTTGAAAGGCTGAAGGAAGCGCTGCCGTTTGTTTCATCTATGTCATTATGAGAAGATGAAGCCATGGCGTAGATGTTGTAGTCTCCGCTGTCCAGAACGTATGCACCTACTCCGTCTTCTGCAGTAGAATCCCAGGATGCCATATCCTGTACGTTGAAGGTAATCTCTATGGTCTCGCTCTCGCCGGGCTTGAGGGTATCTGTCTTGCTGAAGCCTACGAGTGTGAGATATGACTTCTCTGTTGTAGCGGTAGAACTGTCATACGGAGCGTTTACGTATATCTCTACTGTCTCCTTGCCGGCATATGATGATGTGTCCTTGTTGGTGACAGTAACCTTTGCGGTCATGGTCTTAATATTAGCTTCGTTTCCAAGGCTGGAAGAAAGGTCTGAAGCCTCAATTGACGTAGATGAAGAGCCATTGAGTGTGTAACTTCCTGCCGTGACGCTGTCCAGCTTAATGTCAAAGTCTGAATATGACATGCCGTATCCGAAGGGATATACTACGTTGTAATCGTACCACTGGTCTGCAGTAATTGTGCCGGTCTGTCCTTTGATGGAAGGCGTAGCATTGCTCTTTGATGCTTCATACCAGTATGTCTCGTAGAACTTGTAGCCGAGGTAAATGTCCTCTTCGTAATCCAGTTCGGTGTAGCCGGAATCTACGGAAGCAGTAGAAGTAGTTCCGTCCTCAGAGGTTGTGGTACTATTCGTATTGTATGCGGTAGCGAACTCGTTGACGTATGTGGGATCGTTGGAGAAGTCACGGGTCCACTCGTCCACGGTCTTGCCGGAAGGGTTGATCTCACCATTGAGGATCTTGCCTACGGCAGAGATGCCGCCGTCTCCGAGTCTACCGATCCAGGCGATGGCGTTGATGTTGTCATCTTCCTTAAGGTTGGCCATCTCGAACGTGTAGGATGCGCTGTAGAGCACGATGACCTTCTTGCAGTTCTCTTCGGCAAGCTTGATGAGGTTCTGCTCAGAATCGGTGAGCTGGAGCTCATGCTTGTCATCCTGATTGTCGCCAAGCGCAACCTCGTGCTCCCAGCCCTGGTCTTCGCCGAGATACGTGTCTGCGCCGCCTTCCTCGAAGTCAAGGGAACGGTCTCCGGACTCGCCGTTGGTGCCTCTGGCGATGACTACTATCGCTGCATCACTGTAAAGGCTTAAGGACTTTGTCTCTGTGTTGTTGAGTGCTGTCTCGGAGCCGAAGTCTGCATAAGAGGCGCTGTCTGATGTGTACTTTTCCTCAAGCGTGGGGTTTACCTTGAAGCCTGCGTCCTTGAGGCTCTCCGTTATGCTGCCGGATGTCTCGATGAGACAGTCCTGGGCTACGCCGAGTACGGATACCTTTGACCCTGCTGTCAAAGGAAGCGTGCCGTCGTTCTTTAAAAGTGTGATGCCTTCTGCAGCAAGCTCTTCATTGAACTCCTCGCCGGCTGCCACGCAGTCTGCCTGGGATGTGAAGTCTGTGTAGAAGCGTCCGGCCTTGGTGGATGAGCTGTCCGTGTCAGCAGTTGCGAAGATGCTGGATGCGCCAAGAGAGGCTGCCATTACGGCTATAACGGCGAATGACGCTATGGCTGTAAACTTTTTAGTTCTTGCTTTCACGCAAAAATATTCCTCCTCATTTACTTGGAACGCTGTCATGTGCACACTGCCGCCGGCCCGGACACACAGGCAAAACAGACAGTATCTGTGCAGCACAAAAAAACGCTCCTTGTCAGCATTATATGAAAGAGGCTTTCTGCGTGAGTTTTTTTAACAAAAGCTCTCTTTGGCAATGAATTATCCCCACTTGCATGACGCAACAACAGCAAATTTTAGCCTGAACGCAAAGAAGACAGGTTTACCCTGTCTTCCGAGATTGCATTATATTCTTCTACAATATTGCACTTTTTATAATACATGCGGCTCTTTTGCGTATCTGACGCATGCGCCGCCAGGCTTTATGCCCGGGTCAGCTGTACAGGGCTGTCTGCTGCGCTTGCAAAACTGTGCAGTGCCGCATCTTACGCCACCATGCGGGCCTATGCATTGTGGTGTTCCGCACCGTGCGGGTTCTCTGTGGTATACGGATGCAGGCGTCTCTCATGCCGGATACGGATGCCGCTACTTCCACATTAGAAATGGTGCATTGCAGATCCTGGCTGTCAGCTCTGCGCCATGGCAGGCTGTGCCGGAAGCAGTATGTTTAAAGAGAACGTTCCCTTTGAGCAGGAGAACTCTGCGTTGCCGCCGTACTTTCTGGCTATGGACCTTATGCTTGCGGAGCCGTACCCGTGATGTATTTCGTCCTCCTTGGACGTGACGGGAGCACCGTTTTTGAAACGGGGATTTGAGGAGCATGAGTTCTCCACGCTGATGAACACAAGGCCGCCGCTTCTGCCTGCATTCAAGGAAATTATCCGGCGGTCGCTGTTCTCCTTTAGACAGGCCTCTATGGCATTGTCCATTGCGTTGCCGAACAGAATGTACATGTCCAGTCCGGAAATGAAGCCCAGGTCCTCCCCATTGATGACATAGTCAAACGATATGCCGTTCCTGTCGCACTCCTGCTTCTTTTCGGACAGAATGGTGTCCAGCTCATAGTTTCCGGTGTTGGAAATGCTGGTGTACACCTGAAGGGCGCTGTCCAGCTCTCCTATATACTCTTCCATCCCGTTTATGTTCATGGCCTTGAGATCCTGTGAGTACTTCTTCAGGTCATGACTCTTGACATTTATAACCTCAATGCTGGACACAAATGCCTGGTACTCCTTTTCCTTCTTGCTGTTTATGGCCTGCATCTCCTTTTCCCTGCAGGCAAGCCGGTCTCCGCGGTAATCGCTGACCAGTCTGGAAACATACGCAACGGTCCAGGCAAAATAGCTTAACAGCCCGTACAGAGTGTCTGCAACACCTGTGTACATCAGGATGTTGAAAAGCACCAGTGACATAATGAAGCCGACATGACTGCTCACTGTTGTTCTCATAGTGAGGAAATTCACTCTGAGGTCATTTCTGAAATCTTTCACAAACATTGTCCACGTCAGGAATGTTTCAACAACCAGATAGACGGCCGTAAGCCCGATTACACACGCTATGTTCAGGTTTGTGAGGGTGCGAAGCATCTCGTAAAAGGCCCAGATAAGCTCAACATAAGAAAAAGTGACAAATGAGGCCAGAAAGTTTCTGTATGGCTCATTGCTGAAAAGGAACAGGGTGAAAAGGCCCGTTGCCAAGGCAATGAGGAGCCTTCTGTTGGCGTCCGGCAGGAAATAATGAAGCAGTCCTGCGTATGCAACAAACATGACAGCGGCATATACGAAAACAGCAAGGACCGCCCACATGGCAGTCCTCGTCTTTCTTACTTTCAGCGGCAGCATGAACAGTATGACCGCCATGTCCAGCACGGCAGCCACAATAAAGAGCGGCAGTTCTTCAGTTGTGACCGCATACTCAAACATCCGTGCGCTTAGCACCGCCTATATATAATGTTAATGCGCGAAGGAAGTCCTTCTCCTTGGAGTGGCTTATGGGAATCTGCTCTCCGTGGACTACAACGGTATTGGCAGTGACAGTCTCCACCTGCTCCAGGTTGACGAGATAGCTCTTCCCGCAGCTTGCCACACAGCCCTTGAGCTCCTGCTCCGCTTCATTCATGGTCTTCCGCACCCTGAAGACACCCTTTGCAGTGTGATACTGCACAAAGTGGCCGTCCCCCTCCACGTAGTACAGCTCCGACTTCTTGATAACCTCCTTGCGGTCCTTGAGGGTGATTATGATGGGATAGTCTTTCCTCATATCCCTTATATTCATAGCCCTTTCCAGCTTGGAGACGAAATTGAAGTACATCACAGGCTTCACCATGAAGTCCAGAGCCCCGACCTCATAGCCGTTCAAGGCATAATTGGCAAGCTTTGTGGTGAAGATGATGCTCACTGACTGATCCATGAGCCTCAGCTTCCTTGCTCCTTCCATGCCGTTCATCATGGGCATGTCTATATCCATGAACACAGCAAAATAAGACCCGTCATAGTCCGACAGAAAGTTTACCGGATTGTCAAAGACATCCGCCTGCACATTCTTTTTGTTTTCCGCATTGTACTGTACCAGATAATTAAGCAGCATATTGGAGCAGCTGGGCTCATCTTCCACAATAGCGATTCTGTCCATTTCAGTCCCTCATAGAATGATTCACAAAAATACGGGCATGGCACGTGTCATTTTATCTGATGCCCCGGTGTCGCAAATCCCATGGTCCGTGTCTTATTTTTTGGGCTGTTTTACCCCTCAAAACAGCCTTCAAAGGTCCTGATTCCGGATCCAGCCGGTTCCTTCCGCAAGCGGACGGAACCAAACAGGGGGCATATCGGCCGAATTTTTCCTAATTTTCTTAAAAATAGCCGTATATATTCGAATTTTTGGATATTAGTTGAAGCTAATAAGACGTATGT
>JAJPZC010000096.1:0-4432 GCA_021204585.1 Clostridia bacterium
GCAAAGTCTTTAGGTGTCTCGTCTGCAAGGCCTGCAATGAGGTCCAGGTTTATGTTCATGTCATACTTTCTGGCCATCTCATATGCCGAGATTGTCTGGGCTGCGGTGTGCTTGCGGCCAATCTTCACAAGAGTCTCGTCCAGAAAGGACTGCGGGTTAACGCAGATGCGGTTCACGCCAAAGTCTTTTGAGACGGCAAGCTTCTCATCCGTAAAGACATCCGGCCTGCCGGCCTCTACCGTGAATTCATATGTTCCGGGCATGACCTCGCGTATGGCACTGTACACCTTGGCAAGGTCTTCCGCGGAAAGGACGAAAGGCGTCCCGCCGCCAACGTACACGCTGCGCACGTCCTGCAGTATGGGCTGCAGAGAGTATATCTCTTTAATGAGGCACTCCAGGTACGGCTGGACGTATGAGCGGGTCTTTTCTATGGGCGCCGTTATGAAGGAGCAGTACTCACACTTTGTGGGACAGAAGGGAAGCGAGACATAGATGTCCTGCCCGCCGGCCCTGTATGCGTCTCCCTGCGTGGCCATGATGCGCCTGCAGAGCTCAGTATTGGCTGAGCTTACATGGAGTTTGTTGAAGAGGGCCTCAAAGTCCCTCCCCTCACGCTGCTCCATGCGGGCAAGCTTCATGGGGCGGATGCCGGTGAGGGCTCCCCATGGAAGGTCTCCGAACCTTTCCGAGAGGACAAGATAGAAGGCCAGCTTCGTGTAGCGCTTTATAAGACGCTTTGCGACAATGGGATCCTCCTCATTGCACTCTTCCGTGAAGTCATTGAAGACGCCGTCATACTGTATTGAATTGAATATATTCCCGTCCGAATAAGAGAAATAATGAACGAATGAGTCCTGCTCACGGCCAAAGGCCCGTATGACGTCCATTATCTCCGGCACAAGGAATTCCGCGTTGCTTTCCAGCATACTGAAATACTCTCCAACACCTATATTTTAGGGGCTTGTCAAAAACTCCACCAAAAAAAAGCCGCTTTTGTCAAAAATTCCGAAATTTTTTAAACAGTGTTGATATTATCGCGCCCTCTGACGTTTTATAAAAGCGGGCAGTTGGACCCGCTTTCATTGTCTTTGCTGTTATGTGCGGACAGAGTATCAGAGCCTGCACTTGAGGTACGGGTTGTTGGCCTTCTCGTACTTTAATGTGGTGTCGGAGCCGTGGCCGGGATACACTTTGTAATCCCCGTCCAATGCCGCGAACTTTGCAAGGGTCTTTAAAAGCTCCACGGTGTCGCCTGTGGGAAGGTCAGTGCGGCCGACGCTCATGTTGAAGAGAGTGTCCCCTGAGAAGATGCAGTCCCCGGTGATATAAGACATACTGCCTGCCGTATGGCCGGGAGTGAAGATGGCCTTGAAGGTTATGCCGCAGAGGGTGAACTCCTCGCCGTCCGAGACGGTGCGGTCTATGGTAAATGACGGGAAACGGGCCCCTTCAAAGATCTCCTCGTTCGCCTTTGAGAAAATGAAGTCCTTCTCTGTGTCCGGGCATATAATCTCGGCTCCCTCTGCCTGCGCGCATCTGCAGCCTCCAACGTGGTCATAATGGCCGTGAGTTAAAAGGACGTACCTGCATATGAGGCCCTCCTCATCCACTTTGTCCAGCACCCTGCGCTGGCCGGGATCTATGACAACGGCGTTGACGCCGTCCTCCGTGAGTATGTAGCTGTTGCATGCGAAGCCTTCCGGCTCTATCATAATAACCTTCATATCATGCTCCATGTATGTAGTATTGTATATGAATGCCACGGCAAAATGGCTGGTTTGCGTATAGATGTGACAGTTGTTTGTGCATTATGCACAAATGATAAAAGTCCGGCCCGGCGGACGGGGTGAGGTCCGTTTAGCTGGGCCGTAAGGCTTTAGTTGTTGGTGCGGTATATGTCTATGACGTGGCGGTCCCGCTTGATGCGGTTTATGAGGACGTCCATGTCTGAGCGCTTCACGAACTTGACGCGGATGTCCAGCTCTGCCTGCTTCTGCTTGTTTATGCGGCCGTTGATGGCAACGATGGAAAGGTGCATCTGGGCAATCTCAGCAGTAACATTGGCGGTGAGGCCGTCATAGTCCTCGGAGACTATCTTTATGCCCGCTATGAACTGGCTCTCTATCTCCTTGGCCCACTCGGCATCCAGGATGCGCTCCGGTTCAAAGTCTGAGAGGTTGTGGCAGTCCTTGCGGTGTATTATGACGCCGCGGCCTTTGGACACGAAGCCTACTATGTCATCCCCGGGCACGGGGTTGCAGCACTTTGCAAAGGATACAAGGAGGCCGGTCATGCCCTTTACTATTACGGAGCCTGCAGGAGTGTTCTTGAGCTTGCCCTCCACAACCTCCTGCGTCTTGGGAACTTCCTTCTTGTAATAGTCTATAAGGCGCGAGATGACCTGGTTCACGGACACGGCGCCGAAGCCTACGGATGAGAACATCTCGTTCTGCGAGGTGAAGACCAGCTTGTTGGAAAGCTTCTGGAAGGACTCGTCCGTGAGGATGTCCGAGAGGGCGAAGCCGCGTTTTTTTGCCTCTTCCTCCAGCATGTCCCTGCCCTGCTTTGCATTCTCCTCCTTCATGGCCTTCTTGAAGAAGGCGCGTATCTTGGCCCTTGTGGAGCCGGACTTCACGAACTTCAGCCAGTCCCAGGAAGGGCCCCTGGACGTGGACTGCGTAAGGATTTCCACCACGTCCCCTGTGTGCAGGGTGGAGCTTAAGGGAACAAGCTTGCCGTTCACTTTGGCGCCGGTGCACTTGTTGCCGACCTCCGTATGGATGGCGTATGCAAAGTCCACGGGCGTTGCATCCCTTGGAAGGGATATGACCTTGCCCTTGGGGGTGAAGACCAGGAGTTCGTTGTCATAGAGGTCGTTCTTCAAGCTGTCCACGAACTCTTTGGTCTCGTTGACACTGCCCTCCCAGTCCATGACGTCCCTTATCCAGCTGATACGGGTGTCGAAGGCCGTCTCCGAGGTCTTCTGTTCCTTGTATCTCCAGTGCGCAGCGATACCGTATTCAGCCATCCGGTGCATCTCGTATGTCCTTATCTGGATCTCGAAGACCTGCCCGAAGTTGGTAACCACCGTCGTATGCAGGGACTGGTACATGTTCCTCTTTGGCGTTGCTATATAGTCCTTTATGCGCCCCGGAACAGGCTTCCACGTCTGGTGTATCTTTCCCAAGACCTCATAGCATTCCTCCGTGGTGTTCACAATGACCCGCACGGCGGAGAGGTCATATATCTGGTCCAGGGTCTTGCCCCTGTCCTTCATTTTCTTGTATATGGAATAGAAGTGCTTCGGCCGGCCTATGACCTCGCCCTTTATGTTGCTCTCTTCAAGGATGGTCCTTATCTGCTGGCATACGAACTCTATGAACTCCCTGCGCTCTGCCAGCTCCTGGTGAATGTTTTTCACCAGGTACTCATACGCCTCGGGGTCCAGATACTTGAGGCACAGGTCCTCCAGCTCACACTTGATCTGGGATATGCCCAGACGGCCTGCAAGGGGCGCATATATCTCCAGCGTCTCCTTGGCAATCCTCTGCTGCCTTTCCTTGGAAAGATAGTTGAGGGAGCGCATGTTGTGCAGCCTGTCCGCAAGCTTTATTATGATGACGCGCACGTCGTTGGCCATGGCCACGAAGATCTTTCTGAAGTTCTCTGCATCATCCTCTTCCTTGGACTGGAAGGATATCTTGTCCAGTTTGGTAACTGCCTCCACAAGGGAGAATATCTCATTGCCGAACCGGCGCCTTACGTCCTCTTCCGTGGCCTCCGTGTCCTCTATGACGTCATGCAGGAAGGCCGCCGCAACGGACGGCATGTCCAGCCCCAGATCTACCAGAATCTCAGCCACTCCGCAGGGGTGGGTAAAATAAGGCTCCCCGGATGCACGCTTCTGTCCGCGGTGCATCTCTTCCGCATAAGCGTATGCGGCGTTGAGAGTCTCTACCTCATCCGGTGTGTAGTTTTTGCTGATCTTCTCCAGAACGGTCATAAAAAGTCCTTGTATCCTGCGCCAAACGCCCTGCTAAGCCCTGTATAAAGGCCGCCGCAGGATGTCAAGGCCGAGGAATGAGGCCGCCAGAGCGGCTGTATATGCTCATATGAGCGTCAAAGAGTCGCACATATGCTCCTTGCAAGAGTTATAACAGTTTTGACGGCGGATGTCAACAGCCCAAAAGCTGTTTCATGCCTGTTCCGCACAGGCGCCAATGGCTGTACATTAAGCCCCAGATGCCCTTGAATGCATAATATGTGCCGTCCAATGAAGTTCCAGGGGCCTCATTAAACAGCCCGCAAAGGGCTTGTATGAGCCAATATGAAAGGCTCTGCAAAGGCCTGTACTGAGGCCTTGTATGAGGCTTGGAGCGGGCCCGTCAGGGGCCTGTACAGAGGCCTTGCATGAGGCTTGGAGCGGGCC
>JAJPZC010000096.1:4532-51444 GCA_021204585.1 Clostridia bacterium
CGTCAGGGGCCTGTACAGAGGCCTTGCATGAGGCCTGCCGCGGGCCCGTCAGGGGCCTGTACAGAGGCCTTGCATGAGGCCTGCCGCGGGCCCGTCAGGGGTTAGTCGTACGGCTCCGGGGTAGGGCTCTTGAGCTCCGGACCGCCCTCTTCCTTCAGCTTGCAGATGCGGCGGTACAGGAAGGAGTTGTTGAGGTCTCCCTTGGCACCGCGGACAACCTGCAGGTACTTGCCGTGGGCGAATTCCATGATGCCGATGTCGCAGAAGACTATGATGTCGAAGGCGCACTGGACGGGCTTTACGCTTATGATGTGGGAGGTGGCGTCGAAGGCGTTGTCCTCAGTCACCTTGTAGCACTCCTGCTTTATGAGCATGAAGTCACGAAGCATATAGTTGCGGTCCGGGTTGATGTTCTTGAGGAATGTTGCAAGGCCGTCCTTGCATATAAGGACTTCACGGCCCTTGAGGCTGGGAAAGACTATGCCCTGGGGGTCATCCAGGAAGATTACGTTCTTGTACTGGCTGAAATCCGTGTTATTCTGCGGGGAGACTAGGATTATGGTCTTGGAGCTCTTTTCCGTGGGGGCGAAGAGCTCTACGGCAAATCTTGCCATGCAGAAGAAACGGCGGGCGGAGGCCATGTCCGAAGCTATGAAGACGGTGCCGAAGTCCTCCGTGGAGTCCGCTATGCTCATGAGCTCATGCGCATCTATATAGCGTGTGCGGCACTTTACGGGCTCCAGGGTAAGGTTCATGAGCGAGTTGAAGGCTATGGTGTCATCTGCTATGGCCTGCTCACGGCCGTTGTAAGACACGTCCCTCACGAGGCCGCTTATGGACTCGCGGCCACGGAAAGTGGAGACGTCATACTCAAAGTATATGTCCTTTATGGCCGGGCTCTTGAAGAGCATCAGGAGCCTTCCGCCGCTGAAGTACTTGTAGTCCAGGGTGTCGGAGCTTAGGAAAAGATGGTCGGAGCCCTTCTTCATGGGTGCTATGCGCATGGCGCTAACGCGCCTGTGGAACATGGGGCTCTTGTTGCCCATCCCTACGGGCTCCAGGAGCTTGAGCTCATGCACGAACCGCTCCTCCTGCCTTGCGTCCACGCCCTCGCACACCTTCACCACGGAGGCAAAGTCCTCCTCCGTGTAGTTTGCAGAGAGGTATGCATCCAGCGCATTCTCCAGGGCCGAGAAGTTCTCCGCCCTTATGGTGACGCCCGCCGCCATTGAGTGCCCGCCGAACTCTTCAAAGAGGTCTGCGCATGCCTTCATGGCTTCAAAGATGTTCACGGAGCCTACGGAGCGGGCGGAGCCGCGCATAAGGCTCCCTGAGCGGGTCATGAGTATTACCGGCCTTGAATACTCCTCCGCAATGCGTGCCGCCACCACGCCAACAAAGCCGGGGCTCCACTCGGAGCCGCACAAAAGGATGCACTTGCCTATGTGCTCCTTGCCTGCGAGGATCCCGGCGGCCTCTTTCTCCACCTTGTCCGTATACGTCTTGCGGTCTTCGTTGTACTTCAAAACCAGCTTCGCAAGCTTTCTAACCTCGTCCGGATCCGTCTCGTTGAAGAGCCACAGTGCTTCCCTTGCGTGGCCCATGCGCCCTGCAGCATTGATTCTGGGCGCCAGATAGAATGATATGGTCTGGGAGGTTATCTCTGCGGAGGGGTCATTGAGAAGCAGCATGTAGCACTGCCTGGGCGTGCTGTTCATAAGTTTCAGCCCCTCTGCCACTATGTCCCTGTTCTCGCCCGTAAGCGGCACGGAGTCCGCAACGGTGGCAATCGCTGCAAAGTCCAGATACCTGTAGCCTGTCTCGTTGCCGTTCAGGGCACACCCTACCTTGAATGCGACTCCTGCGCCGCAGAGGTTGTCATAGGGGTAGTCATCCTCTATCTTGGGGTTGATGCATATGCAGTCCGGAAGATACGCAGGGAGCTCATGATGGTCCGTGCAGATGACCAGGGCCCCGCACTCCTTGATGTATTCTATCTCCTCTTTCGCGGATATCCCGCAGTCTACGGTGATCACAAGCTCCGGGCAGTACTCATCGAAGATCTTGTCTATGTTGTCTATGGAAAGGCCGTACCCGTCTGCCCTCTCAGGGATGAAAAGGACGGGCAGTATGCCGAAGTCTGCAAGGTTTCTGGCCATGATGGTCGTGGCGTCTATGCCGTCTGCATCATAGTCTCCGTATATGACCACGCACCACTCCTCGTCCCTGGCCTTAGTTATGAGCTCCACGGCCTCCTTCATGCCCTTCATTTTAAAGGGGTCCGCAAAATTGTCCCTTGAGGGGTTGAGGAACCTTCCCATCTGCTCCTCAGTTTGCACCCCGCGGCCGTACATGATCTTTACGGTCTCTGGAAGCAGCCCGAACTTGCCCGCAAGGTCATTGACCCGGGTCAAGTCCTCTTCTGTGAAGTTGTACTCCGGAAGTATCTTTTTCATGTGCTTAAGCGATGATATGCCGCACAATCGGCTGTGCAGCATGGCCTGGAGAACGGCCTGTGGCGGTGCGTGCAGAGGCCTGTCTAAGGCATACGCGGATATAGTCTGGCATGTATAACGGCCTTAGGGCGGCGCTTAGAAGCCTGCTGCAAGCCTGTACGGATATGCTGTCTGGCCCGTAGAATGGCCTATGGCGGGTCTTTAGAGCCCTGCAGCAAGGCTAGGCAGCATGGCCTGGAGAATGGCTTATGGCGGTGCGTGTGAGAGCCCTTTAGAGGCTAAGGAAAGATGGATAAGTCCACAGAAGGACGGAAAGTGGCGTTATACGGTAACATTAAAGGGCGGCAACAAGTACCGCCCTTGTGGTTTATGGTTTAGCCGTTGGCTTTGTCTGCGGCCTTCTTTGAAGAGGGCTTCTTTTTGCGCTGGAATCTCAAGCCGATCTTTCTGAACCTGGGATATACGGAAGGCAGGAAGAAACAGGTTCCGTAGAAGCAGGATACGAACGCGACCAGTGCGCAGAGCACGGGCGATATGATTGCCAGCACGGACAGCGAACTTATCGACATAAGAACGAACATCACTACAACCGCAGCTGCGAGGGACGCCGTGATGCCAAGGTTTACTTTGAAGGACTCGCTTGCGCTTCTGTCCGTAAGCTCCGCAGGAGTGAGATCCGCAAGGGTCTCATCCTTGATGTTGCGCCTCATCTTGCCGTACATGAACAGCGTGCAGATCATGGTGACGACCACTGTGAGGACTGCAAAGGCGAACATTGAGGTGCCCACGGGAATCCTGCAGAGGGCAACGAGGCAAATATAGAGCGCAAGGTTGTGGATGCATGCAAGGAATCCGCCCAAGGCCATGGATATCTTGTAGCGTATCATCACGTACAGGAGCTCAAACACAATCACGGTCGCAACGGCTATGCTTGCGTATATGAGCGCCTTGGAGGAGCCTGCATATGTCTCCGTCACGTGGGAATATACCTTTGTGAGATATACGTCCTGGTATGAGACAACGGCTTCGCCGTTTGCGTCCGTAACCGTATTGCCGTCTTCATCCAGCTTATATTCCGGAGGGAACATTCCAGAGATGTCCGTGCGGATGGTGTCGCAGGCAGCCTCAAGGGCATCCGTGTCGGTGGAGTACGTGAAGGTGTATGTTATGTCTCCGCCGGAGCCGTCATCGGCAGTTCCGTAGGACACTGCGTAATAGGACACGCCCTCGTCCTCGAAGGCCTTCTCGCAGTACTCCATGAGGGTGGAATCCTTCTCATGGAAGCCGTCAACGTAGTACCAGGTGAGGGTGACTGTCTTGTCGGAGTTCCAGTCGGCGCCTGCGTTGAAGTATCCGTACCCTAAGCAGGAGCATACGACGCCAACCACTACGCTGGCCACGACTATGACGCAGGAGATTATTATGAACAGGGTCATCTTGCCGGAAAGCTTAAAATCAGTCTTCATTGTCATACGCCTCCCTGCTGAATCCGCAGAAGCGGTATTTGTCTTTAGACGGCCCCATCATCACGAACCACATGACTCGCGTGAACCAGTACAGCCCGTAGGAGAAAATGGTCGCAAGGAACATTATGAAGCCGCAAGCGGCAACCTCGCCCACTCCCACAAGCGCTATTATCATTGTTACGATAAGGATCACGATGTGCAGATCCAGTATCGTTGAAATCGTTCTCTTGTATCCTTCCTTCACGGAAGCCGCTATCGTGCGCCCGGCATTGGACTCCTTCCGTATCTGCTCAAAGCAGTAGAAGTTCGAGAAGGTCAGAAGCGCCAGTCCAAGCACGGCCATGAACAGGCTGGCCATGGTCAGCTGTATGCCTATCAGCGAGAAGCAGAGGATTATCGCCTCCGCATAGATTGCCGTAATGATTATGTGCACAAGGCCAAGCTTCTTGTACTTTATGCCTGCCGCAAGGAATGTGGCCGCAATGGCAAGAATCACGAAGATGCCCATCCACATGGCTGCGTTCTGGCCGAACGCAGGGGTCATGGCCACAACCTCTGTGGAGTTCAGTTCGTCTGAGTTGTACTTGTTCTGAACCTCATTGCCCTCTATTATGGAGCTCATGAGAATGGACAGGTCTCTTGCCGTGTCTTCATCCGATGTGGAGAAGTACAGCGTCTTGCCCTCGAGTTCGCTGCCTATGGTGAAGGTTATGTTGGTGTTCGTCTCGCCGACGTACAGGTATGCATAGCTGGTCGTTGAGGTTGAGGAGTCATCGTCGTCGTCATCGTCACTTGTGTCCAGGCCGGTCAGCATGGTGTTGAGAGTGTCAAAGCCGTCGCTTGTGAGCTTGATCTTGACGGCGTACGTTCCGCCGCGGGAGTAGTAGCTTATTGATTTGAATAAAGAATTAATGTCTGTAGCGGCAGAAATGAGGGAATCGCCGCTCTGGTATGAGTCATTCTGCCTGAGGTAGAGCCCGTCATCCTGCGTGAGGTAGTCTATCGTCGAGGAGATGGCAGATAACTTTGAGGACCTCGATGTCTCATCATATCCCTTGTACTCGGCATATGTGAATCCCGTAGGCACGGTGACCTTGATGGTAAAGTCATCCTGTATGCTTACGGAATAACTGGAATAGTTGCGCTGGGAGTATCTGGCCTCAATGATCTTGGCGTCGCTTTCGATGCTGTCAAGGAACTCCTGCTCCTTCGTGCCTTCATCGGTTGCGGGCTTGTCATCTGCGAGTCCTATGACAGACCTGTCCACGTACACGCTTCCGCGCTGGACATAGGTATCCTCATACTCCGCTTTCTTATCCGCATCATACCCGCCGTCTTCATCGCTTGAGGTGTTGGGGTTTACCACGAGGTCATAGTCCGCTGCAGATATGACGCCTTCAGGATAGAGAATCGCATAGGCGTCGCCAGCGAACTCGCTGCCCATGCTTATCTCGGTCACGAAGGAGTTGAACCTCTTTACACCGCCGCTGTATGAGTATGATATGACGCAGAAAAATGCCAGGACGACAACAGCTGCAACAAGAATTGAAGTTATTATCGCCGATCTAACCTTCTTCATTCAAATCTCCGATATATCCCCGCCCTGATTCTCACGCGGGCGGGCAACAATATAATACAGCGTTTACAATTATACAGAAAATTTTTTTTACAGTCAATTAAATAATATCGCTCAACGGCATTTTTGAGCCGATTTTGGGCCGAAAATTGACCCACGGGCCGCCCCTCGCGCACATTATTTATAGTGCACCCCTTTATAAGGCCTGTTTTGCGCCCTCTTCCGCCCTCTTCCGGGGCCTCTCCATGGTCTCTCCAGGAGCCTTAGAATGCCCTCTGCTGGCCTGTCTTGCCGGCCATAAATGCCGCACGGGAGGCAGATATGCCGCCGTACGGGACTAGGACCGGCTCTCTTTGAGGGCCTTCTTCTCCGCGAAAACGTGCATGCCGCACTCTATGCGCTTTTTCATCATCTCACAGGTGATGGTGTACGGCGTGTTGATGTCCCCCATGAAATGATAGTTGTTGGCGGGGCATCCGCCGCTGCATATAAAGCGGGCAAAGCATCCCTCGCACCCTTTGCGGGTATAGAGGCAGGCCTCTGCAAACTGAGCCCGCAGGTCTTCGTTTATCTTGCCCTCATACACATTGCCCATGTAGAAGGGCTTCTCTCCTGCGAACTGGTGGCAGGGATACAGGTCTCCGTTGGGCACAACGGACAGGTACTCGTTGCCTGCGCCGCATGCGGAGATCTTCTTCTGGAGGCACACGCCGCCCTCTAAGTCCACGTTGAAATGGAAGAAGTTGAACCCGTTCCCTTCCTTGAAGCGCTTCAGGTATTCCCTGCAGAGAGTGTCATACTCACCCTTGATCTCTTCGAGGTGCTCTTCCTTTATGGCGAGGTCATCTATATCCGTTACGACCGGCTCCATTGAGATGGAGTCAAAGCCCTGGTCTGCAAGGAACAGGACATCCTTTGAGAAGTCCAGGTTCTTGGCCGTGAAGGTGCCACGGACGTAATAGTTCTTAGTGCCGCGCATCTGCACGAACTTCTTAACGTGGTCTATGACCAGGTTGAATGAGCCCTTGCCGTTTATGGTCTTGCGGATGGCGTCATGCACCTCCGGCCTGCCGTCCAGAGAGAGCACAACGTTCTCCATCTCGCGGTTAAAGAAGTCTATGGCGTCATCATTGAGAAGCAGTGCGTTGGTGGTCGTGGTGAAGAGGAACTTCTTGCCGTATATCTTTTCCTGCTCCCTCGCATACGCCACCACGTTCTTGATGGTCTGCAGGCACATCAAAGGCTCCCCGCCGAAAAAGTCCGCCTCAAGGATGCGCCTGTTGCCGGAGTTTGCAATGAGGAAGTCTATCGCCTTCTTTGCGGTCTCCTCGCTCATGAACTCACGCTCTGCATGGTATGCCCCCTCGTCTGCAAAGCAGTACCTGCACCTCAAATTGCAGTCATGGCAGATATGAATGCACAGGGCCTTCAGGTCATGGGACTTGGGCGGATACACCTGCTCCTCAGGCTTTTCAAACAGCCCGGCATCCCTCAAGGCAGCAACATCTGCCTCTATCTCGGCCGCCCTGGCGGGGTCCGTGTCCGGCTCTATGCCCAGCTCATACTTTGCCTTAACGTATGCCGCAGTCTCCAGGTCGCACTCATGCAGGGCCCCGGAGCCGGTGTCGTATATGTAGTTCTTGTCATCAAATGAGAATACGTGTACCATCTGTTTTCAGTGCCGCCTATGAAAGGCTCCCTGGAATTGATCCCCTTTGGGCTTGTGTCAAACAAAAAGAGCAGAACCTTCCAAGAACCTTCTGCTCTCTAAAATCTCTTCGTCTTAAAAAGTGTGCTTGTTATCTGCCCTGCTTCTCAGGATCCTGCTCTTTGTTGATGCGCTCACAGCTCTGGTTTCCTACTGTGCAGCTTGTCTTGCAGGCGGACTGGCATGTGCTTCTGCACTCTCCGCAGCCTGTTACTTTCTTCTCCTGAGGCTTAGCCACTGTCTTAATCATAGCTGTCTCGTCTCCTTTTCCAAAACTGATATCATTATACCTTGCGGCCATATAAAAATCAAGCGTTTTGCCATTAAAAATCACGCCCGCAAGCCGCCTGTGGCGCAATACTGCACTGCCTCTTTCCGCCAGGGATGTACACGGCACACATGAAGGTGCGCAGCAGAGCATCTTACGGAGCTCACAGAGAGGTGGCAGAATGTACATTGCCCCCGTACTATGGCCTGAGAATTGAGCAGATTAGAGTGTGGATTGGGACACGGAATTTGCGGTTGCCTATTGCATATCCTCAAACGAAGCGGTATAATGAGGGCAAGAGAGAATATGGAGGTGGCATTATGAGATGCGGCGAAAAGGTTCTCATGGACCTGTATGACTTCATAGCTCAGTATGATGTGGAAGAGTCCACTATATACTTCACGCAGGCCGGAAAGGGTACAGACGGCAAGGCCCGCTACACGTTCTATGCGGCGCCCAGGTACGTCAACGGGTACTATTCCAAGGACTACTTCAGCGTAACACTCACACCGGATATTTCCAAGGTTATGATCTGGGGCTCCGGAGAGGGCTTCGCGGGATACCAGGAAATACAGGACTTCTCTTTTGAGAGCCTTATAGAGCCTTCCGGCGTGGGAATAATAAAGGTTGCGGAGCGCCTCTACTTCTCCGACAGGAGCCGCGAGAAGAAGACGGACGTGTTCACCATAGACAGCATGTATGACTTCAGGGTAACCATAGCCAACTCGGACGTTGAGGTGGAGCGCATTCCCAAGAGGGAGTTCGATGCCATTAAGAACATGGCCAACGGCACAGACTAATGGCCTCCGGGCGCAGGCTTAATGAGCCTGCATGATGCTGCCGGCCTGGAGCCGGTACTGGCAACTTATGCTAACTTAAAGGGCCTTCCCTAATTGATTGGGAAAGCCCTTTTCTGCTGCTTTGTTTGCGGGATTACTTGTTCTCGCCATCTCCGGAGAAAGGATCTTCGGATGCTGCGGGAGCAGACTCTTCTGCAGGAGAACTCTCCAAAGGAGCCTCTACAGTATCGGCTGCGGCATCGGAAGCTGCGGAAGCGGCCTCGCCGTCCTTCTTGCCCTTCTTCTTTTTATTGCCGTCATCTTCCTCGCCTTCGGGCTTCGGAGGAGCCACGGCGTCCGTCTGGTAGATGGCCTGGCGGTCGAACTTCATGTAGCACTTGCCGGAAATCTCGCTGCCTGTCTCAAGCACGAAGGTGTTCTCGTCCTCGTCAACCTCAACGACGATGCCGCATACGCCGCCTATCGTCTTGACCTTGTTGCCGGGCTTTACGTTGCCAAGAATGGCCTGAGCCTCCTTCTCCTGCTTCTTCTTCTTTCTGGAAGAGAACCACCAGAGCACGATTATAATCACAATGACGATAATCATTATGATAAGGATGCCGTATGAGCTCCAGAATGAGCTGCTGGAGTCATCATCGTCCAGCAGGGCTGTGATCATGGCCAGTAATGCGTTGATCATATGTAACACTCCGTGACTGATTGCTGATTTACTTTCTAACTATAAAATATCCGGCCCGTTTTTGCAAGCGATTTTGGACTGTATCACTTCTATACACTAAAATTTCACAGTTTAGAGTACAGATTGCACAATAGCGTCCGCAACCCGTTGCGCCTCACTCCGTGCCGTACTTGGCGTAGAACTCAGCCGCATACTCGTTCAGGGAGTCTGCGAATATTGCCTCCCTCATGCCGCTCATGAGATGGTGCAGGAAGGTTATGTTGTGGCGGCTCAAAAGCATGGATGAAAGCATCTCGCCAACGTTCACAAGGTGCCGCAGGTATGCCTTGGTGTAGTTGCGGCAGCAGTAGCAGCCGCATTCGTCATCCAGCGGGGTGAAGTCCCGTGCGTACGTTGCGTTGCGCACCACCACTTTGCCGTGGGATGTAAAGGCCGTGCCGTTGCGCCCTATGCGCGTTGCAAGGACGCAGTCGAACATGTCCACGCCGCGCTTGACGCCCTCTATGAGGCAGTCCGGAGAACCCACGCCCATGAGATAATGGGGCACGTTCTCAGGAAGATTGGACCTTAAAAGGTCCAGGATCTCATACATGCGGGGCTTAGGCTCCCCTACGGACAGTCCTCCAATCCCTATGCCGTCCACGGCGTACGGAAGAGCACGGTTGAGGCTCTCCAGACGGAGGTCATCATAAAGGTTTCCCTGGACTATGGGGAACAGGGCCTGGTCTTCACGTTTCTTGGATGCCACGCAGCGTTCAAGCCACTTGGACGTCTTCTCCATTGCGGCCTCTGAGACCGCCCTGGAAGACGGTGCCTCGGTGCACTGGTCGAACTGCATTATGATGTCGGCGCCAAGATTGGCCTCTATCTCCATGACTTTCTCCGGGGTGAACAGGTGCCTGGAGCCGTCTATGTGCGAGGAAAAGGTTACGCCTTCATCCGTAATCTTGTTAAGCTTTCCCAGTGAGAACACCTGGAAGCCGCCGGAATCCGTAAGGATGGGCCTGTCCCAGGCCATGAACTTGTGAAGCCCTCCGGCATCCCGTATGAGCTCATCCCCGGGCTTCAAATACAGGTGATACGTGTTGGCCAGTATTATCTGTGAGCCGGCTTCCTTGAGCTGGTCCGGAAGCATGCCCTTCACCGTTGCCTGCGTGCCTACGGGCATCCAGACGGGCGTGAGAATGTCCCCGTGGGGCGTATGGAAGACGCCTGCGCGGGCTCCGGTGTATTTGTCTATGTGCTGCAGTTCAAATGAGAAGTACTTTGACATGGAATCTTTGGTCTCTCTGTGGGTTTGTAATGAACTGCGGTTATATGCGCACATGCTGGAAGCAGGCTTGAGGCAAAGTACGAACATTTGTTCGTACCGTTTTCCAAAACGCAAAAACCGCAGGTTATGTAGAGTTTACGGACGTTTCCTCGCGCCCGTGGAAAAGGTTTGGACTGGTTTAATAGAAGAAGCAGGCGTCTCCGAAGGAGAAGAAGCGGTACCTCTCCTGCACCGCCACGTTGTACACGTGGAGTATCTCTTCACGGCCGGTGAGGGCCGCAACAAGCATTATGAGCGTGCTTTCCGGCAGGTGGAAGTTGGTGATGAGTGCGTCCACACACTTGAACTTGTAAGGGGGATAGATGAATATGGACGTGTCCCCCTTGCATGCATGCATGCAGCCGTTCTCGTCTGCAACGCTCTCCAGGGTGCGGACGGATGTCGTGCCCACGGCGATGACGCGCCTGCCCTCCCGCTTGGCAGCGTTTATGGCCTCTGCGGCCTCTGCGGAGACTTCGTAGTACTCAGAGTGCATCTGGTGGTCCGTTATGATGTCTTCCTTCACGGGGCGAAAGGTTCCAAGGCCAACGTGCAGAAGCACTTCCACTATCTGCACGCCCATGGAGCGTATCTTGTCCAGAAGCTCCGGGGTGAAGTGCAGGCCGGCCGTAGGGGCGGCTGCGGAGCCGTCCACCTTTGCGTATACGGTCTGGTACCGGGACTGGTCCTCAAGCTTCTTTTTGATGTACGGCGGAAGCGGCATGGTGCCGAGGCGCTCCAATATCTCCTCGAAGACCCCTTCGTACTCAAAGCGCACCACTCTCTCCCCCGTGGGCGTAACGGCCTCAACGGTCAAGGAAAGGCCATCCGAGACGACTAGATGTCTGCCGGGCTGGCATTTGCGGCCGGGCTTTACAAGAACCTCCCAGCGGTCCTTGTCCATGCGCTTTAAAAGGAGCACCTCGACGTCCCCGCCGTGCTCCGTCTTCGCATACAGGCGGGCGGGGAGCACCTTGGTGTTGTTTACAACAAGGACGTCCCCGGACTTCAAGTAGTCCGTTATGTCCCTGAAGATCCTGTGCTCTATCTCCTTGGTCTGTATGTTGTATACTAAAAGCCGAGAGCTGTCCCTCGGCTCTGCCGGGGTCTGCGCAATGAGCTCCTCCGGCAGTTCGTAGTAAAAGTCACTCTTCTTGTACTGCATATCTCAGTCCTTTTGCAGGATGGTTGTATCTTTGTCCGTTGTGCGTATATCGCGCATATCCGGGCCTCTATGGCCCGTATGACGGCCTCTGGCGGCCTTCTGTGAGGGAGCCTGCAACTGTGTCAGTTGCTGCCGTTCTGGCCCTTCTTGAGGTCCCTGTCGAATATGGACAGCTGCTCACGCTGCGCGTTGGTGGGGCGGTAGCCGAGGTGTTCGTATCCGCCGGAAAGGATCATGCGGCCGCGGGGCGTGCGGGCTATGAAGCCCAGCTGAAGAAGATAGGGCTCATAGACGTCCTCTATGGTGCCGGGATCTTCGTTTATGGTGGCGGCGAGGGTCTCGAGGCCCACGGGCTTGCCTCCGAACTTCTCTATCATTGCGCGGAGCAGCGCGCGGTCCACTTCGTCCAGGCCGAGTTCATCCACTTCCATCTTCTGCAGGGCGTACTTTGCGTCCTCTAAGGTTACGTGGTCATTGCCTGCAACCGTGGCGAAGTCACGGACACGCTTTAAAAGCCTGTTGGCGATACGGGGCGTGCCGCGTGAGCGGCGCGAGATCTCCTCTGCGGCGTCATCGTCTATGGCTATGTCCAGCTTCTGAGCGGAGCGCAGGACTATCTCCTTGAGTTCCGAGGGAAGGTACATCTCAAGGCGCAGTGTGATGCCGAAGCGGTCACGGAGCGGGTTGGATATCATGCCGGCCTTCGTTGTGGCGCCAATGAGAGTGAACTTCTTGAGCCTGAAGCGGAAGTTGCGCGCGGACGGGCCCTTGCCCACTATGAGGTCTATGGAGTAGTCCTCCATAGCTGAATAGAGGATCTCCTCCACCGTGCGGTTGAGCCTGTGGATTTCATCTATGAAAAGCACGTCGCCGTCGTTGAGGTTGGTGAGGATGGCGGCGAGGTCGCCGCTGCGCTCTATGGCAGGGGCTGAGGTCATCTTCAGCGTCCCGCCCATCTCGTTGCATATGATGTGCGCAAGCGTGGTCTTGCCAAGGCCTGGGGCGCCGTACAAGAGCACGTGCTCCAAAGGCTCCTCCCTCTTTTTGGCGGCGTCCATGTACACCTTGAGGTTCTCTTTTATCTTGCTCTGGCCGACATACGCATCCAAAGTCTTGGGTCTGAGAATGTTTTCCTCCTCGTCCATGGACCCCTTGGTGCTCTTCACAAGCCTTTCGTCTTCGCCAAAGTTTTCTATCTGGTCATCATCGCCGAAAAACATAGCTTCTGTGTCCTCAGTTCATTCACGGCATCCCCTTGAAGGGTGCCTCAGTCATATGCATGCCCACGCAAAGGAGCATGGGGTGTGTTCTTGCGGATGCGGCAGGCCGCAGCAGGCGGACTGCTACATGGAGCGGAGGGCGAAGTAGAGGATGTCCTCCACGGACTTTGCGCCCTGGGCCTTGGCCTTGGAGATGGCCTTGGTGCACTCCGTGCGGGTGAAGCCGAGGGTCATGAGAGCCACGATGGCGTCTTCATCGCCGTCTGCGGGAGGCAGGATTACGGAGCCGTCCGGGGCCGGGATCTCGGCGGAGCCCATCTTCTCGCGAAGATCTACTATAATTCTTTCCGCGGTCTTCTTTCCCATGCCCTTGACAGAGGCAAGCTTCTTGATATCCGACGTGGCTATTGCCATGGCAACGTCTGCCACGGTGAGCGTGGAAAGGACTGCTATGCCAAGCTTGGGGCCCACGCCGGAGACGGACGTGAGCTGCAGGAACATGCGCTTTTCCTCAAGCGACGAGAACCCGTACAGGGTTACGCCGTCCTCGCGGACCTGCATGCTGGTATACAGGGCCCCCTCCTTCTTGCCCGCAAGCTGCGTCCTTGCGGTGCCGGAGATAAGCACCTCAAAGCCTATCCCGCTGTCCGTTACTATGAGTGCGGAGTCTGAATCCAGCTCCGCTATTTCCCCTTTCAAGTATCCTATCATCTGTGCTTCCTTCTATGCTTCCTTCTTTCATTGCGGCATATGTGCCGCCGTATGACCTTCAGAGGCCTATTATAAGCCCTTGTGCGGGCATGTATTCATATGGATGTATCTTTGCCCTGAGACGGCTTTTGGCCGCTGTGGCGCGCCAGGAGCCGCGTGAGGCTACTGGATGTTGAAGAGCCTGCCGAAGCGGGACGTGCTGGCGTGGCAGAGTGCGATTGCGAGAGCGTCTGCGGCGTCGTCCGGGCGGGGTATCTTGTCCAGGTGGAGCATGGTGGTGACGACGTGCATCATCTGCACCTTGTCCGCCTTGCCGTAGCCGGTCACGGCCTGCTTTACCTGGTTGGGAGTGTACTCGTAGAGCTTCCCCGTGTATTTTATGCAAGTCAAGAGTATGACTCCCCTTGCATGAGCTACGGGGATGCCGGTAGTTATGTTCTTGGAGAAGAAGAGCTCTTCAACGGAGATCTCGTCCGGCTTGTATTTGTTGAGAAGCTGGTTGACGCCGTCCTCTAATTTGGCAAGGCGCACGGGAAGGGTCTCATCCTTCGGGGTGAGCACCACGCCGTAGTCTATGGCCACGCAGCTGTCGTCCCTGCGCTTTTCTATTACGCCGTATCCCATCGTGCCGAGGCCGGGGTCTATGCCGAGTATTATCATGCCTTTTCCTTCGCAAAAAACTTGATAATTCAAGTTTCTTACATTATAATGTCATTGTAATAAATTTTTGATCATAAGTCAACTTAATGCGGGAATTCGGCGCTCCTCCAAAGGGCTTTCCCTTGCGCCTGCAAGGACAGTCTGCACGGGTGCAAGGCCGCATTGAGAAGACCTTTCAGGTACCACATGAGCAGCGAGAACAAACTCTGGGCCGGGCGCTTTGCCGGCGGCACGGCAAAGAACGCAGACATCTTCAACGACTCCCTCCCCTTTGACCGGGCCCTCTGGAAGCAGGACATAACGGCCTCCATAGCCCACGCCCACATGCTTGGCCACCAGCAGATTATCTCTGAGGATGAGTGCAATTCAATTACAGCCGGCCTTGAGTCCATCTACAAGGACATAGAGTCCGGAGCCCTCATTATGCAGGGCGCAGAGGACATCCATTCCTTCGTGGAGAATGAGCTTGTGAAGCGCATAGGAGATGCCGGAAAGAAGCTCCACACCGCCAGATCCCGCAATGACCAGGTTGCAACAGACTTCCGCCTCTATGTCCGGGACACCATGGATGCCACAACAGATGCCCTTGTGGGCCTAGTTAAAGCCCTCCTCGCTCTTGCAGAGAAAGGCACCAAGTACATCATGCCGGGCTATACGCACCTCAGAAAGGCGCAGCCCATGTGCGCAGGGCACTTCTGGAACGCCTATGCAGAGATGTTCCTCCGCGATCTGGACCGCATGGCAGACTCCAGGATACGCATGAACATTATGCCGCTTGGAAGCGGTGCTTTGGCCGGGACGTCTTACACCATAAACCGCTTCATGGTGGCGGATGAGCTTGGCTTTGAACGCCCCTGCGACAACTCCCTGGACGGCGTCTCAGACCGCGACTACGTCTGCGAGTACCTCTTCGACGGCTCCCTCATAATGAGCCACTTGTCCCGTCTCTGCGAGGACATAATCTTGTACACCACAGAGGAGTTCGGCTACTTTGAGATAGCGGACGAATACTCCACCGGCTCCTCCATCATGCCCCAGAAGAAGAACCCGGACATACCGGAGCTCATGAGAGGCAAGACGGGACGCGTGTACGGACACCTCATGGCAATGCTTACGACCCTGAAGGGCATTCCCCTTGCATATGACAAGGACCTGCAGGAAGACAAGGAAGGGTTTTTTGACGCCGAGAAGCAGGTCATATCCTGCGTCTCCATAATGGCAGAGATGCTTGGCGGCATCTCATACAAGCCGGAGCGCATGGCCAAGGCCGCTGAGGGCGAGTTCTGCTGCGCCACGGACGTTGCGGACTACCTTGCGAAGAAGGGCATGCCTTTCCGCAGCGCGCACGGCGTCGTAGGCGCCATTGTGCGGGACTGCATACAGAATGGGAAAACCCTCCAGACAATGTCCACGGCGGACTACAAAGCCTTCTCCGACCTCTTCGAGGACGACATCCTCGAGATTGTGAAGGGCAAGAACTGCGCCTACGCCCGCTCTTCCTTCGGCGGCGCCTCACCCCTCTGCGTGCGTGAGAACATCCAGTCCATCAAAAAGCGCCTCAAGGCCTACGAAGACTGAACCGCCTTCCAAACAACACATAAAAAACCCAGACATACGGCGCATTAGGTTAATGTATGAGACTGAACCGCCTTCCAAACAACACATAAAAAACCCATTAAGATCCGCTATATCAGCGGGTCTTTTGTTATCCGGGCTGCAAATCCAAAATGCCTCGCCCTTGGCGTCAGCCCTGCCTTAGGGAGGGTTCATTTTACCCTTACACTTATTATTGTACCCACTTTTGGGCCGTTTTAAACATGAATCTGAAACTTTCTCAAGTTTTTCACCAGATTTTTTTCTATTGTACATAAAGTAACGTTATAATGCGGCCTGGAATCTCAAAAGAGGGGGACTTTTACGAATCTGCAAGATTTTTGTTTAAAATGCGCTGAAATCTGCCTCATCCGGCAAAAAAAACGCATTTCAAACACATGACGTGTTTAAGATTGAATTTGAAGCGCAAGATATAAGGCCCTCTTCCGTTATGGTTGAGGGTCTTTTGATGATAATGAATCTTGTGCAGGATTTTTGTTCTAAGCGCTCTGGATCTGCCTCAGCCGGCAGAAAAAACGCATTTCGAACAGATTATGTGCTTAAGATTGAGTTTTGCTTCCTGTTGAAAGGCCCTAGTCCCTGAGGGGTGAGAGCCTTGGTTTTCGTATGAGATTGTTCCCGGCAGGATTGCAGCTTCTGCTCTGCCAAGGTTGTATAGCAGCGTGTAACTGCACCCCCATTATGAAGAGTACAATGAAAATTTTGCAGCCGCAGTGCAATTTTTTCATAGGGTACCAGACGAAACTCCTTGAAATTTTGCATAAGCAGTGCAAAATTTACGAAAATGGGCCAGTATAAAGGCCCTCTTCCGTTATGGATGAGAGCCTTGGTTTTCGTATGAGATTGTCCCCTGCGGGTTACTTCTGCTGCTCTGCCTGTGCGGCCTTGAGGGCAAGGGCCGTGGTGGCGACACGCTGGGCGGCGGTCTGGAGCTGGAGCATGGAGACGCGGCCGGCCTTGAGGCCCTTCAAGACTTTCTTGTAGTCGACTTTGCTGCCGGGCATGTAGATGTCCGTGGTGGTGAGAACGAGTGCCGGGTCAGGGAAGTCGTACAGGGAGCCTTTCTCGGGCTTGAGGCCCTTTATTACCCAGTCCGTCATGCAAAGGCCCGTGTAGTTCCACTCTCCCCTTAAGATGTCCGTGCAGAGGTCCATGTTCTCTGAGGTATGCTTGCCGTTGAGAAGGTTGTATGAGGACATTATGGCCTTGGGGCTGGCTTTCTGGATGCAGATGGCAAAGCCCTTGAGATAGATCTCGCGCATGGCGCGCTCCGAGACGTTGGAGCTGTTGAAGTAGCGGTTGGTCTCCTGGTTGTTGGCGGCAAAGTGCTTTATGGTTACGCCTCTCCCGGGATGGGCCTGCACGCCTTCCGTTACGGCGGCGGCCATGATGCCGGAGATTAAGGGGTCTTCGGAGTAGTACTCGTAGTTGCGGCCGCAGTAGGGCGTCCTGTGGATGTTGAGCGCAGGCGCAAGCCAGAAGTCTATGTGGAAAATTTCCATCTCTAGACCTACCATGTCTCCGCAAAGGCGGGCATAGTCCGGGTTCCAGGACTGTGCGAGGGCGGTGCCGATGGGGATTGCCGTGCAGTACTGCTCCTGCATCTCGGTGCCCTTCGGAAGCTTCGGCGGCTTGAAGAACATCTTGACTATCCCGGGCGTGAACTCCAGTATGCTCTCCGGAAGAGCCATCTGATATGCGTGGGCGCCCTTCTTGTCCACGAAGTATTTCTCGCTTAAGCGTATTCCCGCAGGGCCGTCGGAGAGAACCATGCTGGGATAATTTGCAACCTTGTGGGTCTCGCCTGCGGCTCCCGCCACCGTTGCCGCGGATATGCCAACGGCTGCCGCTATGCCGCCGTGGGGGTCAAAGTAGCCCATCGTAAGGTGCGCCAGTTCATCCACGGACAGCTTCTGTATATCTTCGGAGATCTCATTGCGGATGTCGTAGTCCGCCGTCTCGGTTATGAAGGAAGACGGGTCAACTTTGAGCTCCGGTACGTATGCATCCTCTGCGGCCTTCAAGAGGGCGCTGCGCTTTGCGGACGTGTCTGCAGACCAGTCTGCAAAACCGGGGTTGCCCAGAAGGTTCTTTACCTTCCGCACTATGATGTCCCTCTCAAGGGACAGCTTTGCCACAGGGAAGACGCTTGCGGAGTCCGTGCCGGCGAGGACAACGTACGTGCCCTTCTCCAGGACGTATGCTGCGGCCCGGGCGTCGTATGAGGCTAGAAGGCGCATGTCAAATGCGGCCGTGGCAAGCTCCGTCTCGCCGGGCTCCAAGGCCCTGGTCTTTTTGAAGCCGGCAAGGTCCTTCACGGGCTTGTCCAGCTTGCCTTCGGGGCAGGATACGTATATTTCAAGGACTTCCTTGCCGGTGTATGAGCCGGTGTTGGTTATAGCGGTCGTTACGGACACCTTGGTGCCGTCCATGGTGATGCGCGAATCGCCGAGGGAGAATGTTGTGTAGCTCAAGCCATATCCGAAGGGATAAAGGGCGGGCTTGTCTGCCGCCTCCGTCCAGCGGTATCCGACGTATATGCCCTCTTTGTATGAGGTTGTGTCCCTCTCGCCGAAGGTGCCCACGGACGGATAGTTGTCTGCCGTGGCCCATGTGGTGGCAAGCTTGCCGGACGGGGTTGCGGTGCCGAGGATTATGTCTGCAAGGGCCGTGCCGGTGCCGACGCCCAGCTGCGAGAGGACAAGAATGTTCTTCACGTCCATGACGGGCGTAAGGTCTACGGGCCCGCCTACGTTTAAGACAAGCATGAACTTCTCATGCTTTTCATTGAGCGCCAGGATGTCCCTCTTCTCCGTCTCGCTTAAAAGAAGGTCTCCGGGCGTTGCGGTGCGGTCTGTGCCCTCGCCGGAGATGCGGGTCAAGACGTATATGCATGGATCTTCTGCAGGTGCGTCCAGCGGGAGCTCATATTCAGGCTGTGCCATTATGGCGCCGAGTGCTTCCAGCATGGCAAGGGTGTGGTGCTTCCTTGCAGATGCCTTCACGTCCTTTACGAACTGCTCATGAGCCTTCACCAGGACGTCCTCATACGCCTCCAGCCAGGCGGTTGTGGTAATCTCAAAGCCTGCGTCCTGCAAGCCCTGCTCCACGGACACGTGGAAGCGGGAGTTCACCTCGCCGGAGCCGGTGCCGCCCTTTATGGTGTGGCGTATGCCGCCGCCGTATGCGGCTATCCTGCAGGGCTTTCCAAGAGGAAAGCTTCCGTCTGTTTTAAGGAGCACGGTGCACTCCGCCCATCCGGGGTGCAGCATCTCTATATGCTCTTTCTCGTATTCGTTCATATAACCCGTATCCTCCCAATCATCTGGCGGCTGTATGGGGAGCCGGCCATAATCACAGACCCGCGTAATGCGGTGCGCTGTGAGGCTTTCTCTTCAGTATTGTGCCACCTCTTCTGGCAAATGTATATGCAGACGGCGCAAGTGTGCGGTATCTTTTCCTGCATTACGCCGCAGTTTCCCGGCAGGGCCTTGGATTCGGCCCGGAATCACTTCTTGTAGCTGTCTGCGAGAGCCTTGAAAGCGGGCATGGAGCGGCGTATGGTCTCCGGGGAGACACAGTATGAGACACGTACGTATCCCTTGGAGCCGAAGTCATCCCCGGGAACGATGAGGAGTTCATACTGCTTTGCGCGCTCTGCAAAGGCCTTGGAGTCCGGCTCCATTGCCTTTACGAACATGTAGAAGGCGCCGTCCGGATGGATGACCTCGTAGCCGTATGAGGTGAGGGCCTCGTACATCATGTCCCTGTTGGCCTTGTATATGGACATGTCCGAGGTCTTGTCATACACGCGTCCTACAAGCATCTGGAAGAGGCTGGGGGCACAGACGAAGCCAAGTGAACGGCCTGCGCCGCAGACGCCTGCGTACACGTCTGCAAACTCCGGCATTTTGTTGTCCACGGCAACGTACCCTATGCGCTCTCCCGGAAGAGAGAGGCTCTTGGAGTATGAGTAGCAGACTATGCTGCGGTCATAGTAGTTCATTATGTACGGAACCTTGATGGAGCTGTCATAGACCAGCTCACGGTAAGGCTCATCGGATACGAAGTAGATGGGGCTGTCCGTGGAGCGGCACTTCAAAAGGCATGCAAGCCGCTTTATCTCGTCCTCCGTGTACACGACGCCGGACGGGTTGTTGGGGCTGTTGATAAGAACCGCCTTTGTCTTAGGGCTTAAGGCCTGCTCAAGGGCCGCAAAGTCTATGTGGTATGAGCCGGGAAGGCCCTGGAGGACAACCACCTTGCCGCCGGCCTTCTCAATAAACACCTTGTACTCCGGGAAATAGGGTGCGAAGACTATTACCTCGTCTCCGGGGTTCAATATGGCGTTGAAGGTTATCGTAAGGGATGCCGCAGCGCCGCAGGTCATGTAGAAGCAGTCTGCGTTGAGCTCCGTGCCGAAGCGTGCGTTGGTGTAGTCCGCAAGGGTCTTGCGCACGCCGTAGTCTCCCTGTGCGGAAGTGTATCCGTGCAGATCCACCTGGTTGCATGTGTTGAGGAGCTCTATAAGCGTCTCCCTCACTTCCTTCGGGGGCTCTATGCTGGGGTTGCCTATGGAGAAGTCAAATACGTTCTCCTCCCCTATCTCGGCCTTGCGCTTCTTGCCGTATTCGAAGAGCTCACGGATGGATGAGCGCACCTTGCCTAATGCCACGCTGCTTTCATTGAGCATAATAGTCTACCTTCCGTATCCAGACGCAGCAAGAAGCACCTTTAGGTGCCCTGCCACGATATTTTTCCTTGTAAAGTATAGCACAGGAACTGAGGGTTTAGCAACTCAAATTTGAGACAAAAAGTACAGATATGTCTTGCTAAACGTCCCTCTCTGAACTGAACCTGCCCCTTTCCGGACTGCAGGGCGGGCGCCTGAGGCATGCGTGGTCATGCGGCCTTCCTGAGGACTTCCGCAGGCTCTTCGGACAGAATAAGAGACGGACCAGCTTTAGTCCGCCTCTTAGAGAGAATATGAAAAAAAGTTGAGTGTATATCGTAGTTGGAGTGAGGCGGCTTCATTGCAATTTCCGCTTCAGCGATTGCATTATATACAGCAAATGTGAAAACTGTGTGAAGTTTGTATTAGGATTTCATTATTTTCTCTGGATTTGTTGGACTTCTCAAGGTTTGTTACTGCCGGGCTTCTCAGTGTCCGGCGGGCTTGTTAGGGCCAGTCAGGGCCTGCCGGGCTTATTAGGCCAGTCAGGGCCTGCCGGGCTTATTAGGGCCTGTCAGGGCCTGCCGGGCTTATTAAGGCCGGTCGAACTTCCTGAAGATCTTCTCGGCGGTGCCTATGCCGTCCGCTGCGGAGCTGGTTATGCCTCCGGAATAGCCGGAGCCCTCGCCGCAGGGGTACAGGCCGGCAACGGAGACGGACTCGCCGCTGTCCTTGCGCACTATGCGCACTGGTGATGAGAAGCGGCTCTCGACGCCCGTCAAGATGGCGTCCGGGCTTGCAAAGCCCTTTATGCGCTTGTCTATGTCGGGGATGGCAAGCTTTAAGGCGTTAGTTACGGACTCGGGAAGGTACTCCTCCAGGGGGGCGAAGACGGTGCCTATGGCGTATGTGGGCTTCACTAAGCCGAAGTGGTCGGAGCATCTGCCGGCGAGGAAGTCGCCCACGCGCTGCACGGGAGCCTTGTAGGTGCGGCCGCCGGCGGCGTATGCCTTGCGCTCTATCGCGCGCTGGAACTCCATGCCTGCGAAGAGGCCTTCGCCGAAATCGGAGAGCTCCATCTGGACCATGAGGGCTGAGTTGGAGTTGCGCCCGTCACGGGCATGGTTGCTCATGCCGTTGGTGACAAGCCCGCCGTACTCGCTTGCCGCGGGTATGACAACGCCTCCGGGGCACATGCAGAAGGTGAAGACGCTGCGCTCAGAGGCGTGCGAAACGGCCTTGTAATCCGCTGCGGGCAGGTACTTGGCCATGGGGCCGTACTGCGCCCTGGATATGTCTTCCTGCACATGCTCTATGCGCACTCCCACGGCAAAGGCTCTGGGCTCCATGTATACGCCCTTCCTGTTGAGCATCTCAAGGGTGTCCCTGGCGGAATGGCCTATTGCAAGGACAACTGCATCATAACGGTGCTCCGTAAGGAGGCCGGAGCGGACGTCTATGACCTGTATGGCCTGGAGCTTCCCGTCCTTGACCTTTATGCCCGTAAGCCTTGTGTTGAACATGTAAGAGCCGCCGTTGTTGAGGATGTACTTGCGCATGTTCTTAAGGACGTTGTACAGGATGTCGCTACCCACGTGGGGCTTGTTGGAATAGAGGACCTCGCGGGGCGCGCCGAAGTGCACGAATGTCTCAAGGACTTTCGTGTTGTAAGGATCCTTTGTGCCGGTGTTGAGCTTTCCGTCTGAAAAGGCGCCTGCCCCTCCTTCGCCGAACTGCACGTTGCAGTTGTCATCCAGGTTGCCGTTCATCATGAACTCGTTGACGGCTATCCTTCTGTCCTCCACGGGAGAGCCCCGCTCAATAATCACCGGCTTTACGCCGTGCGCAATGAGCTGCACGGCGCAGAGAAGCCCTGCGGGCCCGCAGCCTACTATGGCCACGGAAGGAGGGTTGGAAAGCTTCTTCAGGGGCGTGGGCTCCGGCGGCACATCATCAGAGAATATGATGGAGTAGAGCCAGAAGATGTTCTTCTTGTCCCTCGCATCCAGTGACTTTTTAACTATCCTGAAGTATGCCGGCTCATGCCCCAGCTTCTTCACTGCCATGTCATGAAGCCTGCTCTCACTCTCATCCGGCTTCAGTTTGATGTTGTCCAGCCTGTATTCCATAATAACACCTGTATCTTCTGCGGCCCCCTTAAAGGGAGCCATAGCATCCGCCCGCCGGGGCGGTGGCTTTGAATCATAATCCCATCATCAGCTTTCTGTTCGCCACAGGATATGCCGCAAACAAGCACATTACAACTTGTTCAGAATGGCCTCCGCCACCCTCATTCCGGAGCAGAACGCCCACTGCAGGTTGTACCCTCCGCAGTCTCCGTCCACATCCAGAATCTCGCCCGCCAAAAACATACCGGGCACTATCTTGCTCTCCAGCTCCTCCGTCACTTCATCCGTACGGATGCCGCCCTTCGTTACCTGCGCATAATCTGCGCCTGCGGTGCCGGTAACCTCTATAGGGAATGAGCCCACAAGCTGCGCTATCCTGTCCAGGTACGCAGCCCCGTCCCGGGACTGCGCCGCCTTGCGGATTATCATGCGGCATATTGTGTTGTGCAGCGTGCCGCACAGAAGATCCTCATCCCTGTACCCCTCATCCCAGCGCCTTTGAAGGAGCTCACGCACCTCTTGGCCGGAGAATTTAGGCAGGAAATCTATGTACAGGAACACGTGGCCCAGATGAATGAAGTTTGCTATCTTGGACGAGATGGCAAAGACAGCGCTGCCGGACACTCCGTAACTGGTGAAGATCACGTCCCCGCATGCGGTGCCGTACGTCTTCGAGTATCTTCCGGCAACCAATGAGGCTTCCACGCGTATCCCTCTGAGGGGCTTTATGTCCGCAATGTCCGTCTTGAGCTGCGTTATGGACGGGTATATGGCAGTACACCTGTGCCCCAGATCCGTTGCCAGGGCGTATGAGCTGCCGTCCGTGTGGAACTGCTTTGCAACAGAGCCTCCGGTGCAGAGCACTATAAAGCGGCTCTCTATTAAGCCTTTGTCCGTCCGTATGCGGAAGCCCTCCGGCATCTTTTGGATCTCCATGGCCGTGGTCTCAAGCTTCAGCTCTGCGTCGCAGGTGGCTTCATGGGCCCATATGGTCTTTAGAAGTAGGTCCGTGAGGGATGAGGCCTGCTTGCCGGCGGGATAGATGCGGTGCCGCTCATCTGTTACAAACAGACAGCCGAAAAGAGAACGCCAGTCATACCTTTCGGAGCAGACTATTTCCTCTGCCAGGGCCTTGTCTCCGTGATAAAAGACGGGGCGCAGGTCTTCGTTGGACACGTTGCCCTGTCCGTTGCCCGTCTGTGAGAGTTTTTTGCCGGCCCTGTCTCCGGCGTCCATGATAACAATGCTAAGCTTGCGTCCGGAAAGAGCCAGGCTGGCAGCGCATGCAAGCCCTGCCGCTCCTCCGCCTATTACAGCAACATCCGTCATAATCACACAGTGCCCGCATGCTTGCGCGGGAAACCAAAGCGCCAGCTTCGGTGCCGGATGAGACACCTTGCCTCACCGCCAATTATTCTATACTTTTGCGATTACTGGTGTCAACAAGGCTTATTGCAGTTTGTGCAGAAATTTCGAAATCGTACAGTGTAATTTTCGCAAAAAAAGCGGCTTATGTGTACGAATTGCAATATATCGTGAGTATTGCAACCTCTGCGGATTTTATAGTTTCCGCTTGGCTTAAGAGTGGAAAAAAGAGCAGCCGCTGTGGCTGCCCATGTGGGTTCTGTATGAGGCTTTAGGCCGCTATTTGGGGCTAGGAAAGCATGTCCTTGAGGAACTGGCCGGTGAAGCTTTGAGGACACCTGGCAACGTCTTCAGGGGAGCCTGTGGTGACTATAGTGCCGCCGCGGTCTCCGCCCTCCGGCCCCAGATCTATTATCCAGTCCGCGCACTTGATGACGTCCAGGTTGTGCTCTATTACGACTACGGTGTTGCCGTTGCCGCGAAGGCGCAGGAGGATCTTTATGAGCTTGTCCACGTCATAGCTGTGGAGGCCGGTCGTGGGTTCGTCCAGGATATAGAAGGTCTTGCCCGTGGAGCGCTTGGATAGCTCCGTGGCAAGCTTCACGCGCTGCGCCTCGCCGCCGGAGAGGGTCGTGGCGCTCTGGCCAAGCTTTATGTATCCGAGACCTACGTCGCAGAGGGTCTGGAGCTTGTTGTATATGGTGCCCACGGGGCGGAAGAAGTCCGCCGCCTCCTCGCATGTCATGTCCAGGACGTCGGCGATGGTTTTGCCCTTGTACTTTACGGACAGGGTCTCTCGGTTGTAGCGCTTGCCGCCGCACACTTCGCAGGGGACGTATATGTCCGGCAGGAAGTGCATCTCTATCTGTATGATGCCGTCTCCCTGGCAGTGCTCACACCTGCCGCCTGCTACGTTGAATGAGAAGCGGCCGGACTTGTATCCCATGGCCTTTGCGTCCGGAGTGGCTGCGAAGAGCTCACGGATGGGCGTGAAGACGCCGGTATAGGTTGCAGGGTTGGAGCGGGGCGTGCGGCCTATGGGCTGCTGGTCTATGGCTATGACCTTGTCAAAGTTTTCAAGGCCCTCTATGGAGTCAAAATTGCCCTGCGGCTGGCGGGCGCCGTTGAGGCTGTTTGCAAGGTACGGGTATATTATCTCGTTCACAAGCGAGGACTTGCCGGAGCCGGAAACGCCGGTCACGGCCGTGATTAAACCTGCGGGAATCTGCACGTCTATGTTCTTGAGGTTGTTCTGGCGGGCGCCGTGCACCGTGAGCCACCTGCCGTCCGGAACGGAACGCACGGAGGGCACCTCTATCTTTCTGCGGCCCGCAAGGAAATCGCCCGTTATGGACTTGGGCTCATTCATTATGTCTTCTGCCGTGCCGCATGCCACTATCTCGCCGCCGTGGATGCCGGCGCCGGGGCCAATGTCCACTATGTAGTCCGCAGTGCGCATGGTCTCCTCGTCATGCTCCACCACAATTAGTGTGTTGCCGAGGTCCCTGAGGCCCTTGAGGGAGTCCAGAAGCTTCCTGTTGTCCCGCTGGTGCAGGCCTATGGAGGGTTCGTCCAGGATGTACAGGACGCCGGACAGGGCTGAGCCTATCTGTGTGGCGAGGCGTATGCGCTGGCTTTCGCCGCCGGAAAGCGTTGCTGCGGAGCGGGACAGAGTGAGGTATCCGAGGCCCACGTTCTTCAAGAACGATATGCGGGCGTTGATCTCCTTTATGATGCTGTCCGCTATCATGTGGTCCGTCTTGGTGAAGAATGAGAAGTCTGAAAAGTCCGCAAGGTCATCCACGGACATGTCGCAGAGCTCCATTATGTTCTTTCCGCCAACGGTTACGGCCAGGGCCTCTTTTTTCAGCCTTCTGCCGCCACAGACGGGGCACACGGAGGTGCGCATGTACTTCTCTATGTCCATCTTGACGCCGTCTGAGGACGTGTTGTTGTAGCGGTGCTGCAGGCTGTTCACGAAGCCGTGCCACTCCGTGTCATATGAGCCCTTGAAGTTGTACGCATTGTACTCCATGGAGACCTTCTCGCCGTCATTGCCGTACATAATGAGGTCATACACCCGCTTGGGAAGATCCTTCACGGGCACGTCCATGGAGAAATGATAGTGCTTTGCGAGGGACGTGATGTACATAAGTGTCACGGACGGCGGGTCCATGTTCCACCCGGAGATGTGTATGGCTCCCTCTGCAAGCGTCTTTGTCCTGTCCGGGCATATGAGGTCTGCGTCCACAGTCTGCTTGAACCCCAGGCCGGAGCACTCCGGACATGCGCCCCAAGGCGTGTTGAACGAGAAAATCCTCGGTTCTATCTCGTCTATTGAGATGCCGCAGTCCGGGCAGGCGTACTTGGATGAATAGATCTCTTCCTTGTCATTGCAGTCTATAACGGCCAGCCCGTCCGCAAGCTTTAAGGCCTGCTCCAGAGAGTCCGTGAGGCGCTTTAAGACGCCGTCCTTTATGATGAGCCTGTCTACAACTATGTTGATGTTGTGGCGTATGTTCTTCTCCAGTACTATGTTCTCCTGGAGGTCATACATGATGCCGTCTATCTTGACCCTTGCATAACCGCTCTTCTTATAGCCTGCAAGCTCCTTCACGAACTCGCCTTTCTTGCCTCTGAAGACGGGGGCCTCCACCATTATGCGGCTGCCCTCCGGCATGAGCATTACCCTGTCCGCGATCTCGTCCACGGACTGCCTGCGTATCTCGCGGCCGCAGTTGGGGCAGTGCGGAATGCCTACACGGGCATACAGGAGACGGAAGTAATCATATATCTCCGTAACGGTGCCCACGGTTGAGCGGGGGTTGTGCGACGTGGTCTTCTGGTCTATCGAGATGGCGGGCGACAAGCCGTCTATGCTCTCCACATCCGGCTTCTCCATCTGCCCTAGGAACTGGCGCGCATATGATGAGAGGCTCTCTATGTACCTTCTCTGCCCCTCTGCGAAGATGGTGTCAAACGCCAGCGTTGTTTTTCCGCTGCCTGAAAGCCCGGTGAACACAGTCAAACTGTTCCTGGGTATGTGCACGTCTATATTCTTTAAGTTGTTCTCTTTCGCGCCCTTTACGTAAATCTCTTCTTTCATGGTGTGATTCTGCTGTATGATTCTATGTATATGAACGGCCTCATATGGCCGTATAACTCGCTATGTGTGGGCTGATTTGCCCTGCGGGCAGCCCTGAGTGGGGCTACTTGCCGCCGTGCATCTTCATGCGCTTTTTGAGGTCGTTGATGGTGTCCCGGATCTCGATGGCCTTCTCGAAGTCCAGCTGGGCGGAGGCCACTTTCATGAGGCCCTTGAGCTTCTCTATCTCGGCGGGGATGTCCTTCATCTTGATGTCCTGAGAGTTGACCTTCTTGCCCGTGATGCCTATGGTGTTCTTGATTTCCTTGACTATGGTTCTGGGGATGATGTGGTGCTCTTCGTTGTACTTGGCCTGGATGACGCGGCGGCGGTTGGTCTCGTCTATCGCGCGCTGCATGGAGCCCGTTATGGTGTCTGCATACATTATGACCCTGCCTTCTGCGTTGCGGGCGGCACGGCCGATTGTCTGCACCAGTGCGGTCTCGCTTCTGAGGAAGCCCTCTTTGTCTGCGTCCAGGATGGCTACAAGCTTCACCTCGGGGAGATCCAGGCCCTCGCGGAGAAGGTTTATGCCGCAGAGGATGTCGAATTCGCCGGAACGGAGGCCGTTTACGATGTCTATGCGCTCCAGGGCGTCTATGTCGCTGTGCATGTAACGGACCTTGAGGCCGGACTCCTTGAGATAGTCCGTAAGGGACTCGGCAAGCTTCTTGGTCATTGTAGTCACAAGCACCCTGCCGCCTGTGGCTATTACTTTCTTAACTTCGCCCAGAAGGTCATCCACCTGTCCCTTTGTGGGACGCACCTCTACTTCCGGGTCCAGAAGGCCGGTAGGACGCAGGAGCTGCTCCACTATGTTTCCCGCCTGGCCAAGTTCATACTCCGCAGGAGTCGCGGAAACGCATATGAGCTGCGGAACGCGCTCATCGAACTCTTCAAATGTGAGGGGGCGGTTGTCATAGGCAGCCTTGAGGCGGAAGCCGTAGTTCACGAGGTTCTCTTTCCTGGAGCGATCCCCGTGGTACATGGCGCGTATTTGAGGGATAGTCATGTGGCTTTCGTCTATGAATACGAGGAAACGCCCCTTGGGAAAGTAGTCCAGAAGAGTGAATGAGGGCTCCCCTGGAACACGGCCGTCAAAGTAGCGGCTGTAGTTCTCTATGCCGCTGCAGTAGCCTATCTCGCGCATCATCTCCAGGTCATAGGTTGTGCGCTGCTCAAGCCTTTCTGCCTCCAGGGGCTTTCCGGCGTCCCTGAACGCCTGCACCTCGTCATGCATGTCCCTCTGGATCATTGCAAGGGCGCACTGCATCCTGTCCGAACCCACTGCATACTGGCTGGCCGGGAATATGAGGACGTGCTTGAGTTCAGACACTATGTTCCCGGATATGGCCTCTATCTCGCTTATCCTGTCTATCTCGTCTCCGAAAAACTCCACACGGACGGCTATCTCTGAGTTGGATGCAGGGAATATCTCCACCACGTCCCCGCGGACCCTGAACGAAGACCTCTGAAAGTCTATGTCCCTGCGGGCATACTGTATCTCCACAAGCCTGCGCATGAGCTCATCCCTCTCCATCTCGTCCCCTGGTCGGAGCGATATGGCAAGCCGGAAGTACTCCTCCGGGGCGCCCAGGCCGTATATGCAGCTGACTGAGGCCACCACAATGACGTCCTCACGCTCCCCAAGAGAGCTTGTGGCAGAGTTGCGGAGCTTGTCTATCTCGTCATTGAGGCTCATATCCTTCTCTATATAGGTATCCGTGGAAGGAATGTAGCTCTCCGGCTGGTAATAATCATAGTATGAAACGAAGTACTCCACGCGGTTGTTGGGAAAGAACTCCTTGAACTCGTTGCAGAGCTGCGCCGCCAGAGTCTTGTTGTGGGCGATGACCAAAACGGGCCTGTTCACGTTCTTGATGACGTTGGCCATCGTAAACGTCTTTCCGGACCCTGTAACTCCCACAAGAACCTGAGTGCGGATGCCGTCCAGCACTCCCTCCGTAAGGGACTCTATCGCCTCCGGCTGGTCTCCGGTAGGCTCAAACTTTGAATGCAGCTCAAACTTCATATCCCCATCATTATATCCCATCCCGGAATCTTTATCAAGGAATTGAGCCTACTTCAAAACACCCGTACGCAAAAATCCACACTGGCCAAGGCACAATGCACCGCTCTGGCGTAACACACGTCAATTCCGAGACGCCATTCGGCAACAGCCCGCCGGAATAGCTGCCGGGATGTTTTGTAACTACACAGCATGACATGTCATAATAGCTTTACGGTTATTATTATTATTATAAGCATACCACAAGTCATAAATGCTGCTTGGACATAATTGCCTGGCTGTTAGCTTGCAATACAGGGCTGTTGCCTAGCAGCAACGGACTTTTTTCTATATAGTTCTATACTGGTGTATGATCCGCTATCATTTGATGGCAGAAGAAAAGCCTGCCGCAAAGGACAGGCTTATGCATAATCCCTCATATCATCTGATACCATGGCAACGCTTGGAAAGCGCAGCGTCCGGGCAGAAGATCTTTAGGAGGCCTGTTGGACAGGCATGCTAAGATGCGCTGACCAACTGAGTTATAAAACGAGGACTGTTGATTCTGCAGAGGCAACAGATGTCACACACTGCATGCACTTAAGCCCAAGGTAGCCGCTACTGAAGCAATATAACTGGCTTCTTAGCGTACCACATCGCAGTTAATTCGGGTCCGTGATTAAGAACCCATTTTTTAACTTTGGATTCAGCTTTGGGTGACAAAGCCCCAAACAGGATTCTGCCATCAAAACCTACCATTGCCTTACGCCCTTCACATTCAACATGAATATGGGGAGGGGCATACGGGTCCGCTTCAACGGAGTCCATGGTGACCACGATACTGTGGATGCCACGAAAACTCAACATAGCTTTTCTCCTCGCCACATAAATTAATGTGACAAAGATTGGTGAAACGCCTTGCAATTATACCTACGATATGTTATGATTCACTTGCGAGTTGTTTTCATAACATACCGCAAGCCATAACCGCTTAAGCATAATTACCAGTCCGCCACATTGGTGGCTACACTTTGTTATATAAACACTTTTGAGCGTTTTTAAAACCAAGTTTTAAAATTTCCTGGCTTTTTTCGAAAAAAATTTTGTGATCACACATCAAACAGCTAGGAAATGTGTTATGCGGGTTGTGTTATGGGCTTGCAGTAACAATGAAGAATGATAAAACAGGGTCTGATGTATGAGGTAACGGGCCCTGTTTTTTCACTGTTGCGAAAAATTTTAGAAAGAGACGAACTTTTGATTTTGCACAAACATTCGTTTGTACGCTTTAGCTCTTTAACGTACTAAAGTACTCTACTCTAATGCAGCTGGCAAACGATGTCCGGCTGAACCGGATGCTGTATAACAGCCCCGTCTTCGTTATCTTTTTGTCATTTCTTCTATAAAAGTGACAATAAGAAAATCTCCTCCAACTCTGTCCCTGTGGGGAACCGGACTGAGGCTTGTACACATATTTCTGACTTTGGATTCAGCTCTGTGCGGTGCAGGCCTTAAAAAACTGCCGTACAGAGCTGTCCGTTTATGTACTCTTTGCATCAAATGGCAAGGTAAAATTGGACACATCTGTACGAAATTTTAGTAACAGTTCATACTTTTGGTTTTGTATGAACATTCGTTTGTACGCTTTATCTCTTTAGCGTACTAAAGTGCTCTAATGATCTGTCTGCGGGCCGCTGAACCGGATGCTGTACGTGGTTCTGCTTGCCTTATCTTTTTGTCATTTTTTTAATAGAAGTGGCAATAAAATAATATGTCCCGCTCTGTGCCTGTGGGCGTCTGAATCGTGCTTTTTGATATTCATAGCCGTTTGCTGGCTGGGATTTCTTTATTTTGAGCCATTTTTTGGCCGAAAATAAGTATAATTTGAGCCACTTTTTGGCTGAAATCATGCTGACTGGCTCAATCTGTATACTGTTCCCCGTGTATTGTGACAAAGAGCCCCGCCGTATGGCAGAGCTCCTGCATGTTATTCTGTATTCCCGGGTATCTTCATTTTGCTGTTCAGGCACCAGGCCGCATAAAGAGGCACTGCCCTTATGCCGTTCGCAAAGCCGAAGTTCTTTGCGGTTATCCGGATTGAATAAGGCGGATGGTATTTCGGGATATAGACATCCATGAGACTTTTTGCTTTGTTGTGGATACTGGTTTTGCATTCAACCGGAATCACGCTTTCATCCGTCTGAATGACAAGGTCCACTTCTGCCGTATTTTCAGAAGTCCAGTAGAAGATTTCAAAACCATTGGCCACAAGCTGCTGTGCCACATAATTCTCGGTCAGCCCGCCTTCGACTGTGTCATCTATGCCGGTACCCGTCAGCAGATTGTTGACAGGTATGTTGAGCTGTGTTGACAGCAGTCCCACATCTGACAAATATGCCTTGAAACTGAACAAATCTCTGGTTCCCTTGCATCCGTTGAGCCCACTGGTCACACGATAGCAGCGGAGCAGCAGGCCTGCTTTCATAAGCCATCTAACGCTTTTCTCATACTCCCTGCTTCTGGCACCCGGAGCTATTAAACTGTATTGGAACTTTTTGTTCTCTCTGCTCAGCTGAGCTGATATGGACTGGTACGTATCCTCGTTCCTGATCGCCTCTGCCGGGGAGGCATATTTGCCCATATCGGATCCGTAGTCGCTGAACAGACGCCTGTGGACAGAACGCACCTTATCAAAATTTCCGGTACTTAAGTATGTCTCAACAGCTGCAGGCATGCCGCCCGTAACCAGGTACTTTCTGTACCATTCCAAAGCAGCTGTATGTGCCGTTTCCGACATGGGAATGATCTTCTCAAAGCACTCCTGTATCATGTCCTTGAGGGGCTTTGCGCCGACGGCAGACAAAAATTCCCCGAAGTCCATGGGGTACATAGTCAATTCATCGACTTTGCCCACAGGGAAAGAAATGCTTTTTCTCAGTGTTGCAACTCCAACAAGACTTCCTGCTGCAATGATATAATACTCCGGTGCCATTTCCCGGAAGTACTTGAGTGATGTGACGGCCTCTGGGCACTGCTGTATCTCGTCAAAAAATATCAGGGTCTGATTCCTGATGATGCTTGTGCTTGAAAGAACGGAAAGCTCTCTGATTATTCTCTCCGGATTAAGGTCCTGTTTAAAAATACTGCACAGCTGAGGATTGTGTTCAAAAGTAAATGTGACGCAGTTGCTGAAATACTTTGAGGCAAACTCTTCAATCAGCCAGGTCTTTCCGGCCTGCCTCACCCCCGTTACAACAAGAGGTTGTCTGGAAGGATTTCTCATCCATTCAATTAATGATTTTTCAGCCTTCCTTTCCATATATACCGCCGACAATGAAAATGATTTCTGTCAGTATCTTATCATAAAATAAGCTGAATGTCAACGATTACACATTTTTCATATGAAAAATGTGTAAGGTAAACACATTTTCCATAGATAAGCCGCTTTTTGTTGTGCCGATTACACAAATAGCAGTTATTCAATTCCAACACAGACTTTGACACTTCCCCGGGCCGCAACAGAAGACCCCCATGTGGCAGAGCTCAGTTGCGCTGCATGCTGCTACTGTATGCCTGTCCGGGGCAGCCTGGGCGGCACAGTGGCGTTCATTACACATTTTTCATATGAAAAATGTGTATAATTTACACATTTTCCATAGATAAGCCGCTTTTTGTTGTGCAGAATGCACAAACAGCGGCCTCGCGCGGAGCCGCTGTCCGGATTACAGATTGTGCTTCAGCAGGAACTTGTTGCTGATGCACTTGAAGCTTGTTGTGTTGTCGTGGTCACGGATCACCACTCCCTCGCGGAGCGTGTCGAAGACAACGGACTTGCCGTCGGCGAAGGAAAGCATCTCGTCCACGGTGGGCAGAAGGATGAAGTTCTCGTCAAGGATGGGAACCCAGGTCATGCCGTAGGCGGCCATGATATCCTTTGCCACGCAGGAGTCTGTCTTTTCTCCGTCTATGATGAGGTTGAAGCAGAAGATGTCATACTCTGTGAACCTGTACTTGTTGTCCTGGATGCCGGGCCCTACGGTCTCTCCCTGCAGAATGACTGTGGCGGCGTTGTTCTTCTTCGCAATATCTGTGAGGATGTCCTGGATCTTGTACTTGAACGCAATAACCCAGTAGAAGTTGTCATCGTAGAAACACTTCTGGTTCATGTCCTCCTGCCGTACGTTCCTTGAACAGACCACGAACTCATACTTCCTGCGCTTTATGCGGCGCAGGCCGTACGTGGAAGACGTGCCGTCTATCTTCTCAGTCACAACCATGGGCTTGCCCTTGTACTCTTCAAGCACCTCGGGCATGTTCTGCAGGCGGATCTCGTCTGTCTTGGAGATCCAGTCCGGGAACTTGCCGGAAGACTTCTTGGGAAGCAGAAACCGGAAGGCTACCTTGCGGAACCACTTGAACTTCATGAACCACTTGAAGACCCTGTTCTTCGCAAGCTTCCTGTGCCGCTGCTTGAGGCGCATCATGTCGTCCGCCGGCTTCGGCTTGGGGATGACGTCCTCTATCTCCGTGATCTTCAGGGCCCCGGTCACGTCCTCGCCTATGGCGTGCTTCTTTGTGTCATGCAGGATGGCCACAGGGAACACAATGCCCTGGGAGAGAACACCCTTCATCTTGATGGTCTTGATCTTGTACTTGCGCTTCTCCAGGAATGCGAAGTCCGGGTTGTCCTTGTCCACAACGCTGTCTATCTCTATGTAGACGCACAGGTCCCCGGGATTGAACTCGTCCTTGTTGGCAATGCACTGCCATCCGAGAACGCCTACAAGCTCTATCCTGTCCGCGCCCTCTATGGGACGCTTCCACTCTATCTTTTCTATATGAGCAAGCTTTCTCATAATTCCCTCCGTTTGTACATATGTACATCTCATGCATAAGCGGCCCGCCCGGGCCATATGCCGGCATCGCGCGCTGCCGGTCTTGTGTCTGCAGAGCAAGCCTGGTGCCAACGGGGCAGGCACTGTGCCTCATCTGCCACGCCGCAACCCATAGCGGCGCCCGCTTAAGAGCCTGCATATTAACATCTGCAAGAAGGGCTGTCAATCAAAAATCCCGCCGGATATCCTATAAGCTAGGAGACATGAAAAATAATTACGGCTTTTATGCAAAAGGTCTACATTTGCACATATGCAGTCTGTTTCCACATGTGGCCGTGCTGCATGCTTTTCTGCATAACTGCATACAAAGAGAGCCCTGCCGGTGCGGCGGAGCTCTTTGTGTCTGTATGCTGCTGTCTGCGTGAGATTAAAGCTGGATGGTCCTCGGAGGGGCTGTAAAGGATGAGATAACGGCTGTAGCGTCCTTGAAGTAGAACACTACGTTGTTGCCGTCTCCGGGCTGGTACATGGCCTTAAGCTCCGGATAGTTGTCCAGAAGGGCGGCCTGCGCCTCTATGCGGTCATCCTCCACAAGGGTGCCGGAAAGACGGAGCCACTCATTGCCGTTGAAGGCGCACAGCTCCACTTTGGGATTGGCGGCTATCTGCTTTGCTACATCCTTTACCTTTCCTGTCTGGATATAGAGCTTGCCCTCGTATTCGTTAATGGTGCCAAAGGCACGCACTCTGGGCTGGTCTCCGTCCACGGTTGCGAGATAATACACCCCGCACTTGCGTATGAAATCACAAACCTCGTTCATCTCAATATCTCCTGCATATATCGCCGCACAAGGCTTTGAGAGCCCTGCGGTATCTTTCCTGGAATAATTGTACAGCCGCAAAAGAAGGCTGTCAAGAACCCGTAGAGACCCATATATGGCCAATGCACGCACTTTTACGTGGCAGTCTTTCCAAGGCTGTCCATAGCGTTAGCGCACCAGTCCGGGTCTACCTCCATAAGCACGCTTCTCCTTCCCAGCCTGGACGCTGCAACGCCTGCAGATCCGGACCCTGCAAAGCAGTCCAGGATTATGTCCCCGGGGTTGGTTGTGGCTTGTATGGCGTGCTCCAAGAGGTCTACAGGCTTCTCTGCTGGGTGCTTGCCCTTGTGCGGGCGCACGTTTGGGAAGTTCCAGACGTCCGTGAACTCTTCATCTTTGCCCACGTGGAAAGGCCGTATTATGTCCTCATACTCCGGTATGCCTGCAACGCCTTTGCCTTCCAGAGCGGCTTTAAGCCTTACATACTGCTCTTTGCTGGGAATGCTCCTGCCGGCCTCCCAGTTGGATATGGCTCCGCCGTGGTTCTCCAGGCCGTATGCGCCTGCAGCGGCTGCCAGCTGTCTTGTGCTCATGCCTGCTTCTTTGCGCCACAGGGCAAGCTGCGTGCCAAAGCAACTGCTCTCCGGATTGCCTTCCAAGGCGTACTCCATGAACAGGATGCGTTCAGAGTACGGGTACCACTGCCTCAGAGCCTCCTTGCGGGTCTTCTGCTTCCAGCCGTCATAGCCAGGGGCGTTGGGCTTCGTCCAGACAATCTCAGACAGCATGCGGAAGTACCCGGAGAACATGACCTGCAGCTGCGCAGACATTGCTGCAGAGCAGAAACAGAAGATGCTGCCGCTGTACTTTAATACCCTCTTCCACTGTACGGCATACTGCCTCATCCACCGCACATAATCTTCATCCCTTGCAAAGCTGGTGTCCCCCAGGATGTTCTTTTTCCTGGTGGTATGGTACGGAGGATCTGTGAGGATCAAAGAGATGCTGTGGTCTGGGAGCTTTTTAATGAGCTCCAGAGAGTCTCCCTGCAGAATGAGAGAATCCTCCGTAGAGCAGAATGCGCCGTCATATGCGCTGCGTATGTCTTCAAAGACTGTCCTGCTGTCCATCCGGCTTCTTCCTCCCTTCATTCATTGTGCATATGATACCATACAAGCCCGCAGGATTGCAATTTCTGCAAGGCCGTTTTGGCGTCTCTCAAGGCTCTTAATATACGCCACATGAGTCCCTGCAGCGGTGCCGGATGGAACTCTGGACACTTTGGTGGAAAGTGTATAACATCAGTGGATATGCCTCAAACAACGCAATTTTGGTTGGAGCTGGAGCGGGGTGTGTAATATACTTGTCTGTGTATAGACAGTTATCACATGATAATAATTATCCACGGACAGGAGGCATGCTGCATGGGGCATTGGGAGACCGGTTCGTAAGGATATGAAGATACGTTATACGGAGAAAGCATGCGCAGGCGCAGAAAAGATGCCTTGGCATCTGAAACAACTGATATAGAGACCCGCATGAATGAAAACATGACGGGCGGAGCTTTGCAGACCATAATAGAGGCAGACAACGAGTACCGCAGGAGGCTGTTTGCCGTGCATGAGGTAGACGGCACCAAGCGGCTCATGATATACGGCGTGGAGTTCGTATACCTGTACATAATAGGCATCTGCATGGCCTTCCTGGGCTGGGCAGTGGAAAATATTGCCCGGATGATATCATACGGCATCATAGACTCCAGGTACCATATACTCCCATTCATATCGCCGTACGGAATAATTGTGTTCGCCTTCCATATCGTTGTGGGAGACATAGATGACTTCACCTTCTTCGGCCACAAGGTCTTCAAAAGCAGGACCGTAAAGAGCATAATCCTTTCCAACGTCATAACGCTTGCCCTGTTCTGCGGGCTCACATTCTTAGGGGAGCTGGCCGTAGGAAATATGTGGGACAAGTGCTTCGGAGTGCAGCTCTGGGACTACTCCAGCCAGCCAATGCACGTAACACAGTACGCAGGGCTCATACCCTCACTTGGCTTCGGCATCGGGTGCTACCTTCTGTTCCGGCTCATATACACGCCCGTGCTGGGACTTGTACGGCGCAGGATGAAGTACAAGGTGGCAAGGTGGATATGCCTCACGCTAGGCATTGCAATAGTGCTGGACACACTGCGGATGATGGTGTGCATCATGGCCTTCGGCGAGGCGCCTATGATATGGAGCGTATGCTTCAGATAGAGATGAACACGGGGATGGAAAGAAAGGAGTCCGGGCCGTCTGGCGCCGGGCTTTTGTTGTGCCTGCAGAGACTCTGTGTGCACTGGCATTGAGGACTTTGTACGGGCCTTTCGGAGGCCTCCGGGTGAGGTTATGGCGTGGGGTAGGACGGGTTCAGGAGAGCTCTGGAAGAGCCATGGAGTGCGTATGAGTGGCTTGTTTTGAAAGTTTTGGGACGTAAAAAGGAGCCCTGCCGGCGTGGCGGGACTCCATATGTATCTGGGGTTAAGTTCGCGGTTAGGAGAGCTTCTCGAGGAGCTTGAGGTCGATGCCCTTCTCGCCGATCTTGATGATCTCAACCTTGACGGTGTCGCCGATCTTGAGGACGTCTTCGACGCGGTCAATGCGCTTTCTAGAGTTGCCCGTGGAGAGGTTGGAGATGTGGATCATGCCGTCCTTGCCGGGGGCGAACTCGACGAAGGCGCCGAAGGAAAGGATGCGGACAACCGTGCCGACGAACATGTCGCCTACTTCGGGGTCGTGGGCTATGGAAAGGACTATGGACTTTGCGCGCATTGCATCCTCGATGGGTCCCATTGTGGAGATGTAGCCGTTGCCGGAGTCATCGTCGTTGAACTCGATGTCCGTGCCGGTCTCCTCCATGATCTTCTTGATGACGGAGCCCTTGGAGCCGATGACGTCGCCGATCTTGTCGGGGTCAATGAAGAAGGATACGATCTTGGGAGCGTATTCGGAGAGGGCGGGAGCGACTTCGGGAACGCATTCAAGCATCTTCTTGAGGATGAAGGTGCGGCCTTCGTTGGCCTGCTCTATGGCTGCCTTCATTATCTCACGGGTTATGCCCTTGATCTTTATGTCCATCTGGATGGCCGTGATGCCGGATTCGGTGCCGGCCACCTTGAAGTCCATGTCGCCGAGGAAATCCTCAAGGCCCTGGATATCCGTAAGGACGCGGAACTCGCCGGACTCCTGGTCTTTTATAAGGCCCATTGCAACGCCCGCAACCGGCGCCTTGATGGGTACGCCTGCATCCATGAGAGCCATTGTGGAGCCGCATACGGATGCCATTGAGGAGGAGCCGTTGGAGGACATTATGTCGTTTACCACACGGATTGCGTACGGGAAGGACTGCTCATCCGGAAGAACGGGTATGAGGGCGCGCTCTGCAAGGGCGCCGTGGCCTATCTCACGCCTGCCGGGGGAACGCAGGGCTTTTGCCTCGCCGGTGCAGTATCCGGGGAAGTTGTACTGGTGCATGTAGCGCTTTTCGGTCTCTTCGTCCAGGCCTTCAAGCTTCTGCGCCTCGCCAAGCATTGCGAGGGTGCATGTGGTGAGGGTCTGCGTCTGGCCCCTCGTGAAGACTGCGGAGCCGTGAACTCTGGGCAGGACTCCCCTCTCGCACCATATGGGGCGGACGTCCTTCAAACCTCTGCCGTCCGGGCGGATGCCGAGGTCGAAGACCTTGGCGCGCACCTTCTCCTTGGTGAGGTAGTACATGGAATCCTTGATGTCGCGGGCGCCGTCCGGGTAGATGTCTGCAAAGTGTGCGAGGACTTCGTCCTCCACCTGCTGCTGCCTTGCCTCGCGCTCTGCGCGGTCATATGTCTCTATTGCCCAGTCCACCTTCTCTGCGGCGTAGGCGCGTACTGCTGCGTCTATCTCCTCGTTGGGATGATAGAGCTCTATCTCCTTCTTGGGCTTGCCCACGGCGGGAACTATTTCGTCTTCGATGAAGTGGCAGATCTTTTCTATTTCTTCCTGGCCGAATATGATGGCGTTGACCATCTCATCGTTGGTGACCTCGTCTGCGCCTGCCTCTATCATGAGGATGGCGTCCTTCGTGCCGGCGAGGTTGAGGTGTATGCGGCTCTTTGCGCGCTGGTCGGCATCCGGGTTGATGACGTACTGTCCGTCAACGAGGCCAACCACAACGGAGCCTGTGGGGCCTGCCCAGGGGATGTCGGATATCGCGAGGGCCACTGAGGAGCCTATCATTGCGAGGGGCTCAGGGGATACGTCCGGCTCAACGGAGAGAGCCTGTGCTATGACAACTACGTCGTTGTAGAAGCCCTTCGGGAACAAGGGCCTTAAGGGGCGGTCTATGAGGCGGGCTGTAAGTATGGCCTTGTCGGATGCCCTTCCTTCGCGCTTTTTGAAGCCTCCGGGAATCTTGCCAACGGAGTACATCTTCTCCTCGTAGTCCACCTGGAGAGGGAAGAAGTCTATGCCCTCGCGCGGAGCGTCGGACATGCAGACGGTGACAAGAACCGCCGTGTCCCCGCAGCGCACCAGGGCGGCGCCGTTGGCCTGTTCGGCATACTTTCCGGTCTCAACTATGAGCTCCTTGCCGCCAACAGTCGTGCTGAACTGTTTGAAATTAACCATAATGCAAACTCCTGTGTTCTTGTGCCTGCGGCACCCGCCGCAGACTGTATATGAATGATTTTTTGACGGATTGAGTGTCTTGAACGGGAAATTTTAATGTAAAAGAGAGCGAGGCCTTTGCTTCCCGCTCCCTTTTCCGTTACTTTCTTAAGTTCAGTGCAGCTATAATGGCACGGTATCTCTCAATGTCCTTGCTCTTGAGATAGTCAAGGAGACCGCGTCTCTGGCCTACCATCTTCAGAAGGCCGCGGCGGCTGTGGTTGTCATGGATGTGCACCTTGAGGTGCTCATTGAGATGGTTGATGCGCTCAGTTAAGAGTGCTATCTGCACTTCCGGGGAACCCGTATCCCCTTCCTTCCTGCCGTACTTGGCAATAATTTCGGCTTTGTCCATTTCAGTTTATCCTCCAGCTATGGATCTGTATTCACGAGTAACAAAGACGGGCATCGAGTGCTTGCACCTCTTTGAAACCGTAGCCTACACATAATACCATACCCTCCCGCAAATGGCAAATGAAATTTGCACACTTGCAGAAAATTTTGTTCACAAGGCGCCTATACCATTATAATAATGGCCCGCCCCGCGGCCGGCTTGCCTGCATAATCCGGCACAAGCCGCTCTGGAGCCGCTCTGGAGCCGCTCTGGTGCCGCTTTGGAGCCGCTTTGGAGCCGGTTTAAAGGCTTCATACGGGCTCCATACAGCCCCGTCTGCATTTGACAACCTCCCCCTCCAAGTGCTATATTAACGGCATCCTTTTGAGGGGGCCGGGACTTAAGTTCCGGTGCGGATTGAGACATGTTCATTGCTTTAAACGGGCAGCTAGCCAGCGGAAAGAGCACCATATGCAGGATACTGGAGAGAAGATACGGCTTCTCCACATTCTCCACGGGCCAGATACAGAGGGCCCTCGCAAACGAGATGGGCATTACCACGCTGGAGCTCAATGAGCTTGGCATGAAGGACTACTCATATGATTACATCATAGACGGCAGGCTTTCACAGTACGCAAAAGAGCACACGGATGAAGACATAATCTTTGACTCCCGCATGGCCTGGCACTTCGTGGAGGGCGCATACAAGATACACCTCCTCGTGTCCCCCGCCATTGCTGCAGAGCGCGTATACGGCAAGCGCGAAACAAAGGAAGAGACGTACAAGAGCCTGCAGGAGGCCATGGAGGACCTCATTAAGCGCCGCCAGGTTGAGGCCGAGAGGTACAAGATAGTCTACAACGCCAACATGATGGACTTCAGAAACTATGACCTCATCATAGACACCAGCACCCTAACCCCTGAGGGCATCTGCGACATCATCCACAGGCACATCTCAGGCCTTGTCCAGGACGCCTGCCCTTCCATATACCTCTCCCCTCAGAACATCTACCCCTCAGGGATGGCAGAGCCTGCAGGCGACCCCGTGGACACAGTGCAGGTTCTTAAGGTTGAGGATTCCATGTACCTGTACAGAGGCGCTGCAAAGGTCATTGCCGCCAACAGAATCCAGGTGCCGGTTTTAAGGGCCGTTATGCTTGCGCAGGATGATGAAATAATCCCCGGATCCAACATATCTGCCGGGAAATACGTGAAGGCCACAAAGGCAGACATTGCTGTGTGGGAAAAGGAAAACGGCTTCACGTACGGCTATCTCCCGGACAGGATACGCTAGCCTGCGGCGTATAGATTCATATGATACCAATATTAAAACTCCCTTCGGATGTCCGTTGGGAGCTTTGCTGCTGTTGTTTGGGCGGCCGTGCGGCCGCTGTATGAGGCCGTATGAGCCCTCCGGAGGGGAGTCAGGCTTCGGTAGAATAGGCGGTGTCTTCCTGCCAGTCTGCGGAATAGGTGCCGTCAGGAAGAAGCGTGTAGTACGTTATGACGCCTGTGGAGGCGCTGTATATGCCAATGTCGGAGCTGGAGGCGAACTCAATGACGTATGAGCTGTCATCCTGGGCAAGGCAGCCGTAGTCCGCATCATCGGAGGACAGGGGCGAGATGAAGGCATCCATGGAGTCTTTGTAGCCCAAGGATACGTCGAAGTCTGCCATGCGGCAGTCGAACAGGAAAGCTGCGTAGCCTGGGTCCACGGACACGAACGTCGTGGACTGGTAGCCGGAGACGTACACGCCGGGATTGAAGAACAGGATGAGCTCTGCAGGGATTGTAGAGTCTATGTCCGTGAGGCCAAGCTCTTCAAGGTGCTCTAACTTGCCGGAGACGGAGTACGTGGGGTTCTTCGGGTGGCCCTTGTAGTAGTAGACGTAATCGTCGCCGTAGTAGGCCATTACGGCCTTCACGTAGTCATCGAAGTTGTATTCGTTGATGTCCCAGGTGCCAAGGATTACCATGATCTTCTTGCCGGACTCGGCGGCCTCAGTGAACATCTCGTCGCTGAAATTGTACAGGGTCTTCAGGTTGGCTTGCTGTGTTTCGTTGAGGGCGGACAGGAGGGTGTTGAGGTCCTTTACGAAGATGCTTGTGTCCACAAGAGACTCAACCTCAGCGTACATCTCGTCATTGTCCGTGGCCAGGGTGCCGCTTATGCGGGTGAGCCACCATGTGACGTTGGGCTCTTCCTTGGCCATGACATATGCGTACTCGCGGAGGTCATTGGCGTCTATGACGTATTTGGACTTCCTGGTGTATGAGCCTCCCTCGGCCACCTGGCTTTTAAGGGTCTCATACTCCCCCTTCATCCTTTCATACTCTGCGGAATTTACGGACTGGTCCTCGTTGTTGAAGTGCTGGTTGAAATACTCAAAGCTTGCCGTGCCGTCGGATAAGAGCGTCACATCATAGTTCTCAGCCGGGATGCCAAGGGCTATGGTTGCATCCATCCAGCCGTAGGCGAAATAGTCGCAGTAATAGAGATGGAAATATGAGTCCGGGTTTATCTCGTACAGCTCACGGATCCATTCGGACGTCCTGCTGTATATTGTCTTCTCGTCCGTCTCCGTGGTAAGCTCCGTGGCGGAGGCTACTGGCATGGTGTAAACGTTGTCCGGCAGGACCTTGTAATTCCATGCGCCGGGCCTTTTGAACCACACGAAGGTTGGTATCGTGTACTCCTCCGTAATGTTCTCCAGCTCCAGGGAAAAGAGTGTCACAGGCATTGTGGAGGTCAAGGGGGCTATGACGTACTCCGAGGCGGAAAGCTCCACCGTCATTGTCTCAGATGCGGTATATATGCCCCTCTTTGTGGTTACCTTCACAGTCTGGCGCCCGTAAAAGGCGTCCAGCACATACTCTCCTTTGCGTATCTGGTTCATGTTGGACAAGGTCACGGACTGCACATCATCCCCGTCATGAGAAACCTCTATGACAACCTTGTTCACCTGTTTGGACGTATCCCACCCGACCGTTATGGTCTGGGCGTCCTCCTCCGTCTGCTCCGCCGTAATGGTCAGGCTGACTTTCCAGATGGTGAAGTACAGCGATACGAACACCGCCAAGCAAGCAAGCAATAGAAAAGCCAGCACGCAGATGAGAAGGATCCTCGTCCTGCGCGTCATTTTCTTCATATTCGGTAAATCTCTCCTTAACAATGGCGGCTCCCGGGTGCCGCCGGCCCCATCACATGGAGAGCCCTAAGGCTTCCATGCAATGAGTATACAATATCTCATGACACAAAAGCAAAGGTTTTGACTCATAAAGTCTGTGAAAAGCACACTGCCGGACTTTATTTGCGCTCATTTTGCTTAGGAAGCCGCATGCTTTGGCCCCAGCCATACAGCAAGGGGGAATTCTGGGCAAAACAAAAGCCCGGACTGTTCATCCGGACTTCCTGGTGCACCTTCACGGACTCGAACCGTGGGCCCACTGATTAAGAGTCAGTTGCTCTACCAACTGAGCTAAAGGTGCATGGCGTATATATTGAAATAACTTCCGTTAATGTTGACTGGTGATCCATCCGAGACTCGAACCCGGGGCCCTTTGATTAAAAGTCAAATGCTCTGCCAACTGAGCTAATGGATCAAAATGGCTGGGGTGGCAGGACTTGAACCTACGATACTGGAATCAAAATCCAGGGCCTTAACCACTTGGCGACACCCCAATGTTTCAGGGCGGAGCCCTAAAAAAAGGTTGGGGCGGGCGACAAGGTTCGAACTTGCTGCCTCCAGAGCCACAATCTGGCGCTCTACCAATTGAGCTACGCCCGCCATCCTTTTGGTGCGCCCGGAGAGACTCGAACCCCCGACACACGGCTTAGAAGGCCGTTGCTCTATCCTGCTGAGCTACGGGCGCATTAGACTCAAGCATCCGTGCTTTTCAAGTTTATGGAGCGGGTGATGGGAATCGGACCCACGCGTCCAGCTTGGAAGGCTAGCGTTCTACCATTGAACTACACCCGCATACGCACGCTTGTCTCTTCAATTCAATGCTAGACCATTTTAGCAAATCATAAAATAGCTGTCAACTCATTTTCAACTTTAAGATTGCTGTAACGGCAAAAAAGTTCAAATAAAATGCGCGCGAAGCCGGATTCATAATGCAGACGGCATGGTGATACTGTTCATAGTATGGTGAATAGGGGTAGTTTATCTATTCTATTGCTATCTTGTTTCGTTGATTTAATTTGCTTTTAAATATCAAAAAATTGCTTGCAATTGCTTGATTTTGCATAAAATTGCTTGCAAAATATATTTTGTATGCTATAATAAAATACGGTTATGGAGATATTTAAGCAAGGAGGGTTGATATGAGTAACAGTTCAGTTGTATATGCGAGAATTGACAGTTCGCTTAAGGAGGAGGCCGAGGCTATTATGTCAGATCTCGGAGTAACTCCTACAGCTTTAATTCAGATGGTATATAGGCAGATAGTGCTTACCAAGGGAATTCCTTTTGAAGTCCGTTTACCGGGAAATCCTGTATGCGTTGGAGATCTCTCCGATGAGCAACTCATGGATTTGCTGGCTGAGCGTGTTGAGGCCAGCAAGGTGAGAAAAACTTACTCAAAGGAGGAATTCAAAAAGAAATTAGAGGATGAATTCTGTAGGTGACGGACGTTATAATATCGTCTATACGGAGAATCTCTTTGAGGACTTAAGGGAGCTGTATTTAAATGTAGCTTTCATTTCCATGTCTGAGGAGACCGCTTATGCATTTATCAATCGGATTTGGGAGAGGATTGAAGTATTATCCTATTTTCCCAATGCCTATCCCGAAGTGGAGTGGAATTCCAACAAGGGAAACGGCGGCACCGTACGTAAGCTGGTTATTGAGAGGAAATATATTGCGTATTTCTATGTTGATAATGAAATGAATGTGGTTGTCATCGGCTTATTTTATGGTGGTATGAGCATGGATGCCGTTATTGAAAGAATCCGGAGATATCTTTTTGGAGTTTAGTATAGAAGCTGGCATTGCGTCCAAGTCATTTATGTGTAATGCTTAGGTGACTATTTGAAAACAAGCTCCCTGCGGCAAATGCTGCAGGGAGCTTCTCAATACTTTGCTATTATTAGGATTAATTCGGCTCAATGTATCCTTTCCGGCATATAACCGTATTCAAAGCCGTTCTCTTTCTCCCACGCTGCGATGTCTGCTTTTGAGGTCTTCACGAAGTCTTTGGCTGAGATGGATGTGCCGGGGATTATCTCATCATCCTGCGCAAGCATCACGGCATGCAGGACGGGGAGGTCCAGCTTGTTGGATGCTATGACCTTGCGCGCTCCTTTGTACAGGTACATTGAATCTTCTACCTTCAGGACCTGCACGATGTCCGCAGGCCCGTCTGTCGGCTCTGCCTGTCCGGAAGGATATATATTCTTGGGAGAGAGGTAAATAGCGGGAGAGGCCTCTTCCGCAAGGCCTGAGATATGCCTGTGGATGATGTCGCAGATGCCTTCGGGGTCCAGGGTGCTGGTATCTATGATGAGGTCATAATTTCTGAAGTCCATCATATTGGCGTGGTATATGACCTTGTACCTTTCCGCTTCAACCTGGCGCCTTTTGATAAGGTCCTCCATGGCTTCCTGGACGCTGTGGTACGTCTCTTCCTTTGTCTCTCTCTTTCCGTACACGCGCTCCGCTGCAATGATGGGGGAGACGAGGAGATGGATCTTGTACGCGCCCTCCACGAAGTGCCAGGCCATGCGGGAGTCAAAAATGATGTCCTTGTCCGTGTTTTCCTTGGCGTAATCTGAGAGCCTGCCGTCTATGATGTAATCATAATGGTAGTCCTTCATGCCCAGCTCATTGAGCTGCAGCGTGGTTATTCCCATCTCGTTCGCAAGGGCCCTCTGTATCTGCCCCGTGGAGAAGGTGGAAAATCCGTATCTTCTTTCCAGTATCCTGCATATAGTGCTCTTTCCGCTGGCAAGCTGCCCGTTTAAAGCAATGAACATGTCTCACTTCCACACCGGAGAATCCGTCTCCGGCAACCTCAAAAGGATGCCGTTAATATAGCACTTAGGGGAAAGGATGTCAAATGATGCGCAGGCCGCTCGAAAAGCCCATGGATGCCGTCATATGCGCTCTGTAATGCTATTCCTTGCCATGCCGGAAAGAAGTTAGGAGGCGTGATAAAGTCTCTCCATGAGCCTTTATTTCCGCAATATGTTCCGCCGTACAGAAATTTCTACTTGCAACTTTTGCGGCCACGCAGCGCAACCCGGGCCGGATGATTTACTTTCCTCTTAGTGGCATGGTATCATTGGAGCAGAGGGTATGATTATGAAAAAGAACGATGTGAAAAGAGAGAGATTTGAGCATGCGATCCTGCTGTATTTCATTTGCTGCAAGGTGTGCGCAAGAATAGAGGAAGAAGGGCTTGAAGACAAGGAGGCACTTGCGAGCTTGTACAATTCGCAGATGAGGGCCGCCCTGGAGCAGGAAAGCACAAACCTATGGAAGCTTGACCCGAAGGATCTGTACGACATGTACCGCGAGGAGCAGGAGACAGGGGGCATTAATCTGGAGAAAGCCTTAAATAAGGCCGCTCTTGTGGAGGATACGTTTGAGGATAAATTGCAGCGGATGGACGTTGATCACGATGACTGCTTATATTACAGAAAGGAAGACGAGCCCCGTGTGAACGATGAAGCGGATTATGCGATTCTTGCCATAGAACTATACTGCAATTACAGGAATCTGACGGGGAAAGCGGTCATGGACCTCTTCTATTCGAACGGAATGCTGGAATACCTTCTTGTAATTGCGGACGCCCTGCTTCTCGTTGGCCTGGATTTTGCCATGAAACAGATAGATAAGCTTCTTGAGGAGAAGGGCGTGAAGTTTGAAAAGCCTGGCAGGCCTTTTCACTGAAATCTTCATCGCATTTGTGGCTATATATCTCAAATGGGTTGATGACCCCTGAGGCTATGCCCCGGGGTCTATTTACAACTTTTGAGTTGACGGACCCCGGAACCGGGGCTATTTCCAATTTCTGAGTTGACGGCTACCGGAACGCGGGGCTATTTCCAACTTCTGAGTTGACGGCCACCGAAGACCGGCGCTATTTATAACTTTTGACTTGATAGATTCCGTCATTCCTGGAGATTCTCCAGTCAGCAAGAACGGTGGCTATTTACAACTTTTGAGTTGATGAATTCCGTCATCCCGGGAGATCCTCCGGCCAGCCAAAAACCGAAGATATTTACAACTTTTGAGTTGATGAACCCCATAGCCCAGAGGGAGCCTCCGGCCGGCTAAGAAC
>JAJPZC010000025.1 GCA_021204585.1 Clostridia bacterium
TGGAGTCATCTATGTATGCGGTGTGGGCTGCAGCCTGCTCCTCTGCGGCTTTCTCTTCAGGGGTCTTCTTGTGCACGGGGCCGGTTATGAAGTCTCCGTCACGGTTCTCAAGGCGCTCCACCTGTTCATCGGACTTGTCCTTTCTGGAGAAGTAGTACATGAGGCCGCCAAAGATTAAGACGCCCGCAAGGGGAATGAATCCCCACCATGAGAAGTATATGAATATGAAGATGCAGCATGCCGCGCTGGCAACCGCAAGCAGTGTAAAGACAATGCGTAAAACGAAGTTCATGCCAGTATAATAACAGCTCACCGGCCAAAAATCAAGGCAATGGGCCGCCGCCCGGCAAATTTCACTAAACCGTCATTTTGCATGCATCCGCAGCATATCTTACGCCCACACAGGGAAGGCCTCCCTCAAGGCCGGATCTGCCACGGGCAGAGCTGCAGGCGCCGCCAAACCATACGAAGCAGGGTGCCCCAGGAGGGCGCAGGGCAAAAGCTGCCGTATATTGCAATGTATTGCACATAATGCAGCCGTTGAGATATGAGACAGACTGTTGTATACTGTTTGGTATGCCGGAAAGGCAGGCATCATGGGAGATGCGTCAGGCGCCGGGAAAGGGGCCGGGAGAGAAGGAGGCGGGATGGCTAACAGGCAGCTGAACCAGGCTAAGGGAGCGAAGAAGGATGAGTTCTACACCCGCCTTGAAGACGTGGCCAATGAGTGCGGAAGGTACAGGGACCAGCTCTGCGGCAAGGTTGTGCTGTGCAATGCGGATGATCCCTTTGAGTCTGCCTTCTTCAAGTACTTCGTAAGCCACTTCAATGACATCGGCCTCAAAAAGCTCATATGCACTTCCTTTGCCTCGTCGCCAATACAGGGCAAAGAGTTCCCCGTGGAAAGGGGGAAGGCATACAAGATAGAGATAAGCTGCATGCGGGACTTTAACGGAGACGGCGCAGAGAACCTGCAGGATGCGGCATGGTGCATGCGCAACATGGAGGGCGTCTGCACGCCCCTTGTGGGAGACGGAGACTTCCGCTCTCCGGAGGCGGAAGACCTTGCGGCGGAGGCAGACGTCATCATAACCAACCCGCCCTTTTCGCTCTTCAGGGAGTACATGGCGCAGGTGTTCCGGCTGGACAAGAAGTTCCTCGTCATAGGCAACTTAAGCGCAATAACGTACAAGGAGATCTTTCCGCGCATCAAGGGGGATGAGGTCTGGCTGGGGTACGGGTTCAATGCAGGCAATGCGTACTTCACAGTCCCCGGGGAGTCGGGGCAGGAGTATGCGAAGGGAGTGTACTCGGAGGAGACAGGACTCGTGAAGTTCAGGAACGTCCTGTGGTACACAAACATGGACGTGCGCAAGAGGCACGTGCCGCTGGTGCTGTACAAGATGTACACCCCCCGGGAGTACCCCCGTTATGACAACTATGACGCCATAAACGTAGACAGGGTCCAGGACATCCCGCAAGACTTTCCGGGGGTTATGGGCGTGCCGGTGTCGTTTTTAGACAGGTACTGCCCGGAGCAGTTTGAGATATTGGGCTGCACGGAGTCAGAGGGCAAGGGCTTTTCAAACGGCCTATGGGACCCCTCCAGCAAGGTTGCGCAGCCAGTTGTTAACGGCAGGCGCATATACAAGCGCATCTTCATACGCAACCGCCACCCCTTGGATTACAGGCAGATGGAGGCCGGAGGCGCCCAGTGGGAGAGAGACCCATGGGACTTTCTCCGCATGAGCAGCAGGTAGCCGTAAGCCTGCCTCCGGGGCTCTGGGGCGCAGGCCGCAAGATATACGGGAAGCACACAGGGCATAAGGCCTCATGGCAAGGCCGTATATAATAAATGGGGCCCCATTGGAAGGCCATATATAATAATAGGATAAGGAGATACGATACGGATCACGGGCCGGGCGCTGCGAGAAGGCGGCGCTTTGGAGAGGCCGTGGGAAGAAGGCATTCAGGCGGCAGACGGAAAATTGCGGCAAGACGGTGCGGCGCCTCTTCATACGCCGTCTTCCAGACCCGCCGGAAAAGCAGCCGCTGCTTCCAGGGCAGGCGAGGATGAGGCCCGCAAAGGATGCAGATACGGATACAGGCCGGAGCCGGGCTTTCGGCATAACAGAAGATACGTGTGCAGGGGCAGCGGGGAAAGCGGCCGGATGACACGCAGGAGCAGAAGATGAAAATAGAGATGCGAAAGATCCGCATACTGGACATTGCGGAAGGGTACAGGAATACAGAGGATGAAGGCTGCCTGGGGTACGGCGGGAGGCTCAACATAAGGCCTGCGTACCAGAGGGAGTTCGTGTACGATGAGGCAAGGCGCAACGCCGTTATACGCACCATACAGAAGGGGTACCCCTTGAACGTCATGTACTGGGTCAGGGGGGAGGACGGCAAGTATGAGCTCATGGACGGCCAGCAGAGGACGCTGTCGTTCTGCATGTACATATACAATGACTTTCCCGTGGACAGCATGTTCTTCCAGAACCTTACGGAGACGGAGCGGGAGGAGATTCTGGATTATGAGGTGCTGGTGTACATATGCGAGGGCAATGACAAGGAGAAGCTGGAGTGGTTCAGGACCATAAACATACAGGGCCTGGAATTAAAGCCCCAGGAGCTGAGAAACGCAGTGTACACGGGAGCGTGGCTCACGGACGCAAAGAGGCACTTCTCAAAGTCCGGGTGCGCCGCACAGAAGCTTGCAGACAAGTATCTTACCGGCTCCGCAAACAGGCAGGACTACCTGGAGACGGCCCTCTCATGGATAGCAGACAGGCACGGCTGGAAGGCAGAGGATTACATGGCCGCACACCAGCAGGATAAGGACTGCACGCCTCTCTGGCAGTACTTCCAGTGCGTGTTCAACTGGGTGGAGACGGTGTTCCCCGTGCTCCGTCCAAAGCTTATGAAGGGCCTGCCGTGGGGCATATATTACAACAAGTACAGCGTGGAAGAATATGATCCGGACTGGTTTGAGAGATGCATACAGATCCTTCTCATGGATGATGACGTCACCTCCAAGAAGGGCATATACCAGTATCTTCTGTCCGGGGATGAGAAATACCTCAGCATACGCACCTTCACGGACAGCATGAAGACCCAGGCATACGAACGCCAGGGCGGCATCTGCCCGCTCTGCGAGGCAGAGGGGCGCTCCCGCATCTTTTATGACATCTCCGAGATGGAGGCAGACCACATAACCCCCTGGATAGATGGAGGCAAGACTACTGCAGAAAACTGCCAGATGCTCTGCAGGGAGCACAACCGCCGCAAAGGGGCAAAGTAATCCCACGGCCTGCGGCGCCTAAGATGCGCCTAAGATGCGTCTTAGATGCGCCTCAGATCGCCTATAATGCGCCAGGCTGGCGTGTGGGCAACATAAATGTAAGGCAAGCAAGAAGACGTCCTGCATGCGGGACGCCTTCAGTGCGCCCTGGAGAACCAGGGGAGTGATTGAGAGGGGTACATGGAGCACGGACAGAGGCAATATGAGACTGCTCATGTGGCGTTGGGGAGTGTTAGTTTGTAACATTTTC
>JAJPZC010000103.1 GCA_021204585.1 Clostridia bacterium
CGCTACCAATGGATTTTGAGTCCATCGCGTCTGCCAATTTCACCACTGCGGCATGCATATGGGGCTTTTGCATCCGGGCCGGGATTGGTTCGGAGCATGGTTTGATTATACAGGATGATGTGCCCAAAATCAAGCTTTTTCGGCTGGTCTATTGATTTTCATGCGGCGGAAAGGTATACTTGGGGGTATGAAGAAACTAGCTTTGATAGATGGCAACAGCCTGTTCAATAGGGCCTTTTACGCGACCCCGGTCTTTTCCACGGCCTCAGGGCAGCCTACGAATGCCATATTCGGCTTCGTCAAGCTCCTGTTCAAGATAATACAGGACCGTGAGCCGGACTACATCATATGCGCATTCGACCTCAAGGCCCCTACGTTCAGGCACAAGATGTATGATGATTACAAAGGCACCCGCCACGCCATGCCGGACTCCCTGCAGGTACAGGTGCCCCTTTTAAAGGACCTCCTCAGGGCCATGAAGATAGCCATCCGTGAGCAGGAGGGAATAGAGGCAGACGATATCCTGGGCACCATCTCCAGAAAGCTTGGCGGAGAGGCGCACAGCTACATATATACTGGAGACAGGGACAGCTTCCAGCTTGTGGACGAGAGCACGGACATATGCTTCACCGTCAAGGGCGTCTCAGAGCTCAAGGAGCTCAACGTCGCCAACTTCAAGGATGAAACCGGCCTGGACAGCCCCGGGCAGGTTATTGACCTCAAGTCCCTCATGGGAGATACCTCAGACAACATACCCGGCGTGCCGGGCGTGGGAGACAAGACCGCCAGAGACCTCATAGCAAAGTACGGCACACTGGACAATGTATACGCCCATCTGGGCGAGATAAAGGGAGCCCTGCACAACAAGCTGGAGGCAGGAAAAGAGTCTGCATACCTTTCATACCAGCTTAGCACCATACACAGGGACTGCGACGTGGACATATGCCTGGATGAGTGCGCAACGCCACAGACATACAGCCAGGACGTAAAGGAGCTCTTCAGAGAGTATGAGTTCAAGTCTCTCTTGGGTCTCAAGATATTTGATGAACCCGCAGAGGCCACGCCTTTGGAAGAGGCAGACGAAGATACACCAAAAGTGGCCAACATAGAGACAACGGACATTGGTGCCGTCTTTGAAGACCCGTTCAAAGAGCTTTATGTAGACCTGCAGCCGGATCTTGCCCGCATATACAACGGCACAAAGCAGTGCACGTACAAGCTCCGCATAGGGCTCCTGGACCAGAACGTAACGGATCCGGATGACTATAAGGAGCTCTTAAAGAGGGTGTTTCTGGATGAGTCCCACAGGATAATCGTATTTGATTACAAGTACGTCCTTCATATACTGCAGGACTATGGCATAACCCCAAAGGCTGCCGTGGATGACCTGGCGCTTATAAAGTACCTCTGCGACTTTGCCCCCATGCAGGACAGCCTTTCCAAAGTCTGCGCCGCATATGACATCCCTGCAGATATGTCTGCATACGGCATATCCAAGATATACGCAGAGTATATGGGCAGGATGGCCAAGGATGACAGGCTCCAGGCCCTGTATGAGAACGTGGAGAAGCCGCTAACATTGGTGCTCTTTGAGATGGAGACCAAGGGTGTTACGGTCTCCCCGGACATGCTGGACGAGATGAAGGCCAAGTATCTGCAGGTGCAGGAAGACCTGCAGAACAGGATATATGAGCAGTGCGGGACCACGTTCAACATCAACTCGCCCTCGCAGCTTGGGCAGGTGCTGTATGACACCTTCGGCATAACGGAGCTCAAGAACAAAAAGACGGGCAAGTTCTCTACGAAGGCAGAGACGCTGGAAAAGTATAGGGATCAGTATCCCGTGGTGCAGGACGTGCTGGATTACAGGTTCTACGCAAAGCTCATCTCAACCTATCTAGACGGTCTAAAGGATTATGCCACAAGGTCTTCAGACAATGTGGTGCATACATCATACAATCAGACCTTTACTTCAACGGGCCGCCTTTCCAGCTCCGGGCCCAACCTGCAGAACATCCCTGTGAGGGATGAAGAGGGCCGCGAGATACGCAGAGCCTTCATACCCAGGCAGGGGAGGGTGTTCGTAAACGCGGATTACTCCCAGATAGAGCTGCGCCTCCTTGCGCACTGCTCCGGGTGCAAGGAGCTTATAGACGCATACAACCATGGCGAAGACATTCACAGGCTCACGGCCTCCCAGGTCTTCGGCGTTCCCTTAGAGCAGGTTACCAAGGATATGCGCTCACATGCCAAGGCTGTAAACTTCGGCATCATATACGGCATCTCGGAGTACGGTCTCTCCAAACAGATCAACGTTTCCGTAGGGGATGCGCACCGGTACATAGAGAAGTACTTTGAGACGTACAGCGCCGTAAAGGACTACATGGACTCCAACGTGGCCTTTGCAAAGGAGCACGGCTACGTGGAGACCCTCACGGGCCGCAAGCGTGCCATCCCGGAGCTCCAGTCCGGCAATTATACCATGCGGCAGTTCGGCGAGAGAGCCGCCATGAACATGCCCCTGCAGGGGACTTCGGCAGACATCATAAAGATCGCCATGAACAACGTATCCGCAGGCCTCAAGGCCGCAGGATGCCGCGCAGACCTCATCCTGCAGGTCCACGATGAACTTGTTCTGGAGGCAGACGAAGATGTCGCAGACAAGGCAGCCGCCATCTTAAAGGACGGCATGGAGAACGCTATGTCCCTCAAGGTGCCCTTGACCGTAGAGGTCCACATGGGCAAGGACTGGTTCGCCCTCAAGTAAAAATAACGCTCCTGGCGTTTTCCTGTGGGCATCATACAGACAACATAACAGAAGGCTTGTTTGTGCAGAATGCACATGTGCAGACTGCACAAATACGCTGCATGTATCCAATCATATACAGCAAATTAGAGAGAGTGTGACGGCATGAAAGTGGCAGTAACCGGAGGCATAGGGAGCGGCAAGACGGCCCTTTGCAACTGGATAGCGCAGGAGGGGAACAAGGTCTTCTCCTGTGACAAGATATACGGGGAGCTCATAGACTTCGACCATGATTTCAGGTCCAGGATACTTGAGGCCTTCCCCGGGGCAAGGGATGCAGATGACCGCATAGACAGAAAGAAGCTTTCCGCCATAATCTTTGAGGACAGGAAAAAGCGGGAGCTTCTCAACAGCATAACCCATCCTTTAATTATGAAGCGGCTCCTTGCTGAGATGGGAGACTATATGCTTTCCTTTGCAGAAGTCCCCCTGCTGTTTGAAGGGGGCTATGAGAAGCTGTTCGACAAGGTCATAATCATGATCCGCAACGAGGATGAGCGCATAGACGCCATCATGCAGCGCTCCGGACTCACCTACGACGAAGCCATAGCCCGCATAAAGGCCCAGGCCAATTATGACAAGGTGCCCATCAACAAGTACTACGCAGTCTACAACAACGGCACCCTTGATGACCTTCATGACAAGGCCCTGTACATCATCCGCAGGGTGCAGGAAGGCTGATT
>JAJPZC010000032.1 GCA_021204585.1 Clostridia bacterium
CCGGAGAGGGTGCGCTCATCCCGAGCGTGGTCTTGCCCGCGCCCGGCTGTCCGTAGACCAGCATGCTGATCGTGGACTTCGCCTCCAATTCGGAGGGCTTTCTGATTAAGTTGCTCATATCAATGCTTTTTTAAAGGTTGTGAGTTTCCAAATATTCGCGGATGCCCCGCTCCTCCCGCTCGGCCTCGTACCGTTCGCAGCGGGCGATCTCCTCCTCCTCCTCACGCTCCGCGTCCTCGTCGATCCATCCGTCCCCGTCGCAGCGGGGACAGCGGTCCACATCGTCGCGCGTCCACTCGCCCGTCTCCGCCTCCCAGTCCTCCGGGCATTTCCTGTATGTCCTCTCGTCCACCTCGCGGACATCCGTAAGCTCGCCGCTCTCGGTCATCCGGCCGATCGTGTAGACGTATCCGGTGCCGTGGCACCTCTCGCACTCGCGCACCCTCGGGTCGCGCGGGTAGTCATAGCCCTCTACTCCCATGATCCGTCCTCCTTCCTCTCGCGGCTCTCCCTCTCCCTGATCATCTCGTCGATGGCCTCGCTCATCGCGCCCGCGAAGCACTTCAGCAGGTCGTTGAGGCCGATCGCCGGCCTCCATTCCGTTGTCGTCTTTCTTTCCGTCTGTTCCATGATCCAATGCGTTTTAAACGGGTTATACATTCGCGGTCCTGCGGCTCCCGGCCCTGCGCTGGTCGCCGAGGATCTGATTGATGGTGTTGACGCTGACCCCGTATCTTGCCGCGAGGTCGCGCTTGATCTCCTTCTTGGAGGGGTGCGCCGTGAGCCGGAGCCACTCCGCCCATATCGCCCTGTCGCGCCTCTCCTTCTCGACGGAGTACCTCTCCCGGAGGCTCCCGTCAGTCGTGTTCATTGTCTTTTTCTCCATTTTCCGTATATTTTTCAGATATGTTCCGTATGGCGGTCAGGGCCGCCTCCCCCAGCTTCCGGGCGGCGGCGAGGGCCTCCCGCTCGGTGTCGTAGATCGCGCCGCCCACGGGCTCGTAGCGCGGCGTCCCGGCGTGGGTGACGTGGCAGTACACCCGCCACCTCCTGCCGTACCTCAGCGCGGTGAAAAGGGCGTCTCCCGTCGGTCTCATCGCCCGGCCCTCCTCTCCCTTCTCAGCCTCCGCGCCCGGACATGGCGGTGCAGCCTGAGCAGCAGCGCGGCCACGGGAAGCGCGAGGAACGCCACGGCCACCGCGGCGGCCACCGTCCAGATGATGATCATCGCCGCCGCCATCATCTCCCCCTCCTCTCGCGGTTATACGGGCGGAAGATGGCCCCGGCCAGCAGCCAGCAGCACACCCCGCCGATCTTGGTCCATATGAAGGCGGCGAGCGGCAGCGCCCGCGCGTCGAAGTCTGCCGCCAGCAGCACCAGCCCGGCGGCGAAGAGGATGCCCGCGCCCGCTACGGCGGCGGCGTCCTTCCATGTGTATCTCATTCTCTTTTCCATGATTATTATCTGACTGTCTTTCTGTATATCATCTCGTTGATCTCCCTCATCCGGTAGCGGACCGCGACCCCGATCCGCACGGGAGAGAGATAGCCGGCCTTCTCCCACCTCCAGAGGGTGGTGGGGCTCACGCCGAGCATCCTCGCGGCCTCATCCTTGGATATGAGCCGGTCGGGCTCCTCCACCGCCTCGCGGGCGAGCCTCAGCGCGGAGGCCGCGCACGCCTCGAAGGCGGAGAGAAGATCCGATGCCCGCACGGTGACTATCATCGTGGGGTTGTCGGTAAGCTGTGTAAAGAGATCGTCCGTCATTTCATTGTCTTTTTTTTAAAAGGCCCGGAACCTCGCGGCCGCGGGCCGTGCTGATTAAAACTAACATATAGTGGAAAGAAGCCGGGGAGCCGCTTGCAATCGCTCCCCGGTGTCCGTTCATGCCGTGTATGTCATCTGATAGTCCTCGCCGTTGAGAGGCTCGGCGTAGAAGCGCAGAGGGTTGCAGCCGCACGCGGTGAACAGGAAGTAGCCGTTCACGGTGTCGAGCCAGCCGCTCTTCTCGTCGTTCAGCCACGCCTCGTAGTTATGGGCGATAGCGTCGAGGGTGACGTTGTAGCCGTGGCGGCGGAACTCGTCGCGGACCTTGATCAGATCGAGGCAGTGGGCCTCGTCGCAGTCGCAGCCGTAGAAGCCCGCCGGGGCGACGGTCCACGCGGGATCATCCTCGATCATCAGATCATCGGGATCCCATCCGTGCTCGATCTGCACCCTCACGAAACGCTCGGCCTCGGAGAGGCGGAGCTGGGTGTCGGTCACCTGCCCCCTGTGGAGCACCCTGTAAAGTCTGTCGGTTTCCTTTTCCATGATTCAATGCCTTTATATTATTTCAATGCGCGAATTTATAAAATATTTTTATATCTGCAAACTCTTTTTGCAAAAAGATATAACAAAGTTCTATATACCTATTTTACCTCGCTGTCCCGGCAGAGGAGCGCGTGCCCCACGATGCAGTCGTCGAAGGCGATCGCCCCGGCCACATGGGCCATCCACGAGGCGGGGACGTTGACCCCGTTCCCCTCCTTCATCTTGCCCTCCTCGTCGATCACGAGCAGGTTGCCGCCGGGGAGGCCGACGATCTCGATGTAGTCGCACTCCAGCAGGGCGCGGAGCTCCGGCAGGGTGAACCCCGCCCTTCTGTCCTTCGGGCTGACGATCCTCTCGTCCCCGTCCGTTCTGATGAGTCTTGCCATGATTCAGTCGGTTATAAAGGTTATCCAGTTATAGCGATAGTTCGGCAGAAAGCACATCAGCGCGGGGAAATCCCCGAAGGCGCGGAAACTGCCGCTGGTCTCGTCGATGATGAAGTAGACGTCATCCGGACCGGGGCAGTTCCATGCCTTGCGGATATCCTCGGGCAGTCCCCTACTGATGACATGGTACTGACATGCGCCGTGGCCCGGCCTCGCGTCATAGAAGGCGGTATTGACGAGCCGGATCCTTCCGCCCCGACGGAGCGTGTCGTAGATCCGGGCCTCATATTTCGGGAAGGATATCCCGTATGGCTCCGTGAATTTTTCCTCCATGATCCTCCCTCCTCAATCCAATGTCCGAAAATAGTAATCCCTCTCCTCCTCGGTCCACTTGCAGTCCCTGGAGTCGATGAAGGCGTTGGCGTCCTCATACCACGTCTCATAGGTCATCGAGAGCGCGGCGAAATAGTCGGCCCTGTTCCTCTGTCCCGCATCGGTGGCGGCCTCGGCCAGGTCGTGCCACTGCCATATCTTGTGGTTGAGCACCATGACGAGCTCCGTCCACATTTTGCAGCTTCCCTTCCAGTAGCGGGCGCGGCGGTAGGTGTCGTTGATGGCTCTGATCCCGTACTTCTCGGCTATCGAGAAGTCATCCCAGAAGGTGGTGACCGGCCTGTATCCGGTCAGTTCCTCGATGTTCCATCTGGGCATTCCGAATGATATTGTCTCCATGATTGTTAGGTGTTTTAAAGGGAGGCCCGGAGGCCTCCCGG
>JAJPZC010000001.1 GCA_021204585.1 Clostridia bacterium
GATAGTACGGAAGGTTGGCCACAACCATATAATGATCCAGGCCCTCTTCGAGGGCGGCCATGTCTACCTTGAGGAAGTCCTGGTATATGACCTGCACATTGGGGTACGGCATGAGCGTGGTGCGGATAATAGGCTCCAAGGAGCGGTCTACCTCGTACGTTATAACCTTCTTTGCCTTCTGGGCTAAGGCCCTTGTGAGGGTTCCTGCGCCGCAGCCAATCTCCAGGACTGTGTCCTCCTCCGTAACCCCAGCAAGAGACACGATTGCATCCAGTAGGCCTTTGTCCGTTATGAAGTTTTGTCCGAGGCGCTTCTTGAAGGTGAACCCGTGCACCTTCAAGAGGGCGTATATCTCATTGTCCATCATGATATCATGTCTCGCTTTTGTCTTGCTTAGTTTGGAGGCTGGGTTCCTTTTTTAAGGTGTCCGCAGGCATTGCTGCAGGGCCGTCATATGAGCCCGCAGGGGCGCTGTGGTGCACAGGATGGAGCCGGCCGGCTAGTTGTTAAGCTTGGGGAAGAGACGGTGTGCGTTGGCCCAGACGGTCTCTGTCATGGTCTCTACGGAGACCTCCTTGAGAGCTGCCATGTTGGCGGCTATTTCGGGAATATTCAAGGGTGTATTGGGGAATACGCCGTGCTGTGAGGCCGGGGAAAGGTACGGGCTGTCCGTCTCCGTCATGAGGCGGTCCATGGGCAGAGCCTTCAGGCTCCGCCTGGGTTTTTTGGAGCCGGAATAGGTGCTTGTCCCTCCAAAGGAGAAATACAGGCCCATCTTCTCCAGTATGGCCGCTATCTCAGGGGAATGGGAATAGCAGTGCATGAGAACGCCGTGGGAAAGAAGGCTTTGGTGCTCCTGCAGGATGGTTACCATGTCCTCTGCGCAGTCCCTGGAATGGATCTGGATGGGCAGACCCAAGGAGTCTGCAAGCTCCATCTGGCGTATGAAGAGCTCCTTTCCCAGCGGCTTGTTGGTGGTGTCCGGGTAATGGTAATCCAGGCCAATCTCGCCAATGGCCACGCACTTGGGGTGGCGGGAGATTTCCGCTATGCGGTCTAGGTCTCCCTCACGGTACCTGGAAAGCTCTGTAGGATGAAATCCCGCCGTGAAGTAACAGGCGGGATATTTGTCTGCCAAAGAGGCAGAAAGCTCCGAGGTTGCAAGGTCATAGGCAGCGGCTATGACTTTCTGCACGCCGGCCTCAGCAAGGCGGGCGAAGAGGTCATCCATGGAGCCGTAACAGTCTCCGTCCAGGTGGCAGTGTACGTCTATGTATCTCAAGAGAGTGTGCTCCCTGTGGGAAGGTCTTTTTCTGCGGAGACGACGGAAAGGGTGCCGTCCGGGCCTTCGGCGCATATTATCATGCCCTCGGATATAAGGCCCTTCATCTCCCTCGGAGGAAGGTTTACGACTACCACGACGGACTTCCCCACCATCTCGTCTGCGGTGTAATGCTGCGCTATGCCTGAAAGGACGGAGATGCACTTGCCCCCGCCGATGTCTATTGTCTCATGCAGGAGCTTTGACTTCTTGACGGGCTCACAGGCAACCACCTTGCCCACGCGCATGTCTATCTTGGCGAAGTCATCTATTGTTATCTGGTCCTTTACTGGCTTCTGCGGAGCCGCTGCGGCTATCTGCGCTGCGGAAATCTTGTCTATCATAGGCTGTATGTCCTTGTGGTTAAGCCTCTCAAAGAGCGTAGCGGGCTCCTTGGAGACGGTATATGCGTCTTTGTATGCGAATGTTGCAAGGGTGTCCCACTCCCTTTCCGTGCCGCCGATCTCTGCAAAGATCTTGTCTGCGGTATCCGGCATGAAGGGCTTTAAAAGCGTTGCGCCCAGCTCTATTGCCGCCAGCAGGTTATAGAGGACCCCTTCAAGGCGGGGCATGGTCTCAGAGGTTCTTGCAAGTATCCAGGGCTCCGTCTCGTCTATGTACTTGTTGGCCCTGCGAAGGAGCGTCCAGAGGGCATCCAAAGCGTCTGCCACGCGGAACTCCTCCATCTTGGCCGCCACCTTATCCCTCGCTGCCTCTGCAACGGCAGCAAGGTCTGCGTCCTCCGGATGGTCTGTATCCGTCTTGCGGACGGTGCCGCCGAAGTACTTGTTGGCCATTGTAACGGTGCGCTTGACTAAGTTGCCCAGGATGTTGGCGAGGTCTGAGTTGCAGCGCTCCGTCATGAGCTCCCACGTTATGATGCCGTCATCCGCATACGGCATCTCATGCAGCACGAAGTATCTTGTGGCATCCACGCCGTATATGTCTGCGAGGTCATCTGCGTATATAACGTTTCCTTTGGACTTGGACATCTTGTCCCCGCCCTGCATAAGCCAGGGATGGCCGAACACCGTCTCCGGTATAGGCTCTCCCAAGGCCATTAAGAAGATGGGCCAGTATATAGAATGGAAGCGCACTATGTCCTTTCCAATGACGTGCACATTGGCGGGCCAGTACTTCTTGTACATCTCCGAAGACCCGTCCGGGTCATACCCGAGTCCCGTTATATAATTTGTTAGTGCGTCCAGCCACACGTACACAACGTGCTTGGGGTCAAAGTCCACCGGAATGCCCCACTTGAAGGTTGACCTGGACACGCACAGATCCTGCAGCTTGCACTTTATGGTCCCGTTCTCGCAGGCCTCCAGAAGCTCTGCATCCGACTTCCCAATGAACTCATCCGCAAGAAGGAAGTTGTTCATCATCTCGTTCTTGCGTGAGGCCGGCTGTATGAACTTGGGGTGTGTCAGAATATGCTTCACAAGCGCCGGGGCGTACTTGCTCATGCGGAAGAAGTACGTCTCTTCCTTTGCTAACTTCACTTCCCTGCCGCAGTCCGGGCACTTGCCGTCCACAAGCTGGCTCTCAGTCCAGAAGCTCTCGCACGGGGTGCAGTACCAGCCCTCATACGTGCTCTTGTATATGTCCCCCTGGTCATAGAACTTTTTAAACATCTTCTGGACGGTTCTTTCATGGTATGAGTCCGTAGTCCTCATGAACCTGTCATAGCTTATGTTCATCCTGTCCCAGATGCCCTTTATGACGTCCACAATGCTGTCCACAAAGGCCTTGGGCTCCATTCCCTTCTCCGCAGCCTTCTGCTCTATCTTGAGTCCGTGCTCATCTGTTCCGGTCTGGAAGCGCACGTCATACCCCTGGAGCCTTTTGAACCTTGCGATTGCATCTGAAAGTATGATCTCGTACGTGTTGCCAATATGCGGCTTGCCGGACGTATACGTAATGGCTGTCGTTATGTAATACTTCTCTTTCATGCTGTCTCCCCGCCGCCTTCACTCTTAAGCGGCTGCCTTCTCTATCTTCCAACAAGGCCATATGTACTTCGCAGAAAATTTTCCGTGCGCCGCCCGGCCTCATATGTTATTCCATTACATGTCCCCACAGAGGGGCCCGTCTTCCATGTGTATACGATTTTAACCCATATTGAAGATAAAAGCAATAAAAACAA
>JAJPZC010000067.1 GCA_021204585.1 Clostridia bacterium
GCGCGGTCGAGAGGAAAAGAATGCGCGGTCGAGAGGAAAAGAATGCGCGGTCGAGGGAAAAAGAATGCGCAGTCGAGGGAAAAAGAATGCTCGGTCGAGTGAAAAAGGGCAGGCTTCCTATACAACCCCGGAGGGGTTGAAGAGGGATAGCCGTGGGTTGCAACCCACGGTTTCGGTGCGGCCGTGAGGAAAAGACAGCGCGGCCGGGAATACAGGTTCAATTAGTCGTTTTGCTGTTTCTCCTTGGGGGTCGGTTCTATATTCACCACGTCATTTGTGCGGCTAAACTGTATGTAGCACGGTTTGCAGCGTCTCAGCAGTGGATTTTGGCGCGCAAGTGTGAAGCGAGAGCTTATCTTGTTGTAAATGTCAAGCCCTCTTCCAAGGCCGATATACCAGCCCGTGTCAGTGGTTATGCTGCGGTCGTGCGTTGCGTTGAAGTCGTATGTCAGCTCCACTCCAAGCGGAGCGAGGTCATCAGTCAGTTCGTTAAAGTTATCGATCGCCTCGGCGGCCTTCTCGTCGCTCTCGGCGCTGGTGCTGACATGCACTTGTACGATGTCCCCGTTCTCGTTAGTATTTACCACCGCCTGCAGGAACTCCACCAGATTGTCGAACTGGTGAGGCAGGCGAATGAACGAGTCAATCAGTTTGATTCTCCTTGCTCCTTTCAGATATTCACCGAAGAGGTTCATGAAGCATACCCCGCTCTGGTTCTCGCGTATCTGCACCACCTTAGCTGCGGGCAGTGAGATACGTGAGCGATGTGCGGCTGTCGCGGGGTGAATCTCTGCCGAGGCAGACGGTTTTTCCGCGCAGTCGAGTGTCTGGGAGTTGCGTTCTTGCAGGTGGCCATGCTCAATGTTTTCCAGCGTCTCCACTGCCACGTTCTCTCCGCTCTCAAGCCAGACGTACTCAAATCTTGCGGGTTCAGCCAGGAAAGTCGTGTCGATGAGGTAGAGTTGGTCTTTCACTCTTTTTCGGCATTCCGCGGCGAAGTCGATCAGTTCTCTCGCCTCGTCTTTGGTGATGTTCCCGTCGGGGTAGAGCAGTTTATACAGTCCCGAGAACGTTTTTCTTATGGCGTTATGGTCGCGTTCCGAGAGAGAAGCGTCGAACTTAGCGTATTTTGCCAGATGTCCCGAGTAGTCGATGTTTCGCAGCTCGTGAAGAATGGCCGAGATATAGTCAGTAATCAGTCCGAAATCTCTGCTGAAGGAGTTTTTCTTCAGCATCTTCACCTCCCAGCCCGGGTTATAAAGATGAATTCTGTCAAGGAAGGCGCCAGTCTGGAGAAAGTCGGAAGGGATTGACTCGAACAAGTGAGAATTCTTAAGCATATACGAGACGGGATGTTTCGTGTTGCCGACAAACGCCATAGAGGCCGTTGCCTCGTGCGTTCCTTTCCCGCGGTTGAACGATTTGTTCGCCAGATAATTCTGCATTGTGTCCACGAGCATAGCGTCAATTGAGCGGTGCGGTTTCTGTTCATATTCGTCCCATGCCACTACGTCCCAGTAGCCGACAAGCCCGAGCAGCTCTTTATTTCCCGACATCTTCACGAAGAGTCTCGCCGAAGTAACGTCGCCTCCGCTCACGAGCACCGAGTAAGGTGAGAATTCCTGGTAGACATGGCTTTTGCCTGTCCCTTTGGGTCCCAGCTCCACAAGGTTGAAGTTGTTCTCGACGTGCGGCAACAAGCGCGCGAGTATTATAAACTTCTCGCGCCGGTTCAGCTCTTCCGGGTTCAGTCCCACCGTGTGCACGAGGAAGTTCATCCATTCTTCCGTCGTGAACTCCTTGCGTTGTTTGATATAAAACTCCAAGTCAATGTTCGACACCTGTATAGGCTTGAGCGATTGTATCTCCCAGCGAATGCGTATGTCGTCGCCTTGCAGGTAGTTAATCTTAACGATGCTCCACACGCCGTTCCCGCTAAGCAATTTAGGATTCTGCCTTACAACCGCGTCGCCGACAGGTATCTTCGTCAGCCCCAGGTTGGCGAAGCTTGCCTCATACTGGTCTTGCTTGTCATTCAGTGTCGCGGTGACTTTGTCTATCACCGTGTGCGAGCCCCTCTCTCTTATCCGTGACTTCACGATGTCCGCCTCGGCACGGTTGATATAATTGTTCCTTATGACGCTCTTCACTTTCTCTATGCCCTCAGCAATCATCTGCTCGTCGTCGCCTGCGCAATATTGCCCGAGCAAGTACTCAAGCACGTAAGTCGGCACGGGAAGATTGCCTTTGACCAGGAAGGCGAGATCCTTGCGCACGACGCTTCCTCTGAAGCATCTCAGCACTTTTTCTTGTAGTGTTTCCATATATTTCAGAAATCGTCTTGTTCTATCAGTGTGCGGTTAATGACGTTTGTTGATATGAGAGGGTTGTGCTCGTCCGCCTTGTCGAACACCTTGAACTGCAATATGCCGCCGCCTTCGCCCAGCGACACGTTGAAGTTAAGCTCCACGACGCGTCGTTTCGCGTCGCTGTCTCGGGACGAGAGAGTAAGCTCCTCCGTCTTGGCCACGGGCTTGCCTTCCTGAAACAGTCCGCAGACAATCTTGCGCTCCGTCCGCGTCATGTCCACCGCCTCTTTCTGCACAAGGTGGACCTTCAGCCTGCTCGAGACGATGCACAATGCCTGTTCGAGCAACTCCACTCCCACTTTCTCCTTCTCGTTCTCACGTTTGTATTTGCTGTGTACTATCGGGATGATGACTTCTTGCAGCGCGGCGCCACCGTGGGCGAAAGCATATCCTCCTGCGGGTGCAGCCAGACGGTTAGTGCCGAGCGGTACGGCCACGTAGTAGTCTCCCGTCATAGCCGACACTTCGCTTAGCTTGAACTTCGTGATGCCCTCCTTGTCTTCTGCCGAGGTTGTTATGTAGTAGCGCGTCTTGCTCTCGCAGCAAGTCTCTTCCACCTTTTGCTTGTCTTTCTCCTCGAACGCCTGGTCATTGTAGAGGAAGCCGTGGTCCGCGGTCACGAACACGTCCGACACGTTGGCCGTGTCGTGCAGGTATGCCACAAGTTGCCGCAGTTCGTCGATGGCGTTTCTGCAAGCCGTGGTGAAAGACTTAGCCGAGCTGTCGTGCCCTTCAGCGTCGATGGTGTTGTGGAACACGTATACTATTTGGTTCTTGAACACTTCCCTTCGCTCACCCTTAAAGCTTAAGCCCAGCAATTTCTTATAGTCGACGCACAAAGCCTTTTGGTTATATTCTTGCAGCTGTGCTGTGCGGCTCTCGGTGCTCGCCAGCACTTTGCCGTCAACCTCAAGGTCGTCGCCCGTGCAGCGCAGTGTCTTGTGCGGCAGCAGTGCGGGCTTGCAGAATTTTGTCTCTGTGGGCAGCATCGCCAGGGCGTGCCGCAGTGTCGCCACGTCCATAGTGCCTTGCATCCGTTGCATTATCTCCGCCGCGAGTTAGTATCTCAGTGCGTCGCACAA
>JAJPZC010000152.1:0-1244 GCA_021204585.1 Clostridia bacterium
GGTCATGGCCGGGCTTATGAACAGATTTGAGAAAGCTTGCGGCGGTGTGTATGAAGACAGACACAGAGACTAAAGCTAAAGAGACAAAGGGGAAGAAGAAGCCTAAGAACGTCCACAAGAAGGTGGTCTTTGTCTGCACGGGCAACACATGCCGCAGCCCCATGGCGGAGCTAATCCTGCGGTCCAAGCTGAAGCAGCGGAATATCCGCTGGTGGGACATCTCCTCCGCAGGGATACATGCAGAGGTTGGCTCTGGCATGAGCCTGTACAGCCGCTTTGCGCTCACGGAGGTTGGCATAGAGCCGGGAGACTTCCAGCCAAGGCAGCTCACGGACGCAATCCTCAAGAAGAGCACCATAGTCTTCTGCATGACGGACTCCCAGAAGCACATGCTGGAGGGCAAGGCCCATGTATTCTCCATAAAGGACGTAACGGGGCGTGAAGTTCCGGACCCGTACGGGCAGGGGATTGAGGAGTACAGGGCAGCCCGTGATGAGCTCATGCGGGCCTGCGACGCCATCATAGAGGACTACATAACCCAGTACCAGGACGGAGAGGACAAGCTCTACGACGACGAATGAGCCCGTATACGGGCCTCATACAGGACCTGCGCCCTGCGGCGCAGCAATACGCACAATACCTGTTCATATACAGACAACCACAGAGAGGAAGACGAGATGAAGATAGCAATAGCCTGCGACCACGGCGCACTCAATCTTAAAAGAGAGGTTAAAAAGTACCTTCTGGACAGCGGATACGAAGTCGTAGACTTCGGAACGGACTCCTGCGAGTCCTGCGACTACCCGGATTACGGCCTGCCTGCGGCAGAAGCGGTGGCCTCAGGGGAGTGCGACAGAGGCATTCTTATGTGCTCCACAGGGATTGGCATGTCCCTTGTGGCCAACAAAGTGCCGGGGATTCGCTGCGCGCACTGCCATGACACGTACTGCGCAGAGTACACCCGCCGCCACAACAACGCCAATGTGCTTGCCATGGGCGAAAAGGTTATAGGCCCGGGGCTTGCACTGCAGATAGTGAAGATATTCCTCGAGACGGAGTTTGAGGGAGGCCGCCACCAGAGGCGTGTGGACAAGATAACGGCCGTAGAGAAAAAGTACAGCAAATAACCTGCAGAATGCAGGAAGGTCCGCCGGCAGCATACGGCGGATTTTGTATCTTTCAAGGGGCCGGATGTATGGAATGGCAGATTAAAGTAGGCATAACCAAGGGTTTCAAGAGTGAGG
>JAJPZC010000152.1:1254-3404 GCA_021204585.1 Clostridia bacterium
GTGAGTTTATGAGACTTCACCCGGACAAGCAGAAGGACACGAGGGAAGCCATACGTTTCTTCATGCATGACTGGTAAATCAACGGGCTGGATTATGAGCCGGTCCAGGGAAACTCGGACGGGCTTATGTCCATACGCACAAGCGGCGGGGACAGGGCTTTTCTGAAGCCGTATGAAGACGAGGGCGTATACCTGTTCCTGACGGTCGGAGACCATGACAAGGCCCGTGAGAGGGCGGAGCGCAAGCAGATAGACGTAAATCCGTACACCGGAGTCCTGCAGATATATGAGTTTCCGGAGGATGTGCTGTCTCCGGAAACGGAATCTGAGAAAGACGGATCCCCGTCAGAGTCCGTGACCAGGGCCCGCCAGGGGGTCTGTCTCACCAGCTGGGGCACCCCGTCCGTACTTCTCAAAGACATCCAGCCCTGCATCATGCAATCCACATAAAAAACAGAGCCCGTTGCTGCAAACAACAGGCTCTGTTTTTAAATTCTTCATTGCCACACCAACACAGCTGATCACTTATACTGCAATACTCAGCAACGGTTTCACCATCTCATAAAAATTTTTTATGAAAAGTCCGGGAAATTTAAAATTTTGGTTTTAAAACCGCTGAGTTGCGTTTATATAAATAAGTGTAGGCCATCATTGCGGGCCGGGCTGTATTGGGATCCCTTTGCGGGAAGTCCTGCGGTATGGAATGGAAGAAATTCCTGAAACCAAAGGAATTATACCATGCCGCTTGGCTAAATGCAAGGCTTTTCAATCTTCCCGGACTGCAAAATTTGCGGCAGACAAAGGAGGAGCGAGAGGTGAAACACTGTATCATGCGTAATGGTGCACTCGAAATCTCAATGTATTCACTTGATTTGGATCATTGTTTTCCTTTTCTCTACGTCAGCTTCAAGAGAAAACTCAAGAGTCGCGTAATGGATGCAGTATACGATGTAGACGGCAAGATCCTTGAAGGACACTTGCCCACCGTTGTTAAGCGCAGGGTCAAAAAATGGATCGCCGCAAACAGAGGATTCATCCTCATAATGTGGAGCGGTCAGACTTTCTATGAAATCACCTGAAGCTGGTGGCCGTGTGGCTGCAGCCAATCATTGCATTTCTTTGTGAGGCGTAGGCCATAAGCCACAGGGGGCCTTGACTTCCTGCGGCAAACACTTCGGAGTATTGGGGGACTGCAGACAGGCGTGCATTTGTTGCATCAGACGGTCTCCCGGTACGATGATTTGATTCAGATCACGTCTGTTTTTCTGCGAAAAACCGGTCAGGGTGCATTGACACTTCCCGCAGGGAAACATACAATACTTGTGCATGAACGGCATGCAAAGGAGAAGCTATGCTTTACACCATATCCAACGGCACACTGTCCCTTACGGTAAACAGCAGGGGCGGGTGCATGACATCATTGAAGTACCTCCCGGAGGATGAAGAGAGGCTTTGGCAGGGCGGCCCGGCGTGGAAGAGCCAGGACGTTGTCATATTCCCCATCCTGGGGCATGCAGGGGAGTTCGTGGCCAAGGGTGAGACGTACAAGCCCCGCTCACACGGCGTGGCACGCTATGCGGACTTCACCCTTGCAGACAGGACGGACAGCTCCATAACCCTTTCTCTGGAGTCAGACGAGAACACCTTGAAGGAGTACCCGTACGGGTTCTTTTTCAGCATAACATACACCCTCACAGGCAACACCATGGAGGTAAAGTACTCCGTGCGCAGCAAGGAAGGGAAGATCCCGTTCTATCTGGGCGGCCATCCCGGCATGAAGGCTCCCGGCGGCACTGCCGTCATAGAGTTCGAGAACACAGAGAACCCCATTCAGTACCCCATAGACTCAGACAAGGGCGTGCCCTTGCAGAACCTGAAGTCCTTTACTGCGGACAAGGCCTTCTTCGCCTCATGCGCAACCTTCCAGCTTGGCAGCCTTACCGGCGGCAAAATTTACTCCACAACGGAGGACGGGTACAGGTACACGTACCAGTCTGACTGCCCCCTGTTTGCCTTCTGGTCCAATCCGGAAGAGGGGGACTACGTATGCGTGGAGCCCTGGTGGGGCATTAACGACTACCCCGCTGCACCCCTTGAAATAACCTTGAAGCCTGTCTCTTATACACAAATCCGAGCCCACGAGACCAAGGG
>JAJPZC010000004.1 GCA_021204585.1 Clostridia bacterium
TATGTATATAAGAGACATTTACAGTATATTGAGTGCACCATAGCGTTCTGCTTTATGGAGGGGATGATGAAGATGAACAGACTGTTTTCCAATACGCTGTGGATCATACTGACGGTGTTCTTTGTCATCCTCACGGCGGCCTGCATAATACTGACAACGGCGGCATACAGCAGCACCAACGCCATAAACATGATCTTCAACACCAGCAACTATGAGAAGGTTGACGACCCGGATGCAGAGGCCACCGACTTCTACATGACGGGCTATGACTTTGAGCGCACCGGCGAGACCATGTTTGAGGAAGACGCCAGAGCCGCAGAGGATGCGGAAAGGGAGGGTGCGGTCCTTCTCTGGAACAAGAACAGCGCCCTGCCCCTTGCAGGGAACGAGAACGTAAGCATCCTGGGCAGGTCCTCCGTGGACCTTGTTGAGACCGGTTCCGGCTCCGGTTACGTCACCGGATACGATTACCAAACCGGAGAGGCTGTCAGCGTCTCCATGAAGGACGCACTGCAGAGCAAGGGTCTGAGCGTGAACAAAACACTCTGGGACTTTTACTCAACCGGCGCCGGCAGCTCATACACGCGCACAGACCCCCATACCAGCTGCATCAACTGGCAGACCTGGTACGTGAACGAGGTTCCCTATTCCGCCTATTCCGAGACCGTCAAAAACTCCTTCAGCACCTACAATGACCTTGCCATAGTGGTCATATCCCGCTCCGGCGGCGAAAACTCCGACCTGCATTACAACTATGAACAGTCCACAGACTTCACCGGCCTCAATGACCGGGGCTCCGCAGAGAACACCTCCGCAGAAGGCGGATACTTAGGGCTCACGGACGAGGAAGAGGACCTTCTCACAATGGCCACGGACGGCACATTCAGAAAGGTTGTGCTTCTCCTCAACACCGCCAATCCCCTGCAGATGCAGGACGTAGAGCCCTACTATGACAAGATAGACTCATGCATGTGGGTAGGCCAGCCGGGCACGACAGGGATCAACGCCGTAGCTGACCTACTAGTTGGCAGGGACCCGGACGGGAAGATGGTATCCCCGTCCGGAAGGCTTTCAGACACCTGGGCATACGACAACAACTCAGCCCCCTCAACAGTCAACGACGGCAACAGCATATACGGCAACACAGACCTGCTGCCCGCAAGCATCCGCAACAACTCGGCCTTCAACAGGTACATGGTGTACGAGGAAGGCATATACGTTGGCTACAGGTACTACGAGACCAGATACTCAGACACAGTGATGGGAGACGGCAACGCCACCTCAACAAAGGGCGCCAAGCATTCCGCCGGCGCATGGAACTATGACGAGGAAGTGGCATTCCCGTTCGGATACGGCCTGTCATATACCTCATTCACCTACAGCAACTTTTCCGTTGACCAGGATGGAACGGACTACGTCATCTTCGTCACGGTAGAGAACACGGGCACCTATGCCGGGAAGGAAGTGGTGCAGGCATATCTCCAGAAGCCCTACACGGACAACGATACGTACTACGAGATAGAAAAGTCCGCCATAGAGCTTGCCGGCTATGCCAAAACCTCCACCCTGCAGCCCGGGGACAGGGAAGAAGTCCAAATAACCGTCCCTCAGGAATACTTTAAGACATATGATGCCAACAGCAGCGGCACGTACGTCATAGAGAAAGGCACCTACTATCTCACCGTGGCACAGGATGTCCATGCGGCGGTAAACAACATTCTGTCCTCCCAGGGCGAGAATGTGGGCGAGGCCGTCCTCGGCGGCGCTGAGGACACCAAAGCAACTTCTTTCAGCGGCCAGAACGTATACCAGACAGAACTGTCTGACGATAACAGCACATACTCCGTCTCAGCGCAGACGGGCGCAAAGATAATCAACCGTTTCAGCGAAGGTGACATCAACATGTACAGCGGGGCGGGCTCCAACTCTGTGACTTACCTATCCAGAGCAGACTGGGACGCCACATATCCCGCAGAGGCTCCTGAAATAGACATAACCTCACAGATGGCCTCTGACATAAACTTCGGCAACGAACCAAGCGCCTTAGGCTATGAGATGCCGGAATACGGCATCTTCGCAAGCGGCTCCACGACAGGGCTTCCGGACGTGGAGAACGGAGACCTGGTGGCATACCAGTTCATAGACGCCCCTCTTTACCCCGAGAACGAAGACCCCAATGAGCTGTACAACGGCATAACGTACGGCGAGTGGGCGGACATGTGGGACCAGCTTTTGAACCAGATGACATACAAAGAGCAGTCCTACATGATAGTCAGCTCATACAACTGGATCCGCGGTGCCTCATCCATATCCCTTCCCGAGAGCAGGCAGGAGAACGGACCGGTCGGCATCACCTACGGCACTGAGACCAGCTGGAACTCCGTTCCGAACGATGACGGTATAAAGGGCAATGGCACAGGAGTCGATGACACTGGCTGGACATACATCGCATACCCCTGCGCAGGCATAATAAGCGCATCATTCAACAATGACATTGCCGAAGAGATCGGCTCCCACATGGGCGAGGACATGCTTTATCTCGGCTACAACGGCGTCTACGCCCCGGGCGCAAACCTGCACCGCACTCCATACGGCGGAAGAGCCTATGAGTATCCTTCCGAAGACACCCTTTTAACGGGTCTGACGGATGCCTATGAGGTCCGTGGCATACAGTCCAAAGGATGCATTGCATACGTAAAGCATTTCGCCCTCAATGACCAGGAGACAAACCGTGTCAACTGCGGCATATGGTCCAATGAACAGGCCGTCCGTGAGCTCTATCTGCGCGCATTCGAGATAACCTTCACCGAAGGCAAAGCCAGCGGCGCAATGAATTCCTTCACGAGGACTGGCACTACATGGTGCGGCGCCAACTACGAGATGATGACCGAGGTGCTCCGTGACGAGTGGGGCTACGAAGGAATCGTTGTTTCAGACTGGGTTACCACAGGAAGCGTCATGTCCACCCTCGATGGCGTAATGGCCGGCACTGACACCTTTGACGGCAACGACAACGCCAGCTCCGTTGACTCCGACAATGACCTCACTCCTTACGCAAACAATGCCGCCGTAGCCCAGGCCGTGCGCACCGCCGCAAAGCGGGTCATCTACACCGTAGTCCATACCAACACAATGAACGGCACAAGCATAACCATGAAGATAGTGCCCGTGACCCCCTGGTGGCAGACAGCTCTTCTTGCCATAGACATCATCCTAGGCATCCTTGCAGTTGCCTCCGCCGCAATGCTCATAGCATCCGTCATCCTCAACAAGCGCAACGGTAAATCCGGCGGCACCCCCTCGTTAACCTCTTACGGCGGCACTCCGGATACCTCCGGAACCGCATAACCTGCATATCCATATCACCAACTATACCAAAAACCAGGCAGCACCTGCTG
>JAJPZC010000076.1 GCA_021204585.1 Clostridia bacterium
GCTTATATGCCGCAGTGAGCGGCAGTTATGCCGCAGTGAGCGGCCGTTAAGCCGCATGGAGCGGCTGAATCACAGCCGCCGGGGTTGTCTATGGCCCAAATAGGGCCACAGGGGGACGGATATGTGCGGGATCAGAACCTGGAGGCAACCTCTTCTATGCCGGTTACGGTGAAGCCGGCGCGGTCTACGGCCTCGCGGATCTCGTCATCCGAGACGGGCTCACGGCTGCGCACCACGGCCATGTTCTTCTTGAGCTTGACGTCGCAGTTCACAACGTTCCTGCATGCGGCTATGGCATTCTCTGCCCTCTGGGCGCACTTGTCACAGCACATGCCGTCTATGTACACAAACTTCTTCATGCGAAGTTCTCCTTGATTTCAGCAGATGGCCTGGAGAAGGGCACCGAAGCAAAGACGGCCACCGGAGTCTGAGGTATGAAAGGCAGCAGATACGGCCTGCCGGGGCCCTGGAACAGACAGGGGCCTTAGAACTGCATGTCCTCTATGCTGACTATCTTGTAGCCGAGGTGCTCTATGGTCCTTTTGACCTGCTCCGTGGGGAAGAACGGGTAATAGGTCAGGTCTGCGTATTCTTTCTTGAGGTTGATGTATACGTATGTGAGGCCCTGCACGTTGCAGAGGGCTTCCGTTATGCGCATGGTGCTGTGCCTGTTGACCATTCCGGATATGTGCACGCGCTTTACCAGCGCACCTTTGCGTTTTCTGCCAAGCATCCTTCAGCCCTCCTTCCTAACCTTCTACGATCTTTTTGACTTCATAGCCGGCATCCGCTACGGCCCTGGTGATTTCCTCATCCGAGACGGGCCGGGTGTACGTTACCACGGCGGTCTTCTTCTTGAGGGAAACGTCCACGGACTCTACGTTCGTGCAGCCGGATATGGCCTTGGTGACGTGCATTACGCAGTGGTCGCACATCATTCCGTCTACGTATACGGTCTTTGTCATCTGTCTTTCTCCTTTATCTTCAAGCTCCGCAGGAACTGCTCCGGCAGGTATTTCCTTTACCGGGACCGGTGCGGAATCCATTGTGTATCTCTTGTTCTTGTACAGCAGAAGCCTGAGGGCGTTGCAGACTACGAAGAGTGAGCTTACGCACATGCAGGCGGCTGAGATCCAGGGGCTGAAGGTGAAGTTCAGCGAATAGAACACGCCTGCGGCCACGGGTATCATTATGATGTTGTATATGAACGCCCAGAAGAGGTTCTCCTTGATGTTGCGGACGGTTGCCTTGGAAAGGTCTATGACTGTGTCCAGGGCACGGAGGTCATCTCCCACAAGAACGACGCCAGCAGAGTCTATGGCTATGTCCGTGCCGTTGGCGATGGCGATGCCTACGTCTGCCTCCTTTAAAGCTGGCGAGTCATTTATGCCGTCCCCCACCATAGCGACAGTCCCTCCGGCCAGGTGGAGGTTTTGCACGGCCTTCAGCTTGTCCTCCGGCATGCACTCTGAAAGGTAATCATCTATCCCAACGGAGGCAGCCACCGCCCTGGCGGTCTTTTCTTCATCGCCTGTGAGCATGGCCACACGTATGTCACGGCTCTTCAAAAGCTCTATGGCCTCTGCGCTGTGGGTCTTTATCTTGTCCGCTATGGAGAACAGGGCCACCACTCTGCGCTCATCCGCAAGGTATATGACGGTGTTGCCCTCTGTGGAGAGCCTGTATGAAAGCTTGCGCACCTCTCCGTTTATCCTCTGCTGCCCTATGAACCGCTCATTGCCCATGAGGTAATGATGACCGTCATACCAGCCGGAGGCGCCCTTGCCTACGGTGTATTCAAAGTTCTCCACCTCCGCGCCGTCTCCTTCAGCGAATGCCACGACGCACTTTGCGAGGGGATGATTGGAGTTCTTCTCTATGCCGCATGCAATGCGGAGGGCCTTGCCCTCATTCATGCCGAAGGCATAGAAGGCGTTGACCTCAGGCTTCCCTTCCGTTATGGTTGCCGTCTTGTCCAGCAGGATGGCGTTGACTTCACGCACGTTCTGCAGGCACTCTGCGTCCTTGAAGAGGATGCCGAACGATGCCGCTTTGCCTGTGGAAGTCATTATGGCAACAGGCGTTGCAAGCCCTAGGGCGCACGGGCAGGATACTACGAGTACGTTGATGGCGAATGTTATGCAGTGCTCTGCTACGAACCCTCCGTCCACGATGAGCCACACGAGGAAGGTTATGAGCGCAAGGCATACGACAATGGGCACGAAGATGCCCGCCACCTTGTCTGCAAACTTCTGTATGGGAGCCTTTGATGTTCCTGCCTCGCGGACCATCTTGACTATCTTTGAAAGGGTGGTCTCATCTCCGACCTTGAGAGCCTTGATGCGTATGACGCCGGATGTAACGAGAGATGCCGACATGACCTCATCCCCGGGCTGCACCTCAACTGGCAGGCTCTCGCCCGTTATGGCACTCTTGTCCACGGCAGAGATGCCGTCTACTATGACGCCGTCCACGGGGATGTACTCCCCCTGCCTTATGATGACAACGTCTCCGACCTCAACCTGGCTTACGGGCACTATGGTCTCTTCGCCGTCCCGGACTACCGTCACTAAGTCCGGCGTGAGCTTCAACAGCTTCTCCACTGCATCCCCGGTCTTCTTCTTGGACAGCTCTTCAAGCCACTTGCCGAGGTCTACCAAGGCCAGTATCATGGCTGCGGATTCAAAGTGCAGATCCATCGTAAAGCCGGTCCAGGCGGCCTTATTTGGGTTGTAGCAGCCTATGAAAATGAAGACGGTCATGACAAGGGAGTATATGAAGGACACGCCGGAGCCAAGGCAGACCAGGGTGTCCATGTTGGGCACCTTCTTGAAGACGGCCTTTATGCCCCGCGTGAAGTATTCATAGTTGATGCCTATGACCACGGCGGAAAGGATAAGCGTAACCAGGCAGTACCACTGCGCATGTCCCTCGTCCGGGTCTATGCCCTTGGGCACGGGGCCGCCGAACATGTAGCACATGGAGAAGGTCATGAGGGGCACCAAAAAGACCACGGAGACAATGAACCGTACAAGGAGCTGTATGTCCCTTCTGGATTTCTTTGTCTTGGGTGCTTCGCCCTCATAATATATCCCGTACCCGAGGCCGGTTACGGCATCCATGATGTCCTGCTCCGCAAGGACGGCAGGGTCATAGGACACCTTCATGCTCTTGCCTATAAGCGACACTTCGCATGAGGATACCCCCTCCAGCTTGGAGACCGTCCTTTCTATTCCGGATGAGCATGCGGAACAAGTCATCCCTGTGATGTCATATCTCTTTTCCATATTAATAATATATGCGCCTGCGGCAGATGAAGCCGCCGGTTGTCTGTACGGTTGTCTGTCCGGCTGTTGGTCCAGCTACCTGTCCGGCTGTTGGGCCGGCTTTTGGGCCG
>JAJPZC010000014.1 GCA_021204585.1 Clostridia bacterium
GATGTGTATAAGATACAGTCTTGGAGCCGTTCAGGGAGGTTGCAAGGGAGAGGGCGGCATCGCGGTTGGGGTATACTATTACGTCTGCTCCGGTGCGGTTTAAGAACTTCTTCTGTATCTCCGTGCTGGCCTTGGCTATGACCTTCTTTGCCCCCAGGCTCTTGAGGTTGTCCGTAATCTCAAGGGAGCTCTGGAAATCATCTCCTATGGACACTATGCAGGCGTCGAATTTGGGTATGTCAAAGCCCTTTAAAACTTCCCTGTTCATGCAGTTGGCGCAGATGGCGCTTGTGTATTGGGGGGCAAGCTCATTTATGATGTCCTCGTTCTTGTCCACGACCATGACCTCGTCGCCCATGTCCATGAGTTCTTTGCCGAGGAGCTGTCCGAATTTTCCGAGACCTATAAGAAGAAATGATTTCATAAGTTCATCTCCGTAAAGCCGCAGGGCTTAGAAAAGCTCAAGGGGGCTTTGTGTAGCAGGAAGGCTTTGGAAAGCCTGGAAGATCTATTGTCGCTGCAGGGTCTGCAAGTATGAGGCTTGGAAAGCCAGTGATATTAGGCAGGCCGGCGGAGCCGTGAAAGCCCACAGAGAGGGCCATTAGAGGCTACAGAGAGAGCAGTGAGGGCCAACGAGGGAGCCGTGAGAGGCCGCAGGATAAGCCAGGAGGGCCCGGAAGGGTCTGTATGGCCGGAACCCTGAGCGTGGCAGCAGGGCGGCAGAGAGGCTGTGTCAGCCAATTAAGAGGGTGTCTATCGGGTACTTTACGTTGTGGTCGCTCTTCTTGCGGTTCAGGGCGTATACTACGGTGAGTATTCCGGCCCTGCCGAAGTACATGAGAATCATTATTACTATGGTGGAGACGGCGTTGAGGTCTGCCGTTATGCCCGTGGAGAGGCCTACGGTGCCCATTCCGGATATGCATTCAAAGAGGACGTTGGCAAAGCCCAAGTCGGGCTGCACGGCGCAGATTATCATTGTGGCCAGAAGGACCAGAATGAGGCAGGCGGACATTACGGCGAGGGCCTGCTGGAGGAGAGAGCCGTCCAGGCGCTTGTGGCCCATGTTGATGGCCTTGTCTGAGCGGAAGACGGATATCATTCCCATGATGACCACGGCAATGGTGCCAACCTTTATGCCTCCTGCAGTGGAGCCGGAGGCGCCGCCTATGAACATTAGGATAACCGTGAGAAGGTATCCGCTGGAGGAAAGGGTGGCGGGGTCCGTTGTATAGAAGCCTGCGGTCCTGGGGGTCACGGCGCTGAAGAAGGAAGCTAAGAGCTTGTTGCCGAAGTTGAATTCTGCGTAGCTGGGATTGTTCCATTCAAAGACCATGAACAGGATCGTGGGAACGACTATGAGGGTCAGAGTGGTCCAGAGAACCACTTTGGTGTTGAGCTTGAACTTCTTGTAATGGAACCTGCAGTCTATTACGTCTCCCCATACGCAGAATCCCAGGCCGCCTAGGATTATAAGGGCGGATATGACCAGCACCACAAGGGGATCCGTGCAGAAGGAGGCAAGCGATGACCCCCCAACTATGCCCATGACGTCAAACCCTGCGTTGCAGAAGGCCGTCACGGAGTGGAAGACGGCAAAGTAAATGCCGTTCCCGGTCCCGTACAATGGTATGAAGCGTATTGTAAGCAGCGCTGCGCCCGCTATCTCACATACGAACGTGCCTATGAAGACACGCTTCAGGAGGGTTCTAATGCTGGCGTAGTTGCTACCGCCCATGGAAGCTAAGAATGCGTTGCGGCCGTACATGCCCATTCCTCTGCCGAACATCTGGAAGAGGACGGACACGAAGGACATGAATCCCAGTCCTCCTATCTGGACAAGGATCAGAATGACTATCTGTCCGAAGAGTGTCCAATGCACGCCCGTGTCATACTTCACGAGTCCCGTGACGCATGTGGCAGAAACTGAGGTGAACAGGGAGTTCAAGTATGTCGTGGACTCTCCCTCGGCCGTAGCAAACGGCAGAATGAGCAGCACGCTTCCTATTAAGATGACAACCAGGTACCCTATGGCAAGCATCTGCCACGGGGACAGCCTGAATTTAGACCGTTTCATCAGATTCTTCTAGATTTTAGCACCCCATATAAGGGTTGTCAAGTCAAACGGTCTTGCAATCAGTCCGTAAATCAAGCATATTACGCCCCCAATTGTCCTCCGGGCCGTCATTCTGCCCATCCGCAGCACTCAAAACGCCCAACCACCTCCGCAAGCCTTCTAAACGCCTGTCCAGATCTCTCCAGTAGCCTCATACAGCCTCATGCAAGCCCTCTCCAGGGCGCCGGATTTGCCTTTATATGTGCCAATTGCGCCCATTTGGACCCCGCAGAGCCGCACCAAAGCCTCATATGGGCGCAATCTGTCTGTTCCCCCTGTGGAATTCATACGGATCTGTGCCCACGGGCCGTTAGAATGCCTTGGAACGGCAACGGAGGGAGTAAACGTATGATCCTTTGTGAAATTTTCTTGCATGCAGGCAGGTTCTGCCCGTACAGAGGGCCTTATAAGCCTTGTTCCGGAGGGTGCTTTAACCCACTAGAACAGGCCATTGCAAGCCAGTACGGCGCAGCAGGATGCAATACACAATGTGCTCTGTAATATGCAATCCTGTTATTGTGCAAAATGCACAATATCTCGCTATGAGTTACAGGTTTTATGCAAAAGATACACATTTTGTGCTCTCACGTGCGCGCGTTCCTCTAAATGTATTCGCAAGGAAGCACGCCCATATTGCAATGGTATGCGCAAAGGGCAGAATGCTAACATTTGCCATAGAGAATATGAGGAAAGTCGTAACTTCCGTTCAGAAAGGTGTGCAGGGCGCAGATAACTACTGTGCCCTCATTATCTATTCTGACACCTTCGCTTTTCTTTCGGGGATTTAGTATGAAAAAGATCTGGCGTATCCTTTCCATTCTTATGCTTGCAGCGGTGCTTGCATGCACGGTTGCCTTTTCCGCATGCGGCGCCATACAGAGCATTGACGGCACAACGGACGGCAGCGGAGACGGCGATGGCAATGGCGGCGGCACAGTCACGTACACTGTTACGTTTGACAAGGGCAACATAGACTCAGACGTGACGGTATCCGGCATGCCTTCCAGCCAGACAGTAAACGAGGGTGAGAAGGCCACAAGGCCTGCAACAAGCCCTTCCGCAGACGGATGGACCTTCAATGACTGGTATACAACCTCAGCCGCCACAACGGCGTTTGACTTCGATACAGCCATTACAGCAGACACAACCATCTATGCAGGCTGGACGGCAGCAGCTGCAGATAATCCGTCATCTGGTAATACTCCATCCGACAATAACACCCCTGCGGTTACGTACACCGTAACCTTCAACATGGGAAGCATAGATGCTGAGATCACCGGCACCCCTGATCCGCAGACAGTGGAATCAGGCAAGACCGCAAGTCAGCCTGTAAGTCCCTCTGCAGACGGATACATCTTCAACGGCTGGTACACAACCGCAGACGGCGATACGGCTTTCAGCTTTGATACTCCCGTAACCGGCAATACAACTATCTACGCCCACTGGACCAAGAAGGCCACAACAGGTACTGCCGTTACGGTAGCCCTTAAGCTGCCTGAGAACTTCACTGTTTCAGGATGGGACGGCACTTCATACAAGTCCGGAGATGACCTCGTAGTTCCCTCAGAGAGCCAGATAACCAATAATACTGGTGAGGAGCTCAGCGGCTGGTACATCAAGTATTCTGGTCTTGAGGCTACTGAAGTAATGCAGGCCGACTCTTCGGATTCAACATCTGAGTCCACAAAGGTCTGGGATGACTGTACATTGTATCCCTGCTTTGCAACAGACCTGACATTGGGACTTAACAGTGACAACAAGAGCGGATTTGATTATTATGTCTCCCAGACAGCCTCTGCAGAGGGAGGAACACAGAAGGCAGCATACAGCGTACAGCCGTACTTCTTTGAGAATGATTACATCGTCGGCAAGTCCATAACCAATGCCAAGGCAGTGAGCGGGGATTACTTCAGAATAACAGCTGCTTACTCTGTTGCGGCTTCTACAGAGTATTCATTCAAATACTATCTCGCTAATCTCGGCGAGGATACTATTGAGTTCACACTCAGCCAGGTTACAACCGGAGTAAACACATCCACAGGTGCATCCAAAGATGTAACACTGGCTTCCGGTCAGGAGACAAAAGTCATCCTTACACTCACCCCTGGTCAGAACAGCAACATCCTGCCAGTTGTAACCGTTAAGAACTCCACGCAGGTGAACTTCTCCCTTGCAATGATGGTGGAGCCTCTCAGCGAGGTGGTAAGCTCAGATACAGAAGACGAACAGACAAACAAGACTGTGGATGTCACAGCCATATCATCCGGCAGCAACCATGACCCCATCTATTACTGGGCAGATGAAGACAATGTTCCGTATGACAGCGAGTACACAACTGGTTACAGTACTGGCACAAGGGCATACAATTACTGCTTCATGACCCCGTATCTTGCAGACAATCCCTCAGGCGGTGCGGTGCTTGTATTTGCGGGCGGCGGATACAATTACTGCTCCAACTCATATGGCAACAACGGCAAGGACAATGACGGCAGAACGGGTGAGGGCAATGCCATAGCCAAGTGGTACAATGCAGCTGGCATCTCTGTGTTTGTTGTGAACTACAGAACCAAGGCAGTCCTTAACCACAGCGGCATATATCATGAGCTCCTGGCAGACTGCTTGAGAGCCATAAGATACCTTCGTTACCATGCAGCTGAATACAATGTAGATCCGGACATGATAGCCACACAGGGATACTCTGCGGGCGGCAACATGGCATCTCTGCTCCTTAACAGCTATGAGAAGTATTCTATAGATGATTCCCTCTCCGGCGGGTATGTATCAGACGACATAGATAAGGTTTCTGCAAAGGCAGATGCAGGTGTATTCGGATACGGCGTGCTGGGGCTTACATTATCCACTACAGACAGCGGTTCATACAGTGACGGCAGCACATCATCAACGTTCTCCAGTGTGGCCACTGTCCGTTCTACATACTGCCAGTATAACAACATCTCTGCAGACACGGCACCTTGCTTCATCTGGCAGGAGACAAATGATGATACGGTAAGCTCCGGGTATGCAACAACCTTTGCTTCCAGGCTTGCAGAGTACGAAGTGCCGTATGAGCTCCATATGTTCTCAGACACAAGTGGAGACAGCCTGCACGGCATTGGCGTAGCCCAGGGATATACGTATGCAAAGGTATGGCCTACATACGCCACCAACTTTCTCAAGGCCCTTGGCTTCTAACAGCCCTTCAGGAGCGTACCAGACTAACAATATAGGTAAGCCGTGTAGAGCCTCTCAGAGGGCCTCTGCAGGCATCATAACAGCATAACACATCATATAGAAGGGGTGCTCCAGACAGCTGGGGCACCCCTTTGGAGTGCCCGTCAGGCCAGCACCAGACGGCTCCATAGGTCTCCAGACAGCCCTGTAGGCAGGCATACAGCCCATTCATATAGAGCATATATGCCCTTCCAGACCAACACTTTAGGCATATCCCTGTAACCCTGCGGGCATATATACAGCCCCTCAGAGAGCTCCAGATAGAGCCTCTGCAGGCATCATAACAGCATAATACATCTTGCAGTAAGGGGTGCACCGGGAAGCCGGGACACCCCTTTAGAGCGCATATAAGAGGGCTGTATAATAGAAAGATGCCCACGCAGGGAAGACACAGCCATTGTTACAACCCCCGCGGGGCGGAGGCGGTGCCGTGTGTAAGCTATGAGAAAGCCATGAGAAAGTTTTAGGAAAAGTTCAAAAGTGCTTGCTTTTCCTGCGGAGGCATGGTATAGTCTTTATAACAACTTCAGACAGGTATAATGCGTAGATGCGGAATAGTAGCTGAGAGGCCGGATTCAGAGAGCTGCCGTTGGGTGTGAGGCAGCGGAGGCGTCTTCGTGAACTCGCCGCGGAGCAGTGCAGGTGAACTTGCAGTAGTCTGCAACGGTCAGCCGCCGTACAAGGGCAAAGGGCTTGTCGGAGCCCGGATGAGGCAGCTTATCTTTTGGATGGCTGTGAAGAAGAGTGGTACCACGCTGGAATGTCAAGGCGTCTCTTTGTATGAAGAGATGCTTGTTTTTTTGTCTGGTGCTTTTGTTTCCGGCATAAGGAACAGTAATGCAAACAGATTCCCACACGGACACAGTATGGTGTACAAGGTTCAAGGTACAAGCACAAGGTGCAGGGTACAGGGCATCTGGATATCCGGATGGCGGATGCATGCATCCGGCAAGGCCAGTTTGTCCTCCAGACAGGACCGGCAGTGAAGGCGGCTAGGACCGGAAGGACCGTAAAGGAGCGGATCCGGATGAGTTTCATGTGCGGGATAAGTATTAGAGAGAGAATATGCGCGAGAGAGATTAGCAGGCATATGAAGGAGAGGATTTATGCGCAACGTTAGCAAGTATCAGAGACAGTACTTCATGCCCCCGGAGAGGTGCATGGACTGGGCTAAGAAGGATTATGTGGAGAAGGCCCCCGTATGGTGTTCAGTGGATCTGAGGGACGGAAACCAGAGCCTGGTGGAGCCTATGTCAGAGGACACCAAGATAGAGTTCTTCAAGTTCCTTGTAGAGCTGGGCTTTAAGGAGATAGAGGTGGGGTTCCCGGCGGCGAGTGAGACGGAGTACAACTTCTTAAGGGCCTTAATAGACCAGGATCTGGTGCCGGATGACGTCACCATCCAGGTGCTCACACAGGCCAGGGAGCATATTATAAGGAAGACCTTTGAGGCCGTAAAGGGCCTCAAGAACGTCATTGTGCACGTGTACAACTCAACGTCCTTAGCGCAACGGGAGCAGGTTTTCAAGAAGGACAAGGAGGCCATAAAGCAGATTGCCGTAGACGGGGCGAAGCTACTAAAGCAGCTCACGGAGGAGGCCGGGGCCTCGTACAGGTTTGAATACTCCCCGGAGTCCTTTACGGGCACGGAGCCGGAGTATGCCCTGGAGGTGTGCAATGCGGTGCTGGACGTGTGGCAGCCCACGGCAGACCGGAAGGCCGTCATCAACCTTCCGGCTACGGTGGAGAATGCGCAGCCGCACGTGTATGCGCAGCAGATAGAGTACATGCACAAGCACTTGAAGTACAGAGAGAACGTAGTAATATCCCTGCACCCGCATAATGACAGAGGCTGCGGCGTGGCCGCAACAGAAGCAGCGCTTCTGGCCGGCGCAGACAGGGTGGAGTGCACACTGTTCGGCAACGGGGAGAGGACCGGAAACGTGGATGTCGTTACCCTTGCGGGCAACATGTTCTCGCAGGGAGTGGACCCGGAGCTCAACTTTGAGAACATGCCCTACATATGCTCCATGTACAAGATGCTTACCGGCATGCCTATAAGCCCCCGCCAGCCGTATGCAGGCGAACTGGTCTTTGCTGCCTTCTCCGGATCCCACCAGGATGCCATTGCCAAGGGCATGGAGTGGAGGGAAACCCACAACCCGGACAAATGGACGGTGCCGTACCTTCCTATAGATCCCAGGGACGTTGGGCGTGAGTATGACTCGGACGTCATACGTATAAACTCCCAGTCCGGCAAGGGCGGCGTGGGATACGTTCTAAAGACCGTATACGGCATCCAGATGCCCCGCAAGATGAAGGAGGTCATGGGATACACTGCAAAGCACGTCTCAGACGTGGAGCACAAGGAGCTCAAGCCGGATGAGCTGTACAAAGTCTTCGAAGACGCCTTCATCCACACCCGTCCCGTCTTTGACATCACCGCCTGCCACTTCAAGCAGATAAACGGCATAGAGGCCACCGTAACCATATACCAGGACGGCAAAGAGGAAACCGTAGTTGCCACCGGCAACGGCCGCCTGGACGCCATCTCCAATGCCATCAAGCAGCACTTCAACCTGGATTACGTGCTCAATGGCTACGAACAGCATGCCCTCACCTCCACATCCCGCTCCCAGGCCATGTCCTATGTCTCCGTCCAGGCAGACAACAAGGAATGCTGGGGCGCAGGATTAGATGAGGACATCATAAAGAGCAGCTACAAGGCCTTAGTCTCTGCCGTAAACAACCTCATGACAGACAAGGGCCACATCTGAGCCCATCCACATATAACATAATAAGGCCCTCATCATATATCCCTTGTGATTCACTTGAGGGCCTTTTTCCATACATCCCCTGTAGAGTTCCATGCAGTCTCCAGTGACTCTCTTGTCGTTTTCTGGAGGGGGTCTTGCGGCTCTGACATATATCCTTGTAGAGTTCCATGTGGATCCCTGCGGCTCCATTATGGTTCCCTTGAGAGGGCCTTGTTGCTCTCTTGCCATACATCTCTTGTAGAGTCCCATGCAGTCTCCAGAGGCTTACTTGTTGGCCCATGTGGTTCCCTGCGGCCCTTTGCGGATCCTCGTGCAGATTCCATATGGATTACATGCGGGATCAGCCCGCCCATTAATGGGGCAGACCATCCAGGACTAACCTGTGCCTGCTGCATCCCTGCAGGCCAGGCTTGCACCAGACAGACCATATATCCACACGAGGGAAGCAGGGCTTTCATATACAAATCCCACATGGCACTGCCATGCATCCATCTCAATATATACAAGCAAAGCCGGGGGCCATATGACTCCGGCATTTATACTATGCTGCTGTACAGGACTGGTCCAATGACGGGGTGTTTAGTGCAAAGAGGATGAGGTTTTGCTATAAGAAACTCTTATACATAAACTTCACTGGGCCCTATTGACAATTGTAAACAAGCAGTATACAATTGACACTGTAACATCCCAAAGGGCGTTTGCGATGCAAGCAGTTCTACATAAAACATCCCAGTTACTGTTCCCGGACACGCAAGTGAAGGGCGGCAGGATCGGATGGTTTAAGTATATCCGTTTGATCATATGATGCCGGAACACAGTACAGATGCGGCAACATGCCGGTGGCAGGGCATGCCCCATACTCTTTCTTGTATAATCCGGAATCTTCATAACGTCCCTCTGTAAGATGACTTGCAGAGGCTTTTGTTATATTAAGGACACAATGCTTTACGCGCCCGGTGCCGGTGGCAGGGCACCCTTTGCGCATGAGGCAGAGTGCATCTCATATGGCATCTCCTTTTATCTTCATATATAAAGTGTTCCCAGCCTGTATCCAGGCGGGATGCGGCCAGCTGGATCCCTTACTCCTGTTTGTGGTGTGTGGCAGGAGTAACTGGTTCCGGCGGCTGCAGGGAAACCGGCCGGGTGGCTTGAATGATATGAAAGGTGTGTGAGGGGAGCTGTATATGTGCGCCCATATAATATATGGTATATACGAAGATGGCCTCTTAGTGGGCTCTCCGGGCAATGCAGAGACCGAATCTTACGGCAGTTAGAAGTCTCTTGCCCCGCTTGCTGCAAGGCGGGCGGCTGCAAGGATCTGAAGGGAGGAACAAGGAATCCTGGCTTTATGGTGTATCTGAGATTATGTGAGTAGACAAAATGTCATAATATGTTGGGCAATTTAGACTATACTGCCCGTTGAAACCCGGATATCAATTGACAATGCCAACAGTATTTACTATAATGTATGCATTGAAGTCATTGTTTTTGTGTCTAAAATACTGTTTTTGTGCATCCAGACTTCCTACTAAAGAAAGTACAGGTCTTCCTTAAAGGAAGACATCAAGGTACATAAATGCATCCTGGTCCTTTATTTTATCTCTTCGGAAATCAGAACATGCCCGTCTACGCTTATGGAATTTGCATGGCGGTCGGCATAATATGCTGCTTTGTGTTCCTCATCCTGACGATGTGGAGAAAACGGTTCAACGAAGAGTCGACAGACAAAATCTTAATAATAGGCGTCTTAGGGGCAGCAATTGGTATCTTTTCTGCAATGCTTGTGCAGTCCATCTATGACTATATGGCTAATCCTTCAGGCGGATTCCATTTTTCATCCGACATGACATTCATAGGTGGACTCATTGGCGGTGTTGCCGGGTTCCTCATTATTTACTGGGTGTACATGTTTGCCATAGCTCCTCATGTGAAGAAGGGCTGGTTCTCTAACCACATGAACGCCACATTGACAGATGCCCTGCCCTTTATTCCAATTGGCATCTGCATTGCTCACGCCTTTGGCCGTCTGGGATGTTTCTTCGCAGGATGCTGCTATGGCGTGGAGACAGATTCATGGATTGGTATGCCTGTAGCGGCTACAAAGCCTGGCGTCAATGTGGTTCCCACACAGCTTCTTGAGATGATTTTTCTCGTGCTTCTCGTTGTTGTGATGGTGATTCTGTACTTTAAATTCAAGTTTAATTATAATTTTGCACTGTATCTCTTCGCATACGGCGTGTGGAGATTTTTTATAGAGTTCATCCGTGATGACTACCGCGGTGGCACATCCGGAGCTGCACTGACTCCGTCCCAGTTCTGGTCCATAGTGATGGTTATACTGGGCATAGGATACATTTTCCTGCAGAAGTACGTCTTTGAACGATACATGAAGCATCCGGAGTTAAAATCCAGACAGACAGCAGAAGAGGCGGCTGGTACTGCAACCGACTCAAATGTTGGGATTGCACCTTTAGTAAATGATGCGTCAGACAGTATGGGTTACATTGACAAAACAGATAAGTCTTCTGAAAATACAGACTATGCAGATAAATCAGATAGTAAAACAGAGGATGTAGATTCAGCTGACGAAATAAATCACTTGTAATACGGATGCTGATTGGATTGAAGTTGTCTGATTAACGATAAAACATATAAATAATGCTCTAAAATAGGGAGCATCAGCGTTTGGGACAAGAATACGCACTTGAAAGGAGCCAGTAAAAGTCCTATAGTCTAGAAATTAAATTAATAATTTTTGCCAATAGGGTACCCTATTGGCATGGACTACTACGTAGTCCATGCATACTCTCTTATAGTCTTTTTTAATATGCCGGCAAGAAATTTACTTATCGAGTCGAGAGCAGAGAATATTCCTCTTTGTTCGAATGAAACTCGTAGTTTTTTTATCGCTGGCAGATTATAGATTTAAAAGAGAACATGAGAAGTAAAGACAATTATAATTTTATTGCACAGTGTTGATAGAATCAAACGACATTTAATAGAATGTCCTTTTTAATGTCTGCTCCGGATATATTTTCGAGATGAGCAGGGTTATGAACTTTATATGTGTGACGCCTTAGGCAAGCGACATCTCCACAAAGGGCATGATTATATAGTACAGATTTTGCATGGGAAACAAGTATGAAAATTGCAGTTGTCGGAATTGGTTATGTAGGGCTTTCAATAGCGGTTCTTTTAGCACAGCACAATGATGTCCTGGCGATTGATATTATGCAAGAACGTGTAGATATGGTTAATGATCAGAAGTCTCCAATTGTTGATGTTGAGATAGAAGATTATCTTGCATCAGGCGAATTAAGTCTTAATGCATCTACGGATGGGAAGGCATTCTATTCCCAAGCGGACTATATAATTATTGCTACACCTACTAATTATGATCCTGAGACTAATTTTTTCAATACTTCCTCAGTAGAGAGCGTCATAAAAGATGCAATTACAGCAGATACAAACGCCTGCATTGTTATTAAATCAACTATTCCGGTTGGTTATACTGTATCGCTAAGAGAAAAGTTCGGATATGATAAAATAATGTTTTCTCCAGAGTTTCTTCGCGAAGGCAAAGCTCTGTGTGATAACCTATATCCCTCAAGAATAGTGGTTGGGGCCAATCTCAAGAATCCTGCACTTATGGCGTACGCTGCAGAATTTGCATCCATGCTGCAGAAAGGCGCTATAAAGAAAGATGTCCCGACTCTATTGATAAATGCCACGGAGGCTGAGGCCATCAAACTGTTCGCCAATACATATTTAGCTTTAAGGGTATCTTATTTTAATGAACTAGATACATATGCTGAGATGAGGGAACTCGATACAAAGGCAATAATAGACGGAGTATGCCTGGATCCAAGAATTGGTTCAGGATATAACAACCCTTCCTTCGGATATGGAGGGTATTGCCTGCCTAAGGATACAAAGCAGCTCCTTGCCAATTTCAAGAATGTTCCAGAGAATCTTATTCAGGCGATAGTGGATTCTAACAGAACAAGGAAGGATTTCATCACCAGGAGAATATTGGAAAAAGCCGGGTATCCAGAGAACAGCAACATTACTGTCGGCATATACAGACTCACCATGAAAACGAACTCAGATAATTTCCGGCAAAGTGCAATACAGGGCATAATGAAGAGACTTGAATATTATGGTGCCAGCATTCTCATATATGAACCTGCGGCAAAGACAGATGAACACTATGGCCATAGAATAACCAAGGATTTGAAGGAATTCAAAGAAGAAAGCACCATAATAGCTGCAAATCGGATATCAGATGATCTTAATGATGTTGTTGATAAGGTTTATACGAGAGATATATTTGGAAGGGATTAATTTCGCAATATATATTGGCCAATCAATATTTTATTTGATGCAAAATGCGTTCACCGGAATATCAACTAATTAAAATGAGGACTAGAGTATGGAAAACAGCGATGTAAGAGTATCAATTATAATCCCCGTGTTCAATGATGAGAAATTTTTGCCGGAGTGTCTTAAAGGGATTATAAATCAGACACTTAAAGAAATAGAAGTCATTTTAGTTGATGACGGATCAACAGATGAAAGCGTGGATGTGATACATAATTTTGCCTCAAAAGATGAACGCATACATCTTATCCAGCAAGCAAATCAAGGATCTGGTGTAGCGCGCAATACAGGTATTAAAGCAGCCGCTGGAGATTATATTGCTTTTATGGATGCAGATGATTTTTATCCGTCAGATGACACATTGAAAAATCTATATTCAATTGCCAGAGAGAAGGATGCCCTAATATGCGGAGGGTCCTTTATGTCTGACGATGGGAAAGTCCGCGAAGTTGTATTTAAGGGTAAGATGGCAGGAGATACATTTACTCATGAAGGATGGATTGATTATAAGTCATACCAGTTTGATTATGCCTTTTATCGCTTTATATATCGCAGAAAGTTTATTGTAGAGAATGGTATCTTTTTTCCTAACTACCGCAGATATCAGGATCCTCCTTTTATGCTGCGTGCTTTTGCTGCTGCAGGCAGATTCTATGCTATACCAGAAGTAACATACTGTTATCGTTATCACCAAAGCCATGTAAAGTGGACTGTTGACAAGGTGTGCGATCTGCTGTCAGGAATAGAGGACAATCTCTTGTTCTCATTACAGAACAACTATAAAAAAGTATACATGCTGAATTATAACCGTCTGTGCTATGACTTTTGCAACACAATTGTGGATGTTGCTCTAAGGGCTGATCTTGAGGGCAGAATATTCCGGAAACTGGTGGAAATACAGTGTCTTGTTAATCCACAGATAATTAAGAAAAATGACACAACTCCGAAGAAAGAAATAATATGCAGCATTCCACTTGAAAAATTGATAGGTTATTTCAGCAACCGGAATAAAACCGTAGCAGAACTTAATCAATTAAAAGGCCAAATCAAGAATGAGGGCTGGTTTATAAACAGAAAATTCTTCCGCATTTACACCTGGCCGGTACGTGCTGCAGGGAAGGCTTTAAGGTCTCGGAAAAAAGGGAAGAAAAAGTAAACCTCTTATCCACGAATATTATTCTTAGAGATCCCAACTATGAAATCAAAATTGAATACCATAATAACCAATTCAGGTGGGTAAATTCAAAAGCATGTATAATAGGATAACTTCAGCCTTAACTCCCGGATAGAGTCATAGCACAAATCTGTTAGGCTGGATTATTCGTCT
>JAJPZC010000140.1 GCA_021204585.1 Clostridia bacterium
AGGGCCGGATATGTGAGATACGGGCCGGGGCTGCGCCCGGGAGGGGTGCAGGTTAGTCTACGCTTACGTCCGTGAAGCCGAACTTTTCCACGTCGAAGAGCCCGGTGTCCAGGAGCTTCAGCTTGGGGATGACGGACAGGGACAGGAATGCGAGGGACATGAAGGCCTCATACTCGCGCTTTACGCCCATGGAGTATGCACGCTCCAGGAGAGCCTTGCTCTCGTCCTTGAGGGTGTCTGCATCCCTGGAGGACATGAGCCCGCCTATGTCCAGGGTGAGCGAGTACGTGTCCCCGCCCTTCACGGCTATTACCATGCCGCCGCCAATCTCTTTCAGCTTGTTTGCGGCGCGGGCCATGGACTCGTTGTCATCTCCCATGAGGATGATGTTGTGGGAGTCATGGGCAATCGTAATGCCAAGGCATCCGCCCTTGAAGCCATATCCCTTGAAGAGCCCTTTGCCTATGTTGCCGGTGTAATGATGGCGCTCCACAACGGCAAGCTTCAGAAGATCCGTTCCTTCCAGGACCACGTCTCCGTCCCTGCTCTCCACCTCCACGACCTCTTTGTCCGTTACAACGCCGCCCGGAAGGATTGTCATGGCCAGTGCCTTCCTGCCGCGAAGCTTTAGGACGAAGTCCTCTGCATGCATCTCGTTGAGATGCACGGTGTTGAGTACGTTGTCCGGGAGGTAGCGCTTGCTGGTGTCAAAGAGGGGCTTGTTGTCTTGGGCCACAAGCTTGCCGCTCTTTATTACGTACTTTACGTTGAAGGCCTTCAGATTGTCCACGGCCACAAGGTCCGCCTGCCAGTACGGGGCTATGCCGCCTCTGTACTTGAGGCCATAGGCCTCTGCGCCGTTCACTGTGGCGCAGGTTACTGCCATTATGGGGTCTATGCCCATCGCAACCAGCTTGCGGAGGGCGTCATCCAGGTCTCCCTGCTCCTTGAGTGTTACGGAGTGCCTGTCATCCGTGCACAGCAGGAAGCGGCGGTAGTTGTGAGAGTTCATGTACATGGCGTTGCCGAGGTTCTGCGTGGAGGAGCCGTGGCGGATGTGCACATACTGCCCCTTGGAGACCTTTTCCTCTATCTCCTCGCGGGTCACGCACTCATGGTCCGTAGATATCCCGCCACAGATGTATGCGTTGAGGTCATACCCCCTCAAAGAGGGCGCATGCCCGTCCACCATCTTGCCTGCATTATGGGCCGCCTCCAGCTTGCGTATGACGTCCGGGTCCGCAGTGTACACGCCGGGGTAGTTCATAAACTCTGCGAGGCCATATATGTAATCGTTGTTGATGTTGTCCTCTATGTCCTTCCCGTCCAGGACAGCGCCTGCGTTCTCAAAGGGAGTTGCGGGCACGCAGGACGGCAGCATTACCTTCACGTCCAGAGGAACGTTTTTGGAGGCCTTCGCTATGTACTCTGCGCCTGCCATGCCGCACACGTTCGTAATCTCATGCGGGTCTGCAATGACCGTAGTCGTGCCGTGCGGCACTACAAGAGACGCGAACTCCTCCGGTGAACACTGTGAGCTCTCTATATGCACGTGCCCGTTAATGTATCCGGGTGTTATGACAAGTCCTGTGCAGTCTATCTCCTCCACGCCCTCATACTCTCCTACGCCAACAATCTTCTCATCCACTATAGCGATGTCTCCCTTCTTAACGTCTCCCCAGAAGACATCCACATAGCTTGCGTTCTTCAGCACAAGGTCCGCTTTAGTCTCGCGCCTGGCTGCCTTTATGTACTTCTCTAACATACAAAACGCTCCTTGTATCATTGCCCAAATTATACCATGCCCTGCTGGGGGCTGTAAAGAACAAAATGACCGTACATGCCGCCCCGCCCTTGCAGTATTGCCACAACGCCACGGGCTCATGAAGTTGGCTAAAACCCGCATATGACAGCCTTTAGGGTAAAAGAGACCGTCACCTGGAAGTGACGGTCCCTTTTATTGAAGTGTCTTTTAAACGGACAATATTGATATCTCAGTATTAGTCAGTCAGAAGGAATGTCGCGAGATAGAGAACGCCGATAACCCATGTAGCCACATGTATCTCTTTGATCTTTCCAGTGCAGATCTTGATGATAATGGATGCAATGATTCCAATTCCAATGCCCTTGGAGATGGAGTAGCCAAGAAGCATTACGATGATTGTAAGGAATGCCACAACCGCATCTGCTGCACCTTCCCAATTGATCTTAGTAACGTTTGTCATCATGAGCACGCCGACCCAGATGAGTGCTGTTGCGGTTGCACAACTAGGGATAATCTCAGCTATAGGAGACAGGAACATTGCAACCAGGAAGCAGAGTGCAACAATGAGTGCTGTAAATCCTGTCTTGCCGCCAGCGGTAACTCCGGATGAAGACTCAACGAATGTTGTTACAGTGGAAGTACCTGCGATAGAGCCAACGCATGTTGCGATGGAGTCTGCAAGCATCATCTTCTCCATGCGGATAGGAGTGCCGTTCTCATCAAGAAGGTTGCCCTTTGCGCATGCGCCATAGAGTGTTCCGATGGTATCGAACATATCTATCATGCAGAGGGAAAGAGCTGATGTAATGAGTACAAGTACCAGAGATGCAACTGTGTTGTTTTCAAGATAAGCACTGAAGTTGAATCCGCTGGCGAATACCTGGCCTACAGAGAACTTGCCCCAATTCTTGAATGCGTTGAGAGGATTGGACCATGTAATGCCCTGGAATACCAATGAAGCGCCTTCGCTACCTGCTGCATATGCTATTGCAAGAAGGATGTAATACAGAACCGCAGACCCGAGAATACCCCAGAGAACAGCTCCCTTTACCTTCTTATGACTCATTATTGCTATAGCGATTACACCAAGAATTGCCACAAGCGCAAACAGGATACCTGAATTAGAGAGTTCTGTACCAATTATGGTAATTCCATCATCGGCATATATGGGAGATGTCCCTACAAACTGTGTGTTCAGCACATTGAATGAGGCAAAACCTGTAAGAGTGCTTGAATTCCCAACAATTAAATATGCATCCTGGCATCCGATGTATGCAATGAAGAGTCCAATGCCTACTGGTATAGCTGCACGGACACCATTAGGGATGGCTTTGAATATTGTCTTTCTAAGCCCTGTTGCGGTGAGAATAAGGAATATGACACCGTCAAGGAGTGTAAAGACCATTGCATTCGCATATGTCAACCCATTCGTCATGACTAAGGTATACACAACGAACGCATTAACACCCATTCCGGAAGCTTGTGCCAGCGGCATCTTGGCAAGGAATGCCATAAGGAGGGTACCGGCTATAGCGCCTATGGCTGTTGCTATGTATGCTGCGCCATATGCGTCAGTATAGTTTCCTGCCGGAATGACATACTGGAACATACCCGAATTGACCATCAGGATGTAGACCATGGCCATGAATGTTGTGAGTCCGGCAATAACCTCTACCCTGTAACTGGAGCCGCTCTTGGTGATTCCGAAGTAGTTGTCCATCTTCTTCCAGAATCCCTTGTACGGACTCTCCTTTTCTGCCACGACTGCAGTTCCGTCTGCTTCGGGCACCGTATTTTCGGCGTCCGGTGACGGTTCAGTCTCGGGTGCAGAATCCTTCATTTCATCACTCATGAGAAAGTGACCTCCTGAATTTATGCTGTAAAAACAAGCACTCCCCGCAAGAATGTACGCTCATAGTCTTCAAGACGAAAACCATAGGGTTTCACTTATTTTTCACTTCTAGCCCACATTCTATCACAAACCGCTTCGTTATCGCAATTTATTAAAGGCCAAAAAACGGCGTTTTGTCTAATACCGTCAAAACTGCAAATCGCATTGAAAGTTTGGCAATATGTTACATATGTTTATATCATTCCGCACACATACTCCGCCATTTTTAAGGCCCTGGGCAGACAGCAAATCATATGTTTGCAAGCCCCCCAGTAGGCAGAATGCAAAGAGGCCCGCAGGGTGCAGCAAATCCGCCTTCGGCTGGAAGACGGATCCGGGGTCTAATGTGAAGTTGTATGCGGGTGGAGCTTAGTCCTGCTCCACTTCCATTGTCTCGGCCACCTTTGGAAGGAGGTCCGTTATGGGCAGGCGCTGGGGGCACATGGCTTCGCAGCCGCGGCAGCGGATGCAGTCCGAGGCCTTGCCGGCACCGTGGGTCACCATGTTGAGGTAATACTCTATCTGCGGGGACCACAGGTCGTTGGTGTCCTTCTTCTCGGCATTATAGAGGGCGAAGAAGTCCGGGATGGGAATGTTCATGGGGCATGCGTTGGCCTCTACGCAGTAGCGGCAGCCCGTGCAGGGTATCTCTGTGGTGTTGAGAAGGATGTCCCGGACCCGGAATACGGCCTGGAGTTCTGTGTCCGTGAGGGGCGTGAAGGTTTGCATGTATGAGGTGTTGTCCTCCAGCTGCTCTATGGTGCTCATGCCGGAAAGGACTACCATTACTCCCTCTAAGCTGGCGGCGAAGCGTATGGCCCATGAGGCCGCGCTCCAGTCCGGATGGATGGAGCGGAAAATAAGCTCCGCCTCCGGAGGGAGACTGGCGAGGGTGCCGCCCTTGACCGGCTCCATTATGATTACCGGCTTGCCGTGGGCTCTTGCGGTCTCGTAGCACTTGCGGCTCTGGATTCCGGGGTTGTCCCAGTCCAGGTAGTTTATCTGCAGCTGGACGAAGTCCATGTCCGGGTGCTCCGTGAGGATCTGGTCCAGAAAAGAGGCGCTGTCATGAAAGCTGAAGCCAAGCTTTCGTATGCGCCCAGCCGCCTTCTGGGCCTCCAGGTACGGGATGGTGCCGTAGTCTGTTACGGTCTTGTACGTGACCACGTTGAGGTCATGGAGAAGGTAATAGTCAAAGGCGCCTGCGCCGGTCTTTTGAAGCTGCTGTACAAAGATATGCTCCTGGTCTTCAGGGGATGTAAGCATCATGGTGGGCATCTTGGTGGCCACGGTGAACGCATCCCTTGGGTGCCGGTCTATGACGGCGCGCTTTAAGGCGGGCTCACTCTGGAAGTTGTGGTACATCCAGGCGGTGTCAAAGTATGTGAAGCCGCGCGAAAGGAAGGTGTCTGCCATCCTGTACAGCTTGTCATAATCTATCCGGCCCCGGTCCTCACTTGACAGGACGGGCAGGCGCATGAGCCCGAAGCCCAGCTTCTTGTCTGGCATATAATGTCTCCTTCGTGTGGATATGGTCTCTCATTCCCCGCTCTTGATTTTTATACAACATGTAATGTATGTAATCTGCAGTGCTCTTTTATATCTTTGACGCCAGATTCTGCCGTGCCTCTTCATTGGGCACGAAAAGGGAAACACACCTTGGCAAACAGCCAATTGCCGGGACAAGGTATCCTTCATGCGCAAGGCAGGACCAGATGTCCGTGGAGCCCGGATTGCACAGGCAGTCCTGGCTCAGCAGTGCAGATATTGATTTGCCGCTAAGAAGTTCTGCCAGAGTGTCCTTGTCCTCTATGTCATACGGACAGGAACTGCCAAAATTATGCGGCACACAGCCGCTTTGGATATATCTTATGACAGACTCCGGACGAAACAGTGTCCCGCTGTATGTGTATCCGCCGTACCAGTTGAAAACTTCTTCATACTTGTCTTCATGGCCGGCCTCCTTGAGAAGTTCCTTCACTTCTTCGGGGGTAAAGCCGAAGTACCGGCTGTATTTGAAGTCTGTGATAGTATGTACGTTAATGTTGTTTGCACCGCCGTATGAGCTGTTGGAAAGAGCCGGAAGGGTGCCTGTTATGACGGCGAATGAGATGTTCCTGCTGTTGGACTTGAGGCCTGCGGAAAGGAAATGGGTAATGAAGTCCAGTGCTTCATTGCAATACCCGTGTTGCATACCAGCCTGGAGGACGCTGTCATATTCATCCACAAGAACCACGGGTTTCCTGCCTCCGCTGGCATGAAGCAAAGCGGTCATGGCTTTGAGGCTGTTCTCGTATTCCAGCCAGGAAGCTGTGCCTTCCAGGATTTTACAGATCATGTTCCAGTACAGAGTGTTTTCTCCCCTGGGCTTTCTGACCTTGAAAAGCGTCATGGCAGCCGCCAGGATGGCAGTCTGCAGGGAGGATTTTGCCTGTTCCCAGTTGTATCCGCAGACCCCTCCAAACGGGAAATAAATTACAGGGTATGCGCCTTGCATCTCCCTGTACTTGTCTCCGCAGGACCAGATTGCAGTCTTCTGAAAGAAAGGCATCCGCTCTCTGTTTTTGTCCAGATATGCCCTGAGCATATCCAAGCTGAAAGACTTGCCGAATCCGTGCGGACGGGTTATGAGGCATATCTCCCCTGAATCCGCCAGGTCCTTGATGAACAGGGTCTTGTCCACAAAGGGATGCTTGCCTTCCGTGGCTTTATTGAAGGGAGCTTTGTAATTTCTGCACGATGTCATTATTGCTTGCTTCCCTTCGTTATGAGCCTGTTGATCTGGGCTGCGGCGTAGCCGGCGCCGAAGCCGTTGTCTATGTTGACTACCGTCATGCCCTCTGAGCAGGAGTTAAGCATGGAAAGAAGGGGCGCTATGCCGCCGAGGCCGGTGCCGTACCCTACGGATGTGGGAACTGCTATGACGGGCTTGTCCACGAGGCCTGTTATGACGCCCCCCAAAGCGCCCTCCATTCCCGCTACCGCTATTATGCAGTTGGCCTTGCGGATGTCCTCTATGTTGGAAAGGAGCCTGTGTATGCCGGCCACGCCCACGTCATATACCCGGAGGACTGTGGCTCCGTGGAACTCTGCGGTCTGGGCGGCCTCTTCCGCTACGGGAATGTCTGCTGTGCCGCCTGTGCAGACGGCCACAAGGCCGTACCTTTGAACAGGTGAGGGCTCATATTTGAGGATGCGTGAGACGGGATCATATATGACCTCCGGCACGGAGGAATGCACGTAGTTGTACTGGTCCTCCGAGGCCCTGGTGCCGAGGACGTTGATGCCCCGGGCCTTGTATGCCTCGTATATGCTTAAAAGGTGCTCCTTCGCCTTCTGCTGGCAAAAGACCACCTCGCCGAAGCCCCGCCGCTTTGTGCGGCTGAAATCTATCTTGGCCACGCCAATGTCTTCATATTCCTGCCCGCCAAGCATTATCTCGGCCTCCTCCAGGGGGAGTTCGCCGGACTTTACCTTCAGCAGGATGTCCTTTATATCCATATAATAATGTCTTCTGTATAATAATGTCTTCTGTGCCGTGTGGGGCGCCGTCTGGGCGCACCGCATGTGCGCCTGACTGGCTGCAGGACGGGCCGCAGGGGTCGTATGGCCCCTTGGGGCTATACGTCCAGGGGGCTGTCCTGGTAGCCGGACATGTCCAGTGTGAGGTACTTGAAGCCAAGAGCCCGCATGTCATCCACGATCTTGTTGGCGTCATCCATAAACCTGGGTATCTCGGACTTCTTTACCTCTATGCGCGCCATGAACTGTATCATGCGTATGCGGACGCAGGTGTAGCCCTCGTCCCGGAGGTACTTCTCGCCGCGCTTTAAAAGGTCTATCATGTCCTGGTCTATGTATGTCTTGTATGAGACCCTTGTGGCTATGCAGCTGTCTGCAGGCTTGTCATACTCCGCAACGCCAAGCTGCTGCCCAAGAGCACGCACTTCCGCTTTGGTGAAGCCGGCCTCTGCGAAGGGGCTCACAACTCCCAGCTCCGCTACGGCCCTCAGGCCCGGGCGGTGCTTTTGGAGGTCCTCTGCGTTGGTGCCGTCCATGATGGTCTTGCAGCCTGCGGCACTGCCAAGCTCCCGCATGCCGGTGAAGATGTGGGTCTTGCAGAAGTAGCAGCGCTCCACGGGGTTCTTGAGGACGTCCTCCATAAGCTCACGGGACATGGGCATGACAATGAGCGGTGTGCCTATGCGCTCCGCTATGCCCTTCACTGCCTCATCCGTCTCGCACTGCAGGCAGGAATATGCATACACGGGCTGCACCTTGCCGCCGTACTTCTTCTGGAGGTTCAAGCAGACCTGCAGAAGTACGCAGCTGTCCGTGCCGCCGGAAAAGGCGAGGTATATGCCGCCTTCAAGGTACGGGCGGACAATGTCATACAGTTTCTGCTCCTTTAAAGCGAGAGACTCTCTTTCCTGATCAGTCATGCAAATCCTTTGTCGCACTCCAGCGAATTTCTTCATACACGCCGTCAAAGGAACGGCCGGACGAGAGGGCTATCGCCGCCACGTCCTCATACTCCGGGTAACAGAAGGTCTCCCCTTTCCGGGTCACGACCTTCACCCTGGCTTTTCCGTAAGGGGTGTCCACAAACATTATGCGCCGGGGCAGCGCCGTGCGGTCCACGGCCACGCACCTTATGCCTATAGTGCTTGTGTGCTTGAATATGAGGTCCTCCATCTTCTCCCTGTCCCCCGTCTCGCAGACGACCTTGAGAAGATACGCCGGCCTGCCCTTCTTCATAAAGGCGGGCACGTAGAACACATCCCTCGCCCCTTCCTTCATAAGCCTCTCCGCAACGAACCCTAAAGCCTCGCTGCTGCAGTCATCAATGTTCGTCTCCAGCATAATGATGCCGCTCTCTTTCGCCGCATCCCCGCCGGTTACGTCCACCTTCACGCCTTCTTCTATATCGTACGCCCTCAAGACATTTGCCCACGGAAAGTCCTTACTTCCCGCCCCTGTGCCGGAGCGCAGGATCTTGTATGACCCCTTAATTGTGCTCCCGCTGTACAGCGCCGCAGCAATTGCTGCGCCTGTGGGCGTAACCGTCTCGCCGTCTTCCTCTGTGGGCACAAGCCTCAAGCCTGCGCTCTTAGCAATCTCCACAACCGCCGGCGCCGGCAGAGGCATAAGCCCGTGCCGGCACTTCACGTGCCCCCTGCCCGCTGCAATGGGCGTTATCCTGGCTTCCGTAAAGCCAAGGTCATCCAGGCACACAGCGGCCGCCGCTATGTCTATAATGGAGTCCACGGCCCCAACCTCATGGAAGTGCACTTCCTCCGGGAGGCTCCCGTGCACCTTCCCTTCCGCCTCCGCAAGAATCCGGAAGATCCTGAGGGCCGTCTCCTTCGCCCGGTCTGTCATGGATGAGGCAAGAATGATGTCCGTGACATCCTTGAGGTTCCTGTGCTCATGGCCCTCATAATGTCCTTCATGCCGGCCCTCATAATGCTCTTCATGAGACTCATGATGTTCCTTGTCATGGTGCATATGGTCTTCTGTCTGCACCACAAAGGATGTGGCCTGTATGCCGCACTTCTCCGTCCTGCCTATCTGTATCTGTGCATCCAGCTTCAGCGATTCCAGGGCCTTCATGAGCTTCTCCTGGTTAGCTCCAAGAGATATCATGGCCGCTGCGAACATGTCCCCGCTAATGCCGGAATAGCACTCCAAGTACAACATATGTATGTCCTCTGCATGAGCCCCAGAGGCCCTGTCTGGCCTGTGGCTCATTGTTATGTCTCGTATAATTCCGCCCCGCAGAGGGGCTACTAACGGCTCATTTGAAGGGCAAAATTACTATGCAAACGCATAATTGCTCTGCAAACGGGCTGAAATCGGGCCATTTTGGCCTGCCTGTGGCCTTCTCCGGGCTGTTGCCGGATGCCTGTCTCCAAGACGGGTCTGGGATGGATCTGAACCCCGGTCCGGGCCTGGCCTGGACAGTGCCTGAACCTGGTCTGGCTCTGATTAGGTGACGGAGTCAAAGCGGGCGGAGACTTTCTCCATCCACTCCGTTATCTTTATATGCTGCGGGCAGACGCTCTCGCATCCTCTGCAGCCTATGCACCCGGAGGCCCTGCCTGCGCCGTGCCCTACGAGGTTGCCGTAATACTGCTCCTGCGGCGTCCAGCCTGCGGCCTGGTTGTTGAGGTCTATCTGCTCCACGTTGTACAGGGTGAAGTAATCCGGGATGGGAATGCCCATGGGGCAGGTGTTGGCTTCCACGCAGTACCTGCATCCGGTGCAGGGAATGGTCCCGTTGTTTATTATAATGTCCCGCACCTTGAAGATCGCCTGCACCTCTTCCTCTGTGAGGGGCTTGAAGTCCTGCATGAAGGAGGTGTTGTCCTCCACTTGGGCAAGGGAAGTCATGCCGGAAAGGACAAGCTTCACACCGGGCAGAGACGCCGCAAAACGGATTGCCCATGATGCAGGACTCCAGTCCGGATGGATGTCCCGGAGGATCTTCTCTGCCGCAGGGGGAAGGTTAGCAAGCGTGCCGCCTTTGACGGGCTCCATTACGACAATGTCCTTGTTGTACTTCCTGGCGGTCTCGTAGCACTTGCGGCTCTGGATGGCATCATTGTCCCAGTCCAAATAGTTGAGCTGAAGCTGCACAAACTCCATCTCCGGGTACTTCTGAAGAAGCATGTCCAGGAATTCCGCATTGTCATGGAAGCTGAAGCCGAGGTGGCCTATCCTCCCCTTGGCCTTCTGCTCCTCCACGTACTCTATAGTCCCGTACTTCAAACACTCCGCATAGTTGTCCACGTTGAGATTGTGAATGAGGTAATAGTCAAAGAAGTCCACGCCGGTCTTTTCCAGCTGCTTTTCAAAGATCTCTTCCTGTGCCTTAGGGCCGTACAGCATCATGGTGGGCATCTTGTCCGCTATCGTGTACGCACCTCTTGGGAACCTCTCTGCAACCGCCTTCCTGAAGGCATCCTCCGCGTTGTGGTTATGATACATCCAGGCGGTGTCAAAGTACGTGAATCCGCGCGCCACAAACAGGTCTGCCATCCTGCAGTATTCATCTATGTCTATGCTGGACTGGTCCTGCTCATCTGTAAGCGGCAGCCTCATTGTCCCGAATCCCAGTTTCTTTGCCATCTGTGTGCCTCTTGTGTGTTTCTTTATACTGTTGTCTTGGCCACTTAAATCGTTTAGCTTGGCTACTAAGCTTGCTATCTTGGCCACTTGAATCGTTTAGCTTGGCTACTAAGCTTGCTATCTTGGCCACTTGAACCGTTTAGCTTGGCTACTAAGCTTGCTATCTTGGTCACTTGAACCGCTTAGCTTGGCTACAAAGCTTGCTATCTTGGTCACTTGAATCGTTTAGCTTGGCCACTAAGCCTGCTATCTTGGCCACTTGAACCGCTTAGCTTGACCACTTAACCTGTTAGCTTGATCACTCGATATCGGTATCACATTTATCTGCATGTTCTCTCAGCCCTTTACATATTTCTGATCCCTGTGATTAGGCTTATCTGGAATGGTTCTTCTAAGGCATCCTTCTTTAAGCAAAGGTTTTAATATATGTGAAATGACATATGAATGATTGGTCATTCCTAAAAAAGCCTGGATTTCTGCGCGTGACTTGGGTTCAGCACAGAATTCCAGTAATCCAGCGACCTTGTCATCTGACAATTCAGTTTGCTCTTCACCCAAGTTGGCCAGTCCGCTTTCTTGTCCACTGGGCTGGTCATCATGTTCACTTGAATCGCCATCCTGTTCACCTGAAAGGAAGTCATGCTTGATATCTTGTTCACTATTCTGAGGGCCAACGCTAACTGATGCGGCATCAGTAAGCGGAACAATTGTCCGGAAAATATCCCCATCGATAAATTGAGGCTCTGCGTTGGAGTAAAGTTTGGTATAAAAATATGCATTGGGTATCCCAGAGCCTATTGCTTCAGTCAGTCCAAGCACTCTGAACATGGTTGATATAGATGGATTCTTTATAACAGCATAAAAATGATTCGGATCTATTTTACCGGGTTTGTTAGAACGGTTTGCATTCTCTGTATACAGTTTGTCACGCTCTATAACCATCTTAGCAACAAAGTTACTGGAATAGTCTCTGTGTATGAGCGAATTGGAAATTATTTCTCTTAGAATTATGTCTCTTGAACTGACGTTGACTATGCCATCCAACGTAAATGAATCATTCAGATGCCTCATTCCAAAAGCCATCAAACGGTCAAAACTGTCAAGCAGATTTGTTTCAATCACATCTCGGTCATCATACCTATCGGTATTGTATACACGAAGTAAGGCATCCGTTTTATAATTTCCAAGAGCTGCAGCAATATAGCTGTCCGATCCAAACATCAAAATTCCAGCTAAAGTTACGCCCTCCTTTAACCCATTTGCTTCCGAATGTATGTCTGGTAATAACATTTTGGCTCTACGTAGAAATTCATCATCTGGCAATTGTAACCAGGAATGCATCGGATTCTTTGCTCTTATCATATTGCGGGCGCGTTCAAGCAAGTCCGGCCGTAAATCAGAAACTTTTACAGCTGGGAATATCTTGTTAACGAAAAATTGATCTTGCTTTCTGCTATAAAGCTGATATGCAAGATATTCATTATAAGTGATATCATTATCCCCTTCATTGTTTCTGTCGTACAATTTATTTGCGCAATGGCATACACTTGTACACACAGGGACATAGATGTACAGGACATGCACACCATCTACATATAATCTATCATCCGAAGATATAATGGAGGATATATCATGTCCGGATTGTTTATTGTACTGGAAAAATCCTTCATCATCCTGGGGATGCAGTCTTCTTCCACGCCAAGAATCTCACCGTTGTCTTTCACTCCAAGGAATATGTTGCCACCATCTCTATTAGAAAACGCAGATACTGTCTCATACACATCCTTGGGAACATTAGACTGAGCCTTCTTGAATTCCAGTGTCAGGTTTTCCTTTTGCTTAAGCATCTTCTGCAAAGGTTCGGGCATTGTAGTTGCATTGTTCATCATCATTTCTCCCAGGTTGTGTCATGTCCTCTAAATTAGGTACATGTCAACTGTGTTACAATGGTTTAGTATACACCCACAGGGTAAGATTGTAAATAGTTAAACCGCTCATATGACATTGCAACCTGAAATCTGAAACCTGAAACCGCTTTGCGCAAGGCCCGGTGCCGGGTCATGCCTTCCGGGAGGGAATTTTGAAGCAGGCTTCGCGCGCGCGGGGCGGAGCTAAAACATTTGTTCATGCGATTTCCGGTTTGACCTTCGCGCCGGGGCAAAAAAATAACGGCATATGTGAGCAGAATCACACATGCCGTCATGGTGCGCCCAGAGGAGTTCGAATCCCCAGCCTTCGGTTCCGTAGACCGACGCTCTATCCAGTTGAGCTATGGGCGCATGGAACGCCGCCCCCTTTGGGACAGCGTAGATATTATATAAAACTAATCTTTCTTTGTCAAACCAAAATTAGCTTCATTTGGCCTTCATTTCGGGCTCTCAGAGAGCAAAATTCGGGCCAGACAGAAGACGCCGGGCGGCTGTTAATCGTTCACGCAGTCTGCGTAGAGCGGGAATGCAGCGCAAAGCTTTGCGACTTCGGCGGTGACGTAGTCGTATGCGGACTCGCCTTCGCGGATGATCCTGGTTATGAGCTGCGCTATGATGCGGGCCTGCTCTTCCTTCATTCCGCGGGTTGTCATGGCGGGGGTGCCGATGCGGATGCCGGAGGTTACGAAAGGCTTCTGGGTGTCGAACGGAACGGCGTTCTTGTTGACCGTGATGTGGACTTCATCCAGCATCTTCTCAAGGGCCTTGCCGGTTATGCCTTCGTCCGTGAGGTTCAGGAGGATGAGGTGGTTGTCCGTGCCGCCGGATACCATGCGCACGCCGGCCTTTGCGAACTCGTCTGCCATGGCGGCTGCGTTCTTTACGATCTGCTGCTGGTATGTCTTGAACTCAGGTGTGAGGGCCTCTTTGAAAGCCACGGCCTTGGCTGCTATGATATGCATGAGAGGGCCGCCCTGGACGCCGGGGAAGACGGCCTTGTCTATGGCCTTGCCCCACTGCTCCTTGCACATTATGACGCCGCCGCGGGGGCCGCGGAGGGTCTTGTGAGTTGTGGATGTCACGATGTCTGCGTACGGCACGGGAGACGGATGAACGCCTGCTGCGACGAGGCCTGCGATGTGGGCTATGTCCACCATCATGACGGCTCCGCACTTGTCGCATA
>JAJPZC010000072.1 GCA_021204585.1 Clostridia bacterium
GCTATGCATTCTACAGATGCACAGCCTTAAAGGGCGTGACTGCAGGCAGCGGCATAACGGAAATAAGCCCGTATGCCTTCGCCGTATGTTCAATGCTCACCAGCGTAACCATGTCTGACGGCTTGATATCCATTGGGGACTGCGCCTTCTATGAGTGCACGTCTCTTGCCGGCATCACCATCCCCGGAACAGTAACTTCAATAGGCTCAGAAACCTTCAGGAACTGCTCATCCCTTGCAGGCATTGACCTTCCGGACAGCGTCATTTCAATCGGCGCCAAGGCGTTCTACAACTGCATCTGCTTCTCAACAGTTACGATAGGCGCCGGAGTCACTTCCATAGGCGCAAACGCTTTCTACGGCTGCACGCTCCTGTCCTCCGTAACCTTCTCAGTCACAGACGGCTGGTACGTAACGGAGACCTCCGGCGCAGCAGAGGGAGAGGACGTCTCCACGGACATAGAGAATGCAGGCGTCGCGGCCAAATATCTCAGGACCACATACCCCGGCTATTACTGGTACAGAACGGTATAGTGCTGTTGCCGTCCAGCTGCACAAATTTCAGACCACAGGCGGACTCACATGAGCCCGCCTGCATTACGTCATGCAGTTTCTGCAGGGAAACCCGCTCCAGATACAGCACTCCCGTGTAAAATGGCCGGAGCTTCGCGCGCGCGGGGCGGGAAATAAACATTTGTTCATCAAGGCCGGGACAGGCCGCCGTTTTTATGCATAAAAGTGTATAATTTGCATAAAGTCCGTTAGCGCCAGATGTGGAATGCATAAATTTTTGTCAAAAGTATGAACGACAGTTCGTACTATTAATAGGCAAAGCATAAAATGCATTTGGTACATGTTTTGGAGGCCTTTGGAGGCAGTACAGCACCTTTCTGCGTGGAATTCGTATGCAATTATGCAGTATGCAATAATTTTACAGCGTGCATAAAGGCATGCAAACGTGAGGCGGGGCGGCATGAGAAAAGTTGGTGAACTTTCTGCTTTTCCGGCGGGGAAAAGAGTAATTTGGAGTTTGGCTGCGTATAATATTATCCCAAGCACTTCTCCGGCGGGCGAGGGGAAGAGGCTTGGATGCATGAGATAGGGCCGCTTTGCGCGGGGAACGGAGCCGGTTCCGGAGCGCAAAAGAGTATTTCGGCCAATGGGGATCGTATAATTAAGGGAATTAATATGGAACAGTTAAAGAACAGGACATACGCAATTGAAGACCAGTTCCTCTCAGAGTTCGCCTGCAGGTCCGCAGGGGTGCATGAGAGGCAGCGCCCGGAGAAGCCGTGCGAGATGCGTACGGACTTCCAGAGGGACAGGGACAGGATAATATACTGCAACTCCTTCAGGAGGCTCAAGAACAAGACGCAGGTCTTCTTCTCGCCGGAGGGGGACCATTATATCACAAGGCTCACGCACACTCTGGACGTGGCCCAGATAGCGAGGTCTCTTGCACGCTGCCTTGCGCTCAACGAAGACCTTGCGGAGGCCATAGCGCTGGGGCATGACTTGGGACACACGCCCTTCGGGCACAGCGGGGAGAGGATTCTCAATGATCTTACGGGCGGAAACTTCAAGCACAACGTGCAGTCCAGAAGGGTTGTGGAAGTGCTGGAAAAGGACGGGCAGGGCCTCAACCTCACTCTGGAAGTCAGGGACGGCATAGAGAACCACAAGAAAGACTGCCACCCCAAGACCCTGGAGGCCGTGTGCGTGTCGCTTGCAGACAGGATAGCGTACATCAATCACGACATAGAGGACGCCGTAAGGGCGGGAGTGCTGCACTATGAGGACATCCCCAGGGAGATCATAGACGTACTCGGAGACGGGTCCGGGAAGAGGATCAACACGGCCATATCCTCGATATACCGCAACTCGTACGGCAAGAACACCGTTGAGATGGAGCCGGAAGTGGACAAGGCCAGCGAGGACTTGAGGCAGTTCATGTTCAAGAACGTGTACCTCTCATCCTCCGCACGGGGCGAGGAGGAGAAGGCCGCCAGGATGCTTACGGCCATGTATGAGTACTATATACAGGATCTCCGTCACATCCCCGCAGACTTTAGAAAGCTTGCGGACAGGTATGACGAGAAGACCGTGGTCATAGACTACATCTCATCCATGACGGACCGCTACGCCATCCGCGAGTTCAACCGCATCTTCGTGCCCCACGGCTGGCTCATCATGGATGAGAAGCACACAGGCTAAGGCAGCATGAGAGCGCCCTCCAGGGGTGCATATGAGCCCGCAGGGGGCGCATAAAAGGCCGCATGAGGCGCATATAAGACCGCATGAGGCGCATAAAAGGCCGCATGAGGCGGCGTAAAGAAGAACACAGGGCCCTTTAAAGCCCCGCAGAGGGGCTTGGAAGGGGCTTAGAAGATACAGGAATGGCGACAAGTGAGTTTCAGGAGTTCGTGCAGACCCTGAAGGACAAGGTCAATATCGTGGACGTGGTCTCAGGATACGTCCAGCTGGACAGGAAGGGCAACTCCTGGTGGGGATGCTGCCCGTTTCACCATGAGAAGACGGCGTCGTTTGTCGTGAATGAGGCAGACAAGTATTATCACTGCTTCGGATGCAGCGCCTCAGGGGACGTCATAAAGTTCGTGCAGGAAATAGAGAACGTGGACTTCATGGACGCCGTGAAGATCCTTGCGGACAAGGTCAAGCTCCCGGTGCCGGCCCCCTCCGGGCAGGATGCCGCAAAGACAATGGAGCTCAAGCAGCGCAAGGACATGTGCCTCAAGGTGGTGAACGAGACGGCGCACTTCTACCTCAAAAACCTGCGCTCCGGGAAGGCGCAGGCGCATCTGGAGTACATAGAGAGCAGGAAATTAAGCCGCGATGTGGTCACGAAGTTCGGCCTGGGGGCCTCAATGAACTTCCAGGACCTGCCCCGGTTCCTTCGGGACAAAGGATATGCGCCGAAGGATATGATTGACGCAGGCGTGTGCACGCAGACCGATGACGGCAGGCTTCTGGACGCCCAGGGCGGGCGGCTCATATATCCCATCATAAACTCCTTCGACGAGGTCATAGCCTTCGGCGGGCGCCTGCTAAAAAAGGCAGACAACCTCGCCAAGTACAAGAACACCAAGGACACCATAATCTTCAACAAGAGCAAGACGCTGTACAACATCAACCTTTTAAAGAAGCTCAAGAAGCAGCAGAAGATATCCGAGGTCATAATGGTGGAGGGGTACATGGACACCATATCCCTGTACTCCGCAGGCTTCACAAACGTCGTGGCCAGCATGGGAACTTCGCTCACGCAGGACCAGGCAAGGCTCATAAAGCGCTATTCGGAGAACATTCTCATATCATATGACGGAGACTCCGCCGGCCAGAGCGCCAACGCCCGCGGCCTGGAGATACTCCAGGATGAAGGGCTCACCGTCAGGGTGGTCTCCTTGCCGGAGGGCATGGACCCGGATGACGTCATCCGCAGACAGGGGAACGCCGGATACCAGGCCTGCCTGGATGCGGCCCTGCCCCTTATAGACTTCCGCTTAAAGTTCGCAGAGCGGGGCTTGGACCTTACGAAGCCCGCAGACAGGCGCAAGTACATACAGGCAGCCCTTCGCATTGTGAAGGGCGAGAAGAGCGACTCCACGCAGGAGGACCTTTTGAAGACCATCCGGGATCGCACCGGCACCAGCCTGCAGGCCCTCAAGGATGAGCTTGGCAAAGTGGACCTGAGCGTTGCCCCGGAGCCGGAGAAACCTGCATCCGAGGCAGAAGGCGGAGACGCAGAGAGGGCGGAGCTCATGCGCCAGTGGAACTCCAGGGAGACCAAAGCCTCACGCTTTGTAGCCGCTGCATATCTCTTCCAGGCCAAGTGCGCAGAGGGAACGGACATAAAGTCCGTACCGGTGTTCAATGACCTCCACAAGATCATTCTCTCATACGTCCGCACCTGCCGGGAGGACGGGGAGAGGCCCCGTCCCGGGGAGCTCATATCCAGCTACGGCGTGCAGGAGGCCCACATGTCCTCTGCGGATGCGAAGGACTTAGGACTTGAGGGGTACGAGATGTGGAGGGTTGCAGCCCTCGGCGAGGGAGACAGCCTCACGGGCCCTGTGGCAGACAAGTACTTCCAGGACTGCGTATACACCCTCCGCATGAAGAAGCTGAAGGATGAACGGGACCGTTATGACAGGCTCTGCAAGGCTGAGACAGACCCGGAAAAGAAGCGCACGTACCTCACGCAGTACCAGCAGGCACTTAAGGCCGTCAAGGACCTTGCCCAAGAGGCCAGGGACAACAAGGTAACGGAGATACGCGCGGACAGAAAGCCCGGCTGATATCCCGGCCCCAATATGGGGCGGCCCAAAACCTGTGCAGGCACCGGGTTCCGGCACTTGCGGCTGCAGGACGGCGCATATATTAATAATGTTACAAACAGGCCCCTTCAGGGGGGCTTGAGAGAGGATAACATGAACCTTACAGATGAAAAGCTGAACGAGATCGTGAAGGAGATCATTGACGGTTATGAAGCCAAGGGCTCCATTACCACCAATGCCCTTTGCGACATTATGGAGAAGTTTGAGACTACTCCGGCTCAGATGGACTTCGTGTACAAGTCCATAGCGGACGCCCACATACAGATTGTGGACGAGGCGGAAAGGGACAGGGAGCTGTATGAGCAGGCCCTGTCGGACGTGGGCCTGGATGACCCCGTCAAGATGTACTTGAAGGACATCGGCCGCGTGCCCCTTCTTTCCGCGGAGGACGAGATAGAGCTTGCAAAGCGCATGCAGGCAGGGGATATGGATGCCAAGAAGAAGCTGTGCGAGGCGAACCTCCGGCTTGTTGTCTCCATAGCCAAAAGGTACGTGGGCCGCGGAATGCTCTTCCTGGACCTCATACAGGAGGGCAACTTAGGGCTTATTAAGGCCGTTGAGAAGTTCGATTACCAGAAGGGCTTCAAGTTCTCCACGTATGCTACTTGGTGGATCCGCCAGGCCATAACGAGGGCCATTGCAGACCAGGCCAGGACCATCCGCATACCCGTCCACATGGTAGAGACCATAAACAAGCTCACCCGTGTATCGAGGCTCCTTCTGCAGAAGCTGGGCCGTGAGCCTACCCCCGCGGAGATAGGCGAGGAGATGGGCATGACGGAAGAGAGAGTGCGCGAGATACAGAAGATCGCACAGGACCCCGTCTCCCTTGAGACGCCCATAGGCGAGGAGGAGGACTCCCACCTCGGAGACTTCCTGGAAGACGAGAATGCCGAGACCCCTTCGGACACAGTGTCATCCTCCATGCTCAAGGAGACGCTCCTTAGAGTCCTCAACACCCTCACGCCCCGTGAGGAGAAAGTGCTCCGTCTTCGTTACGGCGTGGATGACGGCCGCCCCCGCACCCTTGAAGAGGTTGGCCGCGAGTTCAACGTAACCCGTGAGCGCATCCGCCAGATAGAGGCCAAGGCACTCCGCAAGCTCCGCCATCCGTCCAGGTCCAAACAGCTCAGGGATTACCTGGACACCTGATCTTTTGCAAGGCTCAACTGCCGCCTCATATGGCGGCCTCAAATAGCCTGCAAACGCACATAAGCCACATCTAAGCCAACTTTGGAGCGCCATGATTCCAAGCCGTATAGCCACACTCACATCATATCTGGACCCCTGTGACACCTTTGCGGACATAGGCTGTGACCATGCCCTCTGCACAAAGTACATGCTGGATAATGGCCTTTGCCGTAAGGCCATAGCCACGGACATATCGGACAAGTGCCTCCAAAAGGCCAGGGATCTCCTTGCAGAATACGCCCTTCAAGGGCGCTGTGAGTTCATATGCACGGACGGCCTGGACGGCGTGCCCGAGGCAGATGAGGTGCTTGTAGCCGGCATGGGCGGCGAAGAGATGGCAAGGATATTGGAGCGCAGAATGCCGCCAAAGTTCATCCTCCAGCCAATGCGCAACTTCGCAAAGGTCCGTGAGGCCCTTATTAGTCACGGCGCCTGCATACTGCAGGACACTGTCTTCAAGGCAGACGGATATTATTATGTTCTGCTCAAGGGCGCCTGTACAGGCGCACATGAAGGCCCTGCGGAGGAATACACGCCGCTGGAGCTGGAGTACGGCAAAGGGTACGGAAGCCCGGAGGTGCGAGAATTCCTTTCGTATGAGCTGGAAAAGAAGCAGCGGTATGCGCAAGGGATTGAAGCTCCAAGGGAGCAGGACAGAATCTGGAAAGACATACAGCTTCTTAAAGAGGCTTTGGGATATGCATCATGAAATCGCATGACACAAACATCACATTAAAGGAACTGCTGGACACGCTGGAATGCTATGCGCCTTTGCGGCTCTCCAGAGAGTACTGCAAGGCTTTTGGGGCGTATGACAACAGCGGCATCATAGTGAACTCCGGGCAGGACGTGAACGGCATAATGTTCGCCCTGGACCTCAATACGGAGGTCATAAAGGCCGCCGTAGAGAAGGGCTATAACACCATAGTCACCCATCATCCGGCCATATACGGTGCCATACTGCACGTGGACGCAACGCCAGGCGCAGACACTCAAGGCATATATGAGTGCGTGCGTCATGGAATATCCGTCATCTCAATGCACCTCAATCTGGACATTGCGCCAAAGGGGATAGATGAGTCCCTCATGGAAGCCTGCGGCGGCAGAACGGTTCTGGCGGAGCAGGAGCAGGTGGAAGGAGGAGCGTACGGAAGAGTGTACCCCCACGAAATGAAGTCCTTCAAAGAGTACTTTGAAGAAGTCAAGGCGGCGCTTGGGGCGGAGCACATTCTGGCATTCGGAGACTGGGACCGCAAGGTTCACAGGACGGCGTCCTTCTGCGGGGCCGGGTGCTCAGATGAGGCCATAGACTTTGCGTGGGGAAATGGTGCGGACGTGTTCGTGTCGTCGGATCTCAAGCACCACCAGATCACATCTATCTTAAACAAGGGCATGTGCATAATCGTGCCCACGCACTATGCAGCGGAGCTGTATGGATTCAGAAAATTCGCGGAGGTCATAGGATATAACGTGCCTGTGCCTTCGGACATATACTGCGACGGCAGAATAGTTTAACGAGGAGCAAGATTTTATGTCACAGACAATAGACAACCTCTTGAAATACCAGCAGGTGGATGAGAAGCTTCTGGCCATAGAGAAGGAAGTTACCGCTTCCCAGGAAAGGAAGAATTACATAACCACAAAGAACTTCCTCACGCAGGCGCCGGAGAAGCTGGATGCGTATGAGGCCAAGGCCCAGAGGATGGAAAAGCAGCTTCAGGAGCTCATAGGAAGCTACAATGAGCTTGCGGAGACCACGAATGACTTCAACAACATAGATGACCTCATCGAAGAGGGCGCGGACATATCCTTCTACAAGAAGAACGTCATGCAGATAATGGACCAGCTCCGCAACATAAAGGCAGAGATAGCAAACCTCCAGAAGTCCGTTGCATCCGCAGGGCAGGAGTACCAGGAGTTCAAGAAGAAGACCATCCAGATGCAGAATCTGTACAACAACGAGTACCAGCCCACGTACAAGGCATACAAGGCCGCCAAGACCGAAGAGATGAAGGTCATAAAGGACCAGCTGGACGAGATAGCCAAGGGCATAGACCCCGTGGCCATGAAGAAGTACCTGGAAAAGCGCAATGAGCGCATCTTCCCGGTCCTCTGTCCCATAAAGGTTGTCAACAAGGAGCCCCGCTGCTCCAAATGCGGCATGGGCTTCCCCATTTCCTCCCTCGAGAAGATCAAGTCCGGCGGCGTCGTGGAGTGCGATTACTGCCGCAGGATTCTGTACACAGAATAGCGCCTAAGCCGCTTTTCGCGGCGGCCTTAAGCCTCCGTTTGCAGGCGTATGCAATTATTCATAAATAAAAACAACGCATCCGTGAGAATCCCGCAAGGCACCCCTTCAAGGGGTGGCGGGAGCTCACCCGGACGGGGTGAAATGACAAAAGTGGCACATATGGTTTTGGTCTATGCACTTTTCTCTGACGCGCCTTCCCGCCTGGCTGCATGGCCCGGAAAGCTGTTTTTCCGGGGGATGTTACATCATTGTGCAATATGCACAAATATTCTTGTGCAGTTTGCACAAACAATAAACATTTGACTTGCAATTTAAGAACGGGAGTGCTAACCTAGCTGTCATCCAAACAAGACGGCTATGTGGAGGGAAATCTGCATAGGATCATAGGGGAAAAAAATTGGTTCGGCTCCCGGCCGGACTTATTTTTTTGTCCGGCAAAAATTGTACCATGACGGGCCCCAAGGCGGACCCGTTCCGGGCTCCAAACCGGGCCTTTTCCGGGCCGCTTTGCGGCATGCGGAGACACCCACAGGGGGGACAGAGATTATGCCTTTGGATTTTGAAACAGTGCGAAGGGCAAATGCGGGAGATGAGCAGGCCCAGCTCCATCTCGCGGAGTATTATCTGATCGGAGTGGACGGAGCGCCCAATTACGGTGAGGCCATGAAGTGGTTCAGAAAGGCTGCGGGGCATGGCGTTGCGCTTGCGCAGGCGGGACTCGGAGAGATGTATTTAAACGGCCTCGGAACGGAGCAGAATCTTGCGGAGGCCGCCAAATGGTACAAAAAGGCTGCAGAGCATCCGAACTTTGATTACGGCGCATTGAGATACGGCTTCTGCCTCATGCACGGATTCGGCTGCAATAAGGACCAGTACAAGGGCTTCAAATACCTTCTTAAAGCGGACAGGAGCCAGCCGGAGGCTTCGGTTCATCTTGCGGAGTGCTACTTAAACGGCCTGGGAACGCGTCCCAACCCCAAAAAGGCTTTCGAGTATGCATCAAAAGCCGTGGAACACAAGATTACTGACTCGTGGAGCCTTCTCGGATACTGCTATATGATGGGAACCGGGGTGGAACAGGATCAGGACAAAGCCTTTTCCATATACAAGGCCGGAGTGGATGAAGGGGACGTACAGGCCATGTATGACCTCGGAGTGTGCTATTTGAAGGGAGACGGCACCCCGCAGAATTTTGCGGAGGCGGCAAGGCTGTTCCGGGAGCCTGCGGAAGAAGGTCATCCCGGGGCGCAGTATGCGCTTGGAGAAATGTATGAGCACGGAACAGGGGTGCGCAAAAATTACAGGACGGCCGCAGAGTGGTACGGCAAGGCATCCAAGCGGGGAGACGGCCTGGCAACATGCCGTCTTGCGGAAATGTACATAGACGGACGGGGCGTCGCAAAGAACGCGCATCTTGGCTTCCGGATGCTGTATGAAGCAAAACAGGCTGGAGTCAAAGAGGCGGCGGATATATTGGACCAGTATGGTTTAAAAGAGGAAATGCCGGACATAAAGCCGGACTTATGAGGCGGCAACAGGGGTATTATGGCATTGGATATGGAAACATTCCGCCGGGCAAACGAAGGGGATGCGGATGCCCAGTGCTGGCTTGCGGAGGATTATTATTTCGGTTTTGTGGACGGCAAGCCGGATTTTAAAGAGGCATTCAGGTGGTACAAAAAGTCGGCGGAGCAGGGATATGATCTGGCGCAGGCATACCTGGGGGATTTGTACTTCAACGGCCTCGGAACGGAAGAGAATTTGGACGAGGCCTTCAAATGGTACAAGAGAGCCGCGGAACAGCCGGCATGTGATTACGGCGCCTTAAGGTACGGCCTCTGTCTTATGGAGGGCGTGGGGTGCAGAAAGGATCCGTACAAGGCCTTCCAGTACCTTTCCATGGCGGAAAGGAGTGAGCTGGATGCCATTCTGCCGCTTGCGGAATGCTATATGCGCGGATTTGGGACAAGACAGAATCCTGTAAAAGCCATTGAACTGTATGAGAAGGCCACAGAGAAAAGGATTCCAGGCTCATGGGGCGCATACGGGTTCTGCTTTGTGAACGGCATTGGAGTAAAGCTGGATTATGACAAGGCTTTTTTCATATTCAAGGCCGGAGCGGATGCAAAGGATCCGGATGCAATGTATCATCTTGGCCTGTGTTATTATAACGGCCGCGGCACTGCGCAGGATTACGCAGAGGCCGTAAAGTGGTACAGGGCAGCGGCGGATAACGGCATTACGCAGGCGCAGTGCAATCTCGGAGTCATGTATGAGAATGGCCTCGGAGTGCGCAAGAACATCAAGACTGCGGCAAGCTGGTTCAAAAAGGCGGCCGAATCCGGAGACTGCATAGCATACTACCATCTCGGCGTGCTGTATCTTAAAGGGGAAGGCGTCCCCCAAGACCTGGATCTGGCCATCATGATGCTTCATGCATCTGCGAACAATGGATTAAAAGAAGCGAAAGACCTGCTTGCCATGCTGGAAAGAGCCATGGGCAAAAGAGACATATAGGCAGGCCTTCAGAGGGGAATCATGACATTTGACACACTTAGGGAAAGACTTCAGAGAATAGTAAGGAACACAACAACGGAGGAGTCGCCGCAGATATGCAGCCTCCTGAAGTGGGAGATAGACAGGGACTTTGAGGAGCTCAGGGGCACGGCAATGGAGTACGTGTACAACTTTGCAAGGCTGGATCCCGCGGCGCCCTTTGCACCCCTTGTGGCAGACTTCATAGAAGAGGTCTTAACGGAAGAGATGGAGAACGGCAATGCGGAGGCGGCCTGCGAACTCGGCGCATATTATTATACCGGACGCATAGGGGAGCAGGACTTCACAAGGGCCGTGGAGCTGTACAAAAAGGCGGCTGAGATGGGCTCAAGGCAGGCCAATGAGAACCTCGGGTACTGCTACTATTACGGCCGCAACATGCCAAAGGATTATGAGAAGGCATACTTCTGCTTCGTGAAGGGGGCCCTGGACAACCACCCCATCTCAATGTACAAGATAGGGGACATGTACAGGAACGGGTACTTCGTGGAAAAGGATGAGAACGAGGCCTTTGAGATATACAAGGAGTGCGGCAAGATATTACGGGGCAGCAAGGACACCATCCGCTCATGCGGGGCGGACATATACATGCGCCTTGCAGACTGCTATGAAAAGGGCATCGGCACTCCGCAGAACCTGCGCAAGGCGCTGAAGCTGTACCAGAGGGCCGAGAGGCTCTTCTATGACCGTCTCATGGAAGGGGACTTCATGATAAAGCACAACTACCAGCACTGCATAGAGGAGCAGTCCAGAGTGCGCTCCGTTTTGCAGCAGGAGATACCTCAGTGGACCGGCTTTGAAGAGTCCCCGGACAACCTTCCCAAGGAAGAGCCCGTGGAGATAAAGGAAGAGGCCCCGGCCGAAGAGGATGAAGGCATAAAGGTGGATGAGGATTACGCATCCCCGGAGGATCCCTCTAATCTTAATTGAAGGCCTCAGCAGCAATGCCAATACCCGGAGTGCATGCGATGGAAGATGCAGAGCGGGCATGCGTGCCCGCAGGAACGGAAGACTATGCGGAGCTTGTGTCCAGATACCGTTATGTGGACAAGACTCTTCTTATCAAAGATATGACAGACAGGCCGGTCAAGGTGTATCGCTTTGCCAGGCCGGGGCGTTTCGGAAAGACGCTCAATCTGAGCATGCTCAGGACATTCTTTGAGAAGACAGACAAGAACAGCTCTGTGTATTTCAAAGACAAGAAAATCTGGAGCTGCGGGTCCAGGTATACGTCGCTTCAGGGAAAGTATCCCGTCATATATCTTGCGTTTAAGGATGCTGCAGGGGAAAGCTGGAAGGAGGCGTATGCCGGTCTGAAGGGCATCATAGCCTCGGAATACATGCGGCACGAAGAGCTGTACGGAAGCAATGGGCTGGATGCATATGATATACGGCAGTATGAGAGCATCGTGCAGGGTACGGCCACAGAGGGGTCATACGAACTGTCGCTGCTTCAGCTGACGTCAATGCTGCACACCCATTATGGCGTGAAGCCCCTCATACTCATAGATGATTATGACGCTCCTCTTATGGAAGGGTACAGAAAGGGCTATTATGACGAGGTGAATTCGTTTATGGCAGGGCTCCTCGGAGCGGCTTTGAAGACCAATCCGGATCTGGAGTTCGCTGTCATGACAGGCGTGACCGGGACAACGGGAGACAGCCTGTACGGCGGGCTTAACAATGTCCAGAACTATTCCATGCTGGATGACAGGTACTGCAAGCACTTCGGATTCACACAGGATGAAGTGGAGGATCTGCTGTGGCATCGCGGCAGGGCAGACAAGAAACCTGAGGTGCGCGAGTGGTATTCCGGATATCAGTTTGGAGACACAACGGTATATAATCCGTGGTCTGTGGCAAAGTACATAGCCAATGGATTCAAGCCGGGGGAGTACTGGGCAAAGCCAGACACCATTTCATGCCTTAAGAAGCTGGCGGAAAGGCTGTCTGCTGAAGACAGGGACAAGATATCCCGGCTTGGCGGGGGAGACGTCATTGAAGCCTGGATAGATGAGACGGCGGATTATCCTGCACTCATGGAAGACAGCCGTGAGTTTTTCACTCTGCTTCTGTATACGGGATATGTCATGACGGCAGGCAAATGCGAAGCATATGCGGCCGGACAGGAGCCTGCAGACACGGAAGACGAAGAAGCTGAAGACTGGGATGATACAGATGATGAAGATGCCAATAACGGAGACTGCTATTTTCTTGTTGCTCCAAACAAGGAAGCCCGCATGGCATTAAGATGCTTGGTACGGTAAGTCTTTGGAATGCCGGGCATGGCTTGCCTGCGTCCAGACACGCAAAACAGGCCGCACATAGCGAGTTCAAGGCAACAAAAAGCCCGGCGCCCATTACGGAGCCGGGTTTTTTAACTCTTTCGCTGCCTGCAGGACGGCGGCTATGTCTGCGTTCATGCATATGGCTCTTTCGGAGATCCAGTCCGGGACCTTGGCCTCGCCGAGGTTCACGCACAGGAAGCGGGCGTCCGGGAAGGCGGCCGTCATGCGCCAGAAGGGTACCTTTATAATCCCCGGAGTGTTGTATCCCGCGCCCAGCTCCAGGAACAGAATCTTTCTGTTTCTGCGGCTTTGTATATACGTCTCGTACCTTCCGCAGGCTGCGTGCCAGCCCTTGTCCTCCACAAAGGTGTCATCCCCACGAAGGTTCATGGACATCTCCCGCCCGCAGTGAGGGCAGTGCGGTATGAGCTCTGCCGGGATCTGCATCCGGACGGGATGGCCTTCGCACTCATACAGCTTGCCGCCATCGGCAATGTCATACCCCTGGGAGAGAACCATTTGGGTTATCCCGGCCCTGTTGTCATAGGCAAGCTTTTTGCAGGGTTTGGAGCACTGGAAGAGGCCGAAGTCCCCATGGGTGTAGAAGAGGCGCTCCTTGGGGAAGCCGCTCTTTTGGAAGCAGTGGTCTACGTTCGTGGTTATCACGAAGAAGTCCTTGTCCTCAAGGATGGAGAGAAGGTTTGCATAGGCTCTGCCGGGGATGGGGGAGTAGCGTTTATCCATATGAACCGGCTCATGTAGGCCCACTGTCCTTCGCAGGATTCAAAGGCATTGAAGCCTCCGGAGTACATGTCATGGAAGCCGTACTTTGCCTCGAAGTCAGAAAAGTACTCCTTGAACCGGGCGCCTGCATGTGTGAACCCTGCGGCCGTGGACATGCCTGCCCCTGCGCCAACAATAATGGCATCCGCCTTTTGGATCTCGTCCAGAAGGAGGGCTGCCCGCTCTTCGTTTGTATGTGTATAGATGTCCTGCATAATCTGTACCTGCAGGCATATTTTAGCCGGGTTTTGTGCAGATTGCAATACGGATGAAGGCGGCAGGAAAGGGGCCGGGATGATATGAACAGTCTGGATGAATGTGTCGGAGCGGGCAAGATAATAGACAAAGTGTTGTGAAACGGCTCTTGACGATTTTCCCCTCTAACATTATAATAATAGGCGCTTGAGAGGGGATATGAGAGAGCTGTTGTTTGGAGGAGATGCGGCATGAAG
>JAJPZC010000186.1 GCA_021204585.1 Clostridia bacterium
AGTATGAGACGGCTTGCAAGCTCCTGCGACAGAAGCGCGTCAATTTCATGGCGCCAACGATCTACACCAAGGGCAGTCCGACCTATCACATCGTCTGCTCCATCATCGACCACATCTGCACCGACTACGAACTGCAGAACCTCTCCCGAATCAAATAGCCATCAATAAGTTTTAACTATTAACTTGTTGTAGGCCCGGGTGACCTTCTCCATGGCGGCGTCGACGGTGTCGGCCGTGGCGAGAAGGACGCCGAGGCGACGATGCCCCTCAATCACAGGCTTTCCGAAAATGCGGATGGCAACGCCCTCCTCCTCAAGGACCTTCTCAAGATTCCGGAACTCATATTCGCGGGTATTGCCCTCAACCACAATTGCCTTGGAGGCCGACGGGCCGTAGAACCTGACGGCCGGAATCGGAAGTCCGAGAACGGCCCTCGCATGAAGGGCGAACTCCGAAAGGTCCTGCGAGATCATCGTCACCATCCCGGTGTCATGCGGCCTCGGAGACACCTCGCTGAAGAGCACGTCATCTCCCTTGATGAAAAGCTCAACCCCGAAGATTCCATAGCCGCCGAGCGCGTCGGTAATCTTCCGCGCGATGTCCCGCGCCTTGGAGAGCGCGGTCCCGGTCATCGCCTGAGGCTGCCATGACTCGCGGTAGTCTCCGTCCACCTGATGGTGCCCCACCGGCTCAAGGAAAGTCGTGCCGCCACAGTGCCGCACGGTCAGCTGGGTGATCTCATAGTCGAAGTCCACGAAGCCCTCCACGATGACCTTCCCGCTACCTGCCCTCCCGCCTTCCTGCGAGATCTTCCACGCCTTCTCGATGTCGGCCTCGCTGTGCACGGTGCTCTGGCCGTGTCCCGAAGAACTCATCACCGGCTTCACCACGCACGGAATGCCGATCTCGCGCACCGCGGCCTCAAATTCCGCCTTGCTCTCCGCGAAACGGTAGGGCGAAGTCGGAAGGCCGAGAGTCTCTGCGGCAAGTCTCCGGATTCCCTCTCGGTTCATCGTCAGGCGTACCGCATTCGCTGTCGGAATCACGTTGAAGCCCTCCTTCTCGAGGCGCACGAACTCATCAGTGGCAATAGCCTCGATCTCAGGGATAATATAGTCCGGCCTTTCCTGCAGGATCACCTCCCGCAGAGCCTTGCCGTCGAGCATCGAGAGCACATGGCTCTTGTTGGCGACCTGCATAGCCGGCGCGTTCTCGTACTTGTCGAGCGCGACCACCTGCACTCCGAGCCGCTGCAGCTCGATTGTCACTTCCTTTCCCAGCTCCCCCGAGCCGCACAGCACGGCCTTCTTCCCATGAGCCGTGAAGATTGTTCCAATTTCTGCCATATAATGATGATTAATCTACAAGGCGCTTCAAAATGTCACCGTAAAAATCAATTCTCCGGTCGCGCAGGAAAGGCCAGCCGCGACGTACGTACTCAGTGCGGTCCAAATCAACCTCCACGACGCGCACTCCCTCCTCATCTCTGCCGAATTCCGTCAGCAGCTCACCCTGCGGTCCGGTCGCGAAAGAGCGGCCCCAAAAGCGTATGCCCGGAGTGTTCCCGCTCGGATCATCCTCCTGACCGGTCCTGTTCACGGTCACCACCGGCAGCCCGTTCGCCACGGAATGACCCCTCTGGACTAATTGCCACGCATCGCTCTGCACTTTCTGCTCCCATTCGGGGTCAGTGTAGACCCCGCCGATGGCAGTCGGATAGATCAGAATCTCCGCGCCTCGCAGAGCCATGATCCTCGCCGCCTCGGGATACCACTGGTCCCAGCAGACCAGAACGCCGAGTCTGCCCACGGAAGTCTGAATCGGCTCGAAGCCGAGATCTCCCGGAGTGAAATAAAATTTCTCGTAATAGCAGGGATCGTCCGGAATGTGCATCTTGCGGTACTTCCCGGCAATGCCGCCGTCCTTTTCGAGGACCACCGCCGTGTTGTGGTACACTCCCGGAGCACGCCTCTCGAAGAGCGAGAGGACAATCACGACTCCGAGTTCGCGGGCCAGGGCGCCGAACCTCTCCGTCGACGGTCCCGGAATCGGCTCCGCGAGGTCACAAAGCGCAGCATCCTCCGTCTTGCAGAAGTACGTCGAGTTGTGAAGCTCTTGAAGGACGACGAGCTGCGCGCCTTTCTCGGCGCACTCCCTAATCCCCTTAAAAAGCTTTCCTATGTTCGCCTCAATGTCCTCCGAACACCTCTGCTGCACCATTCCGATCTTAAGATTGTTCATATCCTTACTCCGTATTTACAACTTTATCATAATTGAAAATTTAGGCCAAATTTTCACCCAGGCCGTGCAATTACGGCAACCAACCAACCGGAAAATTCATGGTGACGCAGTGAAGCGAGCCGTGGCCGGACAGCAGAGCCGAACAACCAACCACAACAACCTCCCTGTCAGGAAACACAGCCTGCAGAGCCTGCCTCGCCACCTCATCACAGGCCGAACCATAACCCGGCATCATCACTCCCCCATTCACAATCAGGAAATTGGCATAGGAGGCAGGCAGACGGTAGTCATCGAGCCACATCGCCTCCGGAAGCGGCAGCGGAACCAGCTTGTAACGTCCGCCGTCCAAAGTCCTGAACGACCTCAACTGCCTCTCCATCAGCCCAAGCTCCTCATAATGAGGGTCATCGGGATCGGTGCACTGCACATACTCAATCGTCTCCGCATTGCAGAACCGCGCCAAAGTGTCGATGTGACCGTCAGTGTCATCCCCGATGATGTCGCCGTGGTCGAGCCAGAGCACCCTCTTCAAGCCAAACGCAGTGCAGAGTTCCCCCTCAATCTCGTCCCGCGTAAGGTACTCGTTCCTGTTGACGGAAGTCAGGCACTGCGTGGTGGTGAGCAGAGTCCCCTGCCCGTCACAATCAATGCTACCTCCCTCAAGCACAAAAGGCCTCATGTCCACGCCGAGGACATCCTCCTGAAACACCCCCTGATTGAATATATTCTTCGTCAGCTGATTGTCAAGGTCGGAGCCGAACTTCAGCCCCCAGCCGTTGAACACAAAGTCATAGAGGTACTTCTCGCCGTTGTCGCCATGCACGGCGATCCCGCCGTGGTCCCTCGCCCAGGTGTCGTTCAGCGGCGCCTCGACGAAAGTCACCCGCGAAAGGTCCGGCGTCATTCCCCTCGCGGAGCAGACCCGCGCGATGTCTCCGCGAGCCTCCGCCTCGTCCCTGCACACGATCAGCAGCGGCTCGAAACGCAGAATGTTAAGCGCAATGTCCACGTAACACTCCAGAACCTTGTCAAGAGCGTACCAATCGGTCTCGCAGTGCGGCCATGTCAGCTGCCCCCCGCTTTTTTTTTCCCATTCGGCCGGAAGTCGCATTTT
>JAJPZC010000150.1:0-8900 GCA_021204585.1 Clostridia bacterium
CCCTCTCATTTGGAACATTACCCACAGCTCCAGCAGGCACACTTGTACAGGCCTGTACAGCCTCTCTGGGGCGCAGCAAACAGCACCAGCAAGTCCTCCGGGACTGCCTTTCCTGCCCATTCAGGGCGCTCTGAGCGCATCTCACGCAGGCTCTCATATGGAGCCCGAAGATTATCATTGCCCCGTGGATATCATTAAGGCACGCCGTTTTGGCGTGCCTTGTTTTGCTTAAGTTTGAGTTGTGTGCAGGGCGGCCGTAAGGCTATGCTCTGCGGATGCGGGATACGCACTCTTTAAGGGCATCCAGGACAACGGGTATCTCTTCGGGAGAGTTGTTCTTGCCAAAGGAGAAGCGCACCGCAGACTTTGCGCGGGCCAGGCCGCCCATGGAAGAGATTACGCGCGTGGGGGTAACGGCTCCTGCGGAGCAGGCGGCGCCCGTAGAGACCGCTATGCCCTTGAGGTCCAGTGAAAAGACAATGTTCTCCCCTGCGCAGCCGTCAAAGGATATGTTGGCATGAGAGGGCAAAAGGGGCTCTGCGCCGTTCAGGTGCGTTCCGGGGATCTCGCTTAGGACTCTCTGCAGGAAAGTGTCCCGCATGGACCGGATGTACGGGTTAACGGCATCAATGCCGGATACGCACTTTGCGTATGCCGCTCCAAGGCCTACGATTGCCGGCACGTTAAGGGTGCCCCCGCGGAGGGTGCGCTCCTGCATGCCGCCGCAAATGAGGGGCTGCATGCGGGTGCCGCTGCGGATGTACAGGGCGGCTATGCCCTTGGGGCCGTAGAACTTGTGGGCGGAAAAGACAAGGCCGTCTGCAAGGGTTGCGGAAAGCGGCATGTAGGGTGCCGCCTGGACGCAGTCCGTGAAGAAAAAGACTCCATGGGATTCGCAGACGGAGTGGATCTCACGGACGGGCTGGATGGAGCCGGTCTCGTTGTTGGCGTACATTACGCCGCAGAAGACGGTGTCCGGACGGATGGAAGACTCTACGTCTTCCGGGCGGATGAGCCCTTCCGGTGTGGGAGGGATTACGGTAAGGTCAAAGCCATGGCTTTTAAGCTGCAGGGCGGAGTCGTAGAGCGCGGAGTGCTCTATTCCGGATATTATGATATGGCCTCTGCCGCATGCGGAGCAGAGACCTTTTATGGCAAGGTTGTCACCTTCGGTGCCGCCGGATACAAAGTATATCTCCTCCGGGGCGCAGCCTATGGAGGCTGCGAGGGAGTCCCGGACGCGCTGCACGGCACTTGCCGCCTGGCGTCCGAAGGTATGCTGGGACTGTGAGTTGCCGTATATGCTGGTATAATATGGGGTCATGGCCTCCAGGACTTCAAGGTCCAGGGAGGTTGTGGCCGCATTGTCAAGATATATCATACTCGCCGCCGAGTGCTTCGTATATGGAGCGGAGGGTGTTGTAGCGGGATTCGGTCTCCTCGTACTTGCGGCCAACCTTTGTGGATGAGTTCTTGTTGTTGAGCTTCATCTTGTGCTGCGCATTTATGAGGGCGTGAAGGGTTATGAGGGATGCAACGAGGCAAATGAACGCAAGTGCGTAGAAGATTATCATGAGGATCAGGAACACGCCGTGTTCGTTGGCGTACATCACGGGCGTGAAGGCAACGCCAAGGATCAGGAATACAAGGAAAGGCACGGCGGTATAGAGGAAATGCCTCATGGCACGCTGGCGCATGAGGATGAAGATCTCCTCGCGGTCCTTCTTGCCCTGCTCATTCTCTATGGCAAGCTCTTTGAGCTCCGCTTCGGTCTCGGCAATCTTTTCACGCACCTTATAGGATTTTTCCAGAAGGTCCGCCTTTTCTTCCGGGGTGCAGTTCTCGCCCACGTCCTCTGCGGCTTCCTGTATCTCATCTATGTCTGCATCGAAGTCCGTGAAATCCTTGCATGCAGCCCTGTACTTCTCGCACTTTATGGTTGTGCTCTCCGGATCCTGCTCCTCTGCAAGGGAAAGGGAATATACGGCGCCGCCGAAGTCCTTGTCCGCTATGCACTGCATGGCCTTCTCCAAGAGCTCTGCCGCAGCCATCTGCTTCTTTTCCTTCTCTACGGCCCTGCGCTTCTCGCGCTCTGCAAGCTGCTCCGGGGTCATAACGGCGGCTTCTTCGTCATCCTCCTCGAACTCCTTGACCTCAAAGGCATCCACCTCAACGTCCCCGTTCTGGTCCGTATCCTGCTCATCCGTCTCAAGCTCACCGCCCACGTACACAAGCTCATCCTCGCCGTCTTCATTCTTGCGAATGATGAACTTCTTGGCCATGGCCTTGACAACTGCGTCCGTAGCTGCGTCCATTTCCTCATCGGAGCCTGCGCCCTCTGCGGGGACGCCTGCATCCGTTGCGGCCTTCATTGCAGCCTTTAAGGCGGCTTCCACCCCCTCGCCTGCTGCGCCTGCTGCTGCAGCCTTCACGGCCTCTTCCACGGCAGGGTCTATCTCGCTTCCAGCGGCGGCTTCCGCAGCGGCCTTTATGGCAGCCTCCACGGCATCCTCTGCGGCCGTCTGGTCTGCATATGAGGCTCCGTATCCGCTTCCGCCGTTTGCCGTATACAGAGTGGGGCCTTCATCCTCATCCCCGTCCATCTGGACTCCGATGTACACAAGCTCATCCTCGCCGTCTGCATTCTTGCGTATCACGAACTTCTTGTTCTTGTCTTCGTCCTCGTCTATAACTCTTTCCTCAGCCATCATTCCTCCTGCTCCGCGGGCTTGCCCGGGATAGTCTTGGTTCTAACACAGCTGTATCTTCCGCGGTAGCGGCTCAAAGCCCACTCGCAGAACATGTCGTTTTCAAAGACCGCAAACACGGCGCTGCCGCTTCCGGTCATGTTCACCCCGAAGGGTGCGAACCCTTCAAGCTCCTTCTTAGCTTGCGCCACGTCCGGATTGAGATACTCTGCCGCCCTTGTGAGGTCATTGTACATTAGGCCTCCAAGGCCTTGTGTATCGCCTGATATGAGGGCCTCAATGGCCTCCTCTGTGCGGTCCGGGTGCTTTTCATACAGGTCTGAGAGCCTGTACGCATCCCTTGTGGAGACCCCTTTTTTAGGGAGCAAAAGGATCATGTCCAGCGTGCGCCGCCTGGGCACGTCCAGGCGCTCCACTATGTCTCCCCTGCCCGTTATGCGGGCGAAGCCGCCGCAGAGCATGTAGCCTGTATCGCTTCCTAGCGAGTCCGCCAAGGCCTTCACCTCTTCATCCGTGCCGCTTTTGTACAGTTTCTGCATGCACTTGAGGACGGCGGCAGCGTCTGCGGAAGAGCCGCCGAGGCCTGCGCCCATGGGTATGTTCTTGTATACCGTTATGTCCACTCCTTTGGTATCAAAGGTCTTCTGGAAAAGCAGGGCCGCCTTTACGGCGTTGTTGTCCTCATACTCTATGCTCTCCGCCCCCAGCCCGTGCATGACAATGTTTACATTGTCATCCCTGCGTGAGGATACCACCACAGCGTCTGCTATGTCTATTGAGCACACCAGGCTGTCTATGTCATGATACCCCTCTTTTCCGGGCGAGACGGAAAGGGTGAGATTGAGTTTAGCCGGAGCTTTTCCTCGTACGGTCATACCCGGATTATACCACCTTTCATGAATGTTTTCAATTAAATCGGCGCATATATCACAACATTCTCACACACGCCGCCAAACCCTTCGCATGCGCCTTCAGAGGGCCTCTGTACCTCTTTTTTGAGGCTCATGAAGACTTCCACAAAGTGCTTGGATTAAGCATATATGCCTTCGTACGGCTCAAATGAGCCTCATATGAGGCCTTAGAGGAGCCCACAGCGGCAAATCTGCCTGTACAGAACTCCGTACGGAGCCGTTTAGGTGCCGTATACAAAGCATATCCAGGGATGTATCTGCAAATTGGGCTCTGATTGCCTCCATTCACATAAGCAACTTAAAGGGCACCTATAACATACTTTGCCCGGGCTTTGGCTGTCCGGGCTGTATTTTTACTTTCTAATTGGATGCAGGATATTAAGGGTTTTAGTACTGTACTCTTGTCCGTCTGTAAGTTCCGCATGTTCAGTCTGCACACAGCAAACGGCGCAGCTTTCTAATTCCATCTGAATTTGCAATGCTTTGTAAATCTATATGGCATTACGGCTGAACATAGTGGTGTTCTATACTGCAGCAAGAGCAATGCAAAGCAGAACGACAAAAGTGATAAATAAGCCGGATGCGAGGACTATATTAATTACCAGCCCAGCCTTAGTAAGAGCATTGCCCCTGTGGCAATCCTTCCTTTGCTTCATACCCACTATGCTGTATGTAAGACAGATGAACGGAAATATCATGCCAATGAGGTAGATCAATGGATTGCCGCCAAAATACACTCCGTCATAGCAGATCGTGAAGACAATTATATTGATTGCCACCATGATGACAAATGGGATTATGAGTCCAAATCCAATGATCCCGTTCAGATTGTATTTACCCTTGATCTTCTTCGCAGGTGCCCGAGACTCCTGTTCTGCCGATGCAGCCACCGAAATACCGCACTTCCCGCAGAACTTATCTTCGTTATGAATCACATTGCCACATACAGGACAAGTCATGCTCCGCCTCCCTATAAGAGCATGCAAAGCATAGCAAATGCCATGCCAATGCATGCAGCAAAGCTAGACCAGCTTATTATCAATCCAGCCAGCGTAAGCATATTGCCGTCCGTATGCTTGTTTGTGCTCTTATATGCCTTAGTGCTGAGAATAGATGTCACAAGAGGCACTACTCCTATGCATAGCCAGTATAGAAATAGAGGGGTACCGAGTTGCCAGTACAAATCATATTGCACCATCACAACCGGCACGCATACGCATATGCATACAGCAAAGAAAACCGATATCCCAAAAGAAACAATGCCAAGTACATTCCAGCTTTTCTGTACGGAATGCTGTCCGTTGAGAGACATCCCGCACATCGTGCAAAAAATGTTTGACCCGTCCTGTTGTTTGAAACAATACGGACACTGCATCTTCAAACTCCTTTACAAAAACTATAGCCAAAGATCAGTTTGCTATTCCCAGGATCAGCTGATTATGTTTTTAGAAACACTCATCGTTGTACTGGCCTTGCTTAGATTATATCCATAGGTAATGCACCTTTGATTATAGCTGTTAACTGTACTGAATGCGACAGAGGTTGCAAAAAAATTTGTACTGATATAGACAACCACGGATCTATTGGGATTAAGTGTAACTGAATCCAGATTTTTTAAACCAGACCAAGCTGCAGCATCACTTGCAAAACACATTTTAGTGTTGTAATCCACGGTAATCGAATCGCTTGATGTGTTGTATACAGTTATTTTCCACTTACCATCTTCTTTGCCATTCAGTATCAGATCAACACAGTTTGAAATACATACAAAGGAAGTCCGACTGGACCATTCAATATCAAAAGGAAGACAGTAACCGTCTATAACACAATCGAGATTAATGCCAGCATTAAAATAAGCAGCATTGATTAGTTCTGAACAATACCATTCCTCTGAATCAACATCATAGTTAACCCGGGCCTCACTAGGCAAGCTGTATTTTTTACCTAGCTGTTGGTAGACAAAATCTTTTGCACTTGCAATTACAGAACTTTCATTTGTCACTCTTAGAATGACAACTCCATAATCTACAAATCTTTCTTGACTTAAGTACCCAAAACTTACTCCGGTGGAAACCGCATCAATGGTTTCTATGTATGTCTCTGTATCAGTTCCGCTGCTTGATGTGTATGCTTTCTTTTCTGTGTCATACACAAATGCCGTATGTCCAGAGTTGAAGAGCACAGTATTCGTTTCGAGTATAATGTCGCCATCCTTAATAACAGAAAGATCATAAATCTTATCTGACTCTTTTAAATCCTCATCAGGATATGACCTGAAATAACTATATGGCGTAATTTCCGGGTCATCAACTGCTGGATCATATGAATTCTTAAGGATATAATAGGCTACAGATGACGAAGATGACATTGGCGCTATATCTATCCCATCATCAATAGCAGCATAAAATTCTGTCAGGCCTATCTGTCCCTGCACTAGGTTAATGAGTAAGGATGTATAGTCCTGAATACTTATATCAACTTGATAATATCCCTCACAGAATTCATCAAATGTAAATGATATGTCAGAATCATCGTCCATGCTAAAAGCATCAGCCACCTGATTATAGTATGATTTGAGTATATCCTTGTATGAAAAAACAGTTTCAGTATTTTCGATTAACTCATCATACATAGATTCTGTTGTATTCTCATCCTGCACTACACTGTCAGCTGATACATTCACATTGCCGTAGACAGACAACAAATTAATGCTAAAGAAGGCTACCAATACTAAACATGCAAGTATAGTCAGCAGACACTTAAGCTTAAATTTCAATTTTCTCATAACAATCCCCGTATGAAATCAACAATTAAGCTTGGCATATGCCAGATATAAGTGAAGTGATGATATGCATCAGTGGCCGATGGGCACTTCCAGAAGGCGTGCCTTCTCCGGGCCGAGGTCTGCGTATGCAAGGATTACGAAGGCAATGAGAAGGGGCACGAGGGCTACCCAGATGGCCTTGCCGTCCATGAAGCTGAAGAGGGTCATGACCACGCCGGCCGCAAGGAAGCCCAGTATCATGAGGACGTGGATGCCAACTTCTCTCAAGCGGTTCTTGTCCTGGTGGCGGATAGCGTCTGCCAGGGCCACGCCAATCATCCTGCAGTGGTTGGTGCAGAAGGTTGTGGCCATAGGAACGCCTGAGGCCTTTCGGAAGGTGTTGTACTGCATGGAGGCAATGAAGTTGATCATTATCTGCACGGCACGGGTAACCCAGATGGAGCCGTCCGTAGGAATCCAGCCTATGCCGAAGAGCACAAGGATTTCAAACAGCACAAAGTATGTGTCCCAGCGGAAGACGTGAGCCTTCTTCACAGGGTTGGGCAGCATCTCCGAAACAAAACCGCCAAGGATGTATGCGCATATGGGAATGAGATAGTAGAACCCGTTGGCCCAGTCCCCGTTGCCAAGGTTTATAGCCATCATGACAACGTTTGCCGTCTGCGCATTGCAGAAGACCCCGCCCCTGCAGTTATATGTGTAGGCGCCCATCATGCCGGCCGTTATCATCATAAGGACGTATATTATGAGCCTCTCGCACATCAAGGGCTTGTGCTCCTGGTACTTTGTAGCCAGGGCAACAAGATCCTTGCCTTCATGATGGGGCTCACATCCGTGAGTCCGTATATGCTTGGGAGACTTGTACACGAGGCGCGGGCTTTCCGTGCCGTTCCCTGCATCCGCTGCCGTATCCGCTGCGGCACCTTTAGGCGCCTGGTCTGCTGCCTGGTCTGCCCCAGCATCCGCTGCGGCTTTCTCTTTATCCGTTTCCATACTCTCTCCTGCGTGGCCTGCACTGTCTGCCCGGACTGTTCATATGAGCCTCTATACGGGCTCCGGATAGACTCAACAGGTCAATTATACCTTTAAAAGACGGAAATAACAAACAAATACGGCCTTTGTGTATTGCATATGGCCGCAAGTTGTGTGGCATGCAATGCGCTTTGCCCCTCATGGGCCGCAGGAGCATATAACAGAAACAGGCATCCGTTACGGGTGCCTGCGTGTGTGTTTCATTATGGGACTGCGCACCCTCCGGGGTGCGCAATAATGCCGCCTGGAAGGAGGCATTATATAATATGTATGGAAGTGGTCTGGTGCAAGGAATGATTGTTAGACGGGATCAGAAGTCATCCTCAGAGTCGGAGTCATCGTCGTCATCGTCATCATCCTCGTCGTCTTCATCGTCATCTTCGTCGTCGAGTTTGCCGTCAAGGTAGGGGTCGTACTCGTCCTCTTCGGAGTCCTTGCCGTCGTCATCGGAGTCCTCAAGGTACTCATCCTTGAAATCGTCTTCCTCTTCGTCATCGCCGAACTCGGCCTCAAGCTCTTCCTTGATCTTCTCGTCGGTCACATTGAGGTCATCGTCCTCGGTGTCATCCAGATAGCGCTGCCACTCGTCCTCGCGGTCGGGGTCAAGCTCATCCTCTTCCTCTTCATCCGGCTGCTGGGTGTCATCCTCGCCCTCATACTCCTGCTTGGCCCTGCACTCCTCGCACATGGTCTCGCCGGGGCGCAGCCTGTTGATTCCGCAGATGGGGCAAAGCTCTGCCTCTTCCAGCTCTTCATCCAGGGCGCCGTAATCATCATCGTCCAGATCCGCGAACTGAAGCCTGCTTCCCTTCATCTCCGCAATGCAGACGTCGCAGTATTCCTGTCTGTCCGCATCTATATAGTTGAGCTCACATCTCGGGCACTTTATGTACCTGATCATAGCTGTATCTCCAAATAGCGCTTATTACCCCTCCCGGGGCCAAATATCGTGTTTATTATATTGACTGTGCCCCTGTTTGTAAACCTTTTTAAGTGAACTTTTCATGAAATCTCAAAACTTTTTTGCCCCTCAAACCATGCCTCAAAAGGCCCTCCTAAGGCACATGCATCCACAAGGCAAAGAGCATCTTGCGCTCACATAAACAAATCCTGCAAAGGTGTCTCACGGAACTACGGTGGAGTCCCTAACGGACACCGGAAAATGAACCGAAACACCTTCGCGTGCGCGGGGCAATTTAGAAACAATTGTTCGTATAAGGTTTAAATATTTGCATAATTGCATAATATGCAATGTTGTTTGTATAATTATTCATAAACAATTGTTTTGAATGAACGAATGTTCGTAAAGGATTAATGCAAATTGCCAGTATATATGCAAGATTTTGGCCTAATCAGTGCTAAAGTACTCATTCATCATCAAAACAGCCCATATGCGCCCACTCTACCCCCTCCAGAAGGCCTGTTATGAGATTATACATTCTGCATAATTATACAGAAAGCGGC
>JAJPZC010000150.1:9000-13854 GCA_021204585.1 Clostridia bacterium
GCTCTACCTCTTTGTGGATGCCATATACAGGGCGGTTGTATGCGCCTCCAGAGAGACCACGGAGAGGCTTGTGGAGCACTTGGACAAGAGCATTGGGACAGAAATATGCGCCGCATAACGCATATACGGCCGTGTATGCGCATGCATGCGCACGCAAGCGTATGAGGGCCTGCAAGAGGGCTCCTGCACTCCCCCTGCGGAGGTTCCGGGAACAGTGCCTTCAGAGGTTCCGGGAACAGAGATGCTTAAAGGGCCGGACACTGAGACTGCAGGGGGGCCGGGTACATGGGAACGGATGCATGCGGGCGTGGGTTGGCGCGGAAAACAGCGAAAAAGAAAAGCGGCGGACTGGCCGCCGCTTGAGGTGCTGGTGCTGTTGTGCAGGATTACTCTGCGTCCTTCTTGTCATCTGCTGCAGGAGCGTCTGCTGCAGAGGCATCAGATGCAGCGGCGTCCTCAGCCGGGGCGTCGGCGCCGGGGTCCACTTCCTCGGGCTCTGCGGAGGAGTCGGAGGCATCGGTGCCGCCGGAGATGATGTTGCCCTCGAGATCCATGACGGTGTCCTCAGGGATCTCGGCGTTGGCGGTGTCGTAGATGTTCTCCTGGCGGTTGACGTCGGTCTTGACCTTGATGTCAGCGGCCTTGCGGCGTTCAGCGCGGCGCTTGGAGCGCTTTACAAGGAAGATGGTGAGAATTGTTATGCCTGCAATGACTACGAGGCCGCACAGGCACATGCCCACGATGAAGACAACCTTCCAGGCTGTGGACAGGGAGTCGTACCAGGAGATGTCGGGCTCAGACTGCAGATATGAGGACTTTACTGCGTCAAGCCAGGAGTCTGCATCGTCATCGGACATAACGCCTAAGAGGCTGTAATAGTAGTCACGCGCGTTGGAGTAAACCTTCTCGCCGTTTATCGTCTTGTAGTCTTCGGCGTAGTCGGACCAGTCGCCCTGGGCGCGCACGAATGCGTGGTAGAGAGCGAGGGTCTTGTCGGAGTAGACGGGATCGGCGTCCTCGTCATCCTCCCACACTGCGTCGTTGCACATTACGGCAAGGTCATCTATGTATTCGTTGTCCCTTGTGATGTATGCGAACTGGATGGCCGTGTACATGTTGGCGTAGTCCGCTTCGGGATATGTGTCGGAGTCGTCGTAGTCGTCTATGGCGTCCTGCAGGTCGGAGAGCTGGTCGTTGTATGCGGAGATCTCGCTGTTGGTCATCATGCGCATATTGCCGGTCTCTTCGTCTTCGGTGCGGAGGTCGCAGACCATCAGATAGTTGAAAGTGGTCATGTCATCGAAGTCCGCTGCGAAAATGAGCTGGTCGTCTACTATTGCGGGGCTGTACCATCCGGATACCGCGTCCACGTCAAGGATCTGCACGGGGATGTAGTCGCCGGAGGGGTCTATCTCAACGGGCATGCCGTTGTAGTCATCCCATGAGCCGGTGTAGTTTACGCGCCAGATGGAGATGCCGTTGGAGCCGGTTGTGGAGTAATACAGATAGTCTCCCTGCGTAAAGAGGAGCGTTGCCACGGACTCACGGTCAATGTAGTAGTAAAGAGACTCGGAGTGTGCCTCGTCCTTCGTGAGGAGCTTGCCGTCCTCGTCGAGGTAGTTAACGGATATGCCGGTGCTCTCTGCGTACATTACGCCCGTGAAGGCTCCTTTGTCATCAAAGAGATAGAAGTAGCTGTCTGCGCTGGTGCCGTCGGCTAAGATCTTGTCGGAGGAATCAGGGTTTACGGCAACTGGGTTCCATGCCGTTGAAACGGAGTCACCGGAAATGTAATCTTTCTCGTTCAGGACGAACAGGTAGTTGCTTAAGTTTGTGGTGTTGCGCTGGTAGAAGAGGTATCCGTTGGTGTATTTGCCGAGGTCGTATGTGTAGCTTACGCCGTTGTAGTAGTCGCCGGCGGTCTCCTGGGAGTAGCCGTAGTTGAAGGGCGTGTAGCCGGATTCGTAGCCGTTGGTCGTGGCGGTGTTGTAGTCTATGGTGCCGAGGCCTTCAAGGACAAGCTGGCCGCAGTTGATGTAGCGGTCATAGTCGTTGTCGTTGTCGTCGTCATCGTCGTCCTCAACTTCGTCTTTCGTGGTCCAGCCGGGGACGTCGAGGTTGTTCTCGCCGTTCACGCCGTATACCATGGCGCCGTCTGTATCCCAGGTGGCGTCTGCCGTTACGGTGTAGAGCTGGTTGTAGCCGAAGCTGGATCCCGTGGAGTAGTTCTCAACGGGCATCGTGTAGTAGACGCGGGCGTTGGAGGCGTCGTCGGAGTCGAAGAGGTATGAGGATATGTTGTATGCAAGTATGGTATTGTCGCCGGTCTTGGTGTTGTATGAATGAAGGTTGGTTACGCCTGTGGTCTCGTCGTAATAGGACTCTTCGTCTGCCACGTACAGAAGGTATACGGTGCCGTCCACTTCCACGTAGCGGTACTCGGTGGTGTTGGAGTCCACCTGCACGTAGTACTTCTTCATGGTCTTGGTGCCGTCCAGCCTGGAGCTCTTGAACTCAAGGTATGTGTTCAGCACTTCGCCGTCGGAGTTCTTCTCCGTGGAAGGCGTTGCGTAGTATACGTAGTCGCCGTAGATGAAGATGCCGGAGTCGGTGTTGCCGGAATAGACCACAAGGGGCACTACTGTGTCCACGCTGGAGTAGTTGCGGGCGGCGAGGTCCTCGCGCGAGATGCGCATTATGGAGCCTTTTACAACGTCACCGTACTTGTTGGTGGCCGTGTAGGACTCATCGCCGTTCACGAAGTAGATGTAGTCTCCCTTCTCTACCAGGAACCCGCCCTGCTGGGTTACCGTCCCCTCGGATGTGTAATCAAGTTTGTTGCCGCGGTAATAGCCGTTGCAGCCCGTCGTAAGGCAGAGGCCGGCAGCAAGTACGGCCGCAGCGCAGAAGCATACAATTGTTGTAGCGCGTTTAGTCATTATGAGTTACCGTAAACGAAATACCTTTTTGCAGGCATGCCTTGAAGAGCCGGACCTTATGTCCGTAGGACATACCACGGGTAAATTATATATCAAAGAGATTTTTTAGGCAATGAATTTTAACCTTGTTTTGGCCCTGTTTTCAAAAAAACAGCCCCGGAAAAGGCAATATCCGGCAGGATTGTGTTGTCCAACGCAGGATAAGCCCCTTGCAGAGGGCTTTTGGGGAGGGCCGGAATACACGAAACGGAGCTCCTCCTGGGGCTCCGCCGTGTGCTTGTGTTTGTGTTTCTCAAGAAGCCAAAGGATGCGCAATGCGCCCCGCAAGGGGTCAGTCGCGCATTTTGGGATTCTTGAGGCGGATGTGGCGCGGAAGGCCGTCCACCCAGAGGGGAGTTATCTCGGCCTGGATGAGAGGGCGGATGTAATGGACGAGTTCGGGCTTTACGTAGGTGCCGTCCCTGGTGATCCACTCTAAGGGAACCTTCTTCTCGACGTTCGCGATTATGTGGACGTCTGCGGGTTCGGTGATGCACATGTACGGGTCATCGGAGATGCGCTTCAAGGTTATGACCTGCCCGGTCATGCCCTCAAAAGCAGCCTTGACGGCGGCGCCGCCTACGTTGTAGGCTTCGGTCACGTCCACGCGGGATGTGATGTGGGAGGCGCAGCGCTGCAGGGAGGAAAGCTCAATGGCACGGGTCTTGACGCCGTATTTTTCGGCGACCTTGGCGGCGAGGAAGCGGGCCGTGCCGGCCAGCTGCTTGTGGCCGAACATGTCCGTGTAGTCAACGTGGTCTGCAAGTTCGCAGACGTAGCGGCCGTCCGCTACCTTTATGCCCTCTGAGACCGCTATCACCATGGAGCGGTTCTCCTTGAGCTTCTTGCCGACGTTTGCAAGGAAGTAGTCGAGGTCGAATACTTTCTCGGGAAGGTAGATCTCGTCCACGCCTTCGCAGTCCTCTCCCTTTGCAAGGGCGGTCGCTGCGGTGAGCCAGCCTGCGTTGCGGCCCATTATCTCCATCACGGACACAACGGGGTAGTCATATACGAGTCCGTCGCGGATTATCTCCTTCGTGGTTGCGGCTATGTACTTTGCAGCGGAGCCGTAGCCGGGGGTGTGGTCCGTTATGGCAAGATCGTTGTCTATGGTCTTGGGAACGCCTATGAAGCGTATGGGGCTGGAGGTTATGGCTCCGAAGTCCGTGAGCTTCTTTATGGTGTCCATTGAGTCGTTGCCGCCTATGTAGAAGAATGCGTCTATCTCCAGCTTGTCAAGATATGCGAAGATCTTCTTGTACAGCTCCTCGTTGCCCAGAACGTCCGGAAGCTTGTAGCGGCATGAGCCTAAGAATGAGGACGGCGTCCTCTTCAGAAGGTCCATGTCCAGCTCCGTGCGGAGGCGCTCAGACAGATCTGCAACCTGTCCGTCCAGAAGCCCTTTGATGCCGTGAACCATTCCGTACACAATCTTGGCTCCCCTGTCCTTCGCCGTCTTGTAAACTCCCAAAAGGCTGGAGTTGATTACAGCCGTGGGGCCGCCGGACTGTCCTACGATAACGTTTCTCATTAACAGTGTCTCCTTCATTTTCCTATGGATTGCTTGCACCACATATTGTGCCTGCATACAGTATACTAGCAAGCGTTTCATTTGGCAATGTCATTTCAATGTTTGTGCCTTGCAATTTTGCATTCCCCTCCCTTTGAGCCTTGTGTCCGGGGCTTACGCCCCGCATTATGCTTTAATTACGGCATTTTTAGGCCTTTGGAGAATCGCCAGAAAAGTACTCATTGCCACAGGAGGGAAAACGGGGCGTAAAAAGGCCATATTGCGGGCCGGATCTGCTTTGCGTGCGGTTTTGGGCATGAAAAAGAGAAGCCGGTCTGGGACATTAAAGTTTGGCTGCGGTTTGGG
>JAJPZC010000167.1 GCA_021204585.1 Clostridia bacterium
TGGTTATCGCTGTCCACGACAGCAGCCGACCCTGTGAAAGACTCCCTTGTGGCCGTACCGAAGGCCACCACGATCGTTTCCTGCAGGGCAAGCGCGTCGGGCTCGAGGGCCACGTCAATCACGCCCCTGCTTTTCACGGGAACACTAAGCGTCTTATAACCCATGAAGCTGAAGACCAAAACTGACTCTTCCCTTGACGGAACGGGGATCACATAGGCTCCGTCCACTCCGGATGATGCACCGATCATCGTCCCGTCCACCCTTACTGCAGCGAAGGGAATAGGCTCCCCCGTGCTTGCATCAGTAACAGTACCGGTCACTTCCTGACGCGGGCCTCCACCACGATGCTGGCCCCCCGGCTGTGCAAATCCCGTCTTCACGCTCAGCGTCAAAGCGACTGCCATGAGGATTAAGATGCATTTTTTCATACGCATTTTAAGTTAAGTTGAACATAATTATCGGCCACCACACAGCCGCAGTGACCATCTGTAATCAAATCAATCGCCTTGTTTCTTTGGGTAAGTAAGCTTGCGCCGACAAACCACACTAATTAATTATTAAATATAAGTTAAGCCGTTAGTTTTTTCCCAATATTCCTTTTCAAAACCACGCAAAGGCTGTTCAGTTGCATTACGAGTGCAAATTAAATAGAAAAAAATTAGAATTCCAAATTGTGACTTACAGAACGTAAGTTTGACATTGAATATCTTCTCTATCGTTTTGTAAACATCTTTAACTATCCACACGTCCGAAGTTTCAAAGCGAAAGGAATTTGGCCATATGGCCAAATAAAATATATTTTGTTAAAATTTTATGAATATGATTTTCCAATATTTCAATTTGAAAGCGAGTCTGGAATTCCATCGACCCGGATGTATTTGCAGATGTCGTCTGGGTCGTCGGTCGCCGTCCAGACCATCGAGTCTGAAAGAAGTTCGCTGACGGTGTAGTCATGATTCCAGTAGCCGTTGTCGTAGTCGTAACGTCCGCTGATGACCTCGCCGAGGTAGTCGTCGGTGTCGATGCTGAAGGAGCCGGTGATGGTGCGGGCATACATGCTGTCGAAGTTCTGGTAGATCACGAAAGTGTGCTCGCGGCGGTCGAAAGTGATGTAGCAGTAGGCTCCGCTTCCCGTCTCGGCGGCATCAAGGTCCATCGCCACGCCGTCCCATTCGGCGAGCTGCCACGAGCCGTTGAGGTTCGCGTAGGTCACGTCCAAATAGTTCACTGTCTCGGCCTTGTCCTTGCTGCAGGCGGCAAGGCTCAGCACTGCGAGCATCAGAGCCGCTGTTTTCGCTATTCTGTTCATCATCGTTCCTGTTCTATTCGTGTTGTATTTTCACTTCAATAAATTCTTCGGGGCCGGGTCGGACGGTGGCTCCGGTGATTCGGAAAGAGAAACCACTCAGGTTTCTGCTCCACTCGTCGGCGGCCTCCATGTCGACGGAGATGACCAGATCGGCCTCCTCCCCCGGCTCTATGGTCTCCGGCTCGGTGCGGAATCTCGCGTAGGGCGGAAGTCCCTCGGCGGAAAGCGTCAGCGGCCTGCCGCCGGCGTTCACGCAGAGGATGCGCTCCACGGCCTTCCCCGCAGCTCCGGTCAGGGTGACGGTCACTTCGTTCCTCATCAGCCTGAGGTGCCCCATCTTGACGGGAAAGTGGCTCCACGGCGATGTCTCCACCACTTCGGAGGTGAGGCTCAATCTTGCGGCGGGCCTGTCGGCGGATTCCGAGGTGTAGACGAAAGCTCTCACATCGTTGCTCCCGGAGCGGTTGCGAGGATTGAACGTCAGATCCACAGCCCCTTCGGCTCCTGCCTCCACCGTCACCGGCGCGACCATCTTTCCTCCGTCTTCCACGGAACCCTCAGAGACAAAGCCTCCCACCTCCACGGCGGCCGAAGTGCAACCGCAGGTGGTGCTCACCCTCGTGACGGTGACGGCCTCCGGTCCGGCGTTGCGGAAAGGAAAGCGGACAATCCTCGGCTCCTCGTCCTCGGTCATGGTGCCGAGATCCTGAGCCTGCCTTTCAAAGAGCAACGCGCTCTCCACATTCACCTCCGAATTGAGCAGAGAGTCGATGGCGGCCTTTCCCTCGCCGGGTCCGTAGGTCTGGGCGTTGACCGCCGCAGACACCGTCAGGCATGCCGCTATGAGAGCCGCCCCGCGCATTACAGCCAGCCGTTGCTGCCGGAATTGGCCCTGACGGTGATCGTGAAAGTCGCCGTGGAGCCGTTGCCGACGGTGACGGTGGCCGTGGTGGTGCCGGTGGCGACGCCGTGGACGGTGGCTTGCGTACCGCTCACGCTCACAGTGGCGACGGAACTGTCGGCCACGGTGCAGGAGTAGGTCAGGCTCTCGCCGCCGATGAAGTAGCGGGCCAGTTCCATGACCACGTCGGCATCGGGAGAGACGTAGACATTCGGCACCTTCATGTCCGTTCCGGAGCCCGGAATGGCTGTCAGAAGAGCGTAGGCGTTCGGCAGACGGCCCATCTTGCCGCGATAGTCCTTCAGTTCCATCCGAGTCGGGGTGTAGCCCATGGAGGTGGCGTTGTAGTAGTAGACCTTCTCGGCGTCCGAGCCGTAGTATTGGTCAAGGTCGCTCGAAGTCTCGCTCATCAGGTCGATGAACTCGTCGGCAGTGAAGTGCCTCCTGAGCTTGTAGGCATAGGCCAGGCCGAGGGCGGCGACGCCGGCCGCGTGCGGACAGGCCATGGAGGAGCCTTCGTAGTAGCCGTAGGTGGCTCCCACGTCGGTGACGCCGATGGGCAAGGTGGAAAGGATCATCCCCTGCGCCTTGGAGATGTCATATTCGTCATTGGACCGGCCGGGAATGCAGTAGTACTCGCTGTCGCCGCCCGGAGCGGAGAAGAGGACCTCGCTTCCGAAATTGGTGTAGGACGACGGGGTGAAGTCCGCAGCGATGGCCGCCACTGAAATGCACTTGGAGTAGGCCGCCGGGAAAGCCGACAGGCCGGAATATTCATTGCCGGAGGCGAAGAAGGCGAGACCGCCGTCGATGACCCCGTTGGGAGATCCGGCGTTCTCCACGAAGTAGTCCAACGCTTCCTTCTCAAGCGGGTAGAGTTCGTACCACTCGTCCTCGGTCTCGGGACCCTTGGAATAGCCGAGGACCTCGTTGGCGTAGGCGGAGTTGTAGCCCCAGCTGCACTGGAGGATCACCGCGCCGTTGTCGGCCGCGTACTTCATCGCGCGCGCCTCGGCGTAGAGCGTCCCCACATAGTCGCCGGAGAACATCTGAAGCGTCATGATCTTCACTCCCGAATCGGGCGTGCCGTCGCCGCCGGCCACTCCGCACACCCCGATGC
>JAJPZC010000115.1 GCA_021204585.1 Clostridia bacterium
TCAAAATGGGTTGCTTAACAGCCTGCAGTATCCAGGTATTTGTGATATCAACCCATTTAGGGGGTTGACCCCCTTTCTGAACATCAAACCTTTCAAACAACCCCCGGAGGGAACTTCCGTCAAATTGGGTTGTTTAGCATCCTTTTTGAATCACAAATCCGCTACTGATGCAGCAGAACTTATTACAGCATATCCTTTACGCTGACGATGTTTGTATAGTATCCGGTAGGAGACTGGAATATAAATTTCAGATCCTGGCCTGTGACATTCATGCACTGCTTAAGAGCGCCCGCAAACTTTGCCCCGCCAATTGCAGACAAATCTGCCAAAGACCTCGGCTTGCACTGGAGAAGGTGCAAAATTTCATAGAGAACCATGGCCTGCTGCTCCTTTGTCAGATTTACGAATGCCGTTCTGCCCTTCATGAGCAATCCTGCATAATTTCCGTTGTACCTCAGATTCTTGTATGCTGGTATCGCAAGCTTTTCTGTGAACACATCATACAGAGCAAGAAGGCTGTCTATGGATACGGATTCCTTCATAGGCAGGTCCTTCTTCCTGTACTTGGAACGGCTGTCCATATACCTGCATACTTCATTGAGCGTAATCATGCTGTTCCTGTCCAGGTGAAGCTGATTAGCGTTGCATATTATGATATCATCGCCGGCCTTGCCTCTTATGGTTGCATATGAGCCTTTTTTGGAGATCAATGTGCCTGACTTGATGTTGTCCAGCAAAATAACAGGGTTCTTAATCCCCAGGGTCTGCTCGCAATAGCGGGTCTTCTCCTCAGCAGAGTTGCCGTACCTCTTCTCATAATAAAGAGGATACCATTCCATAGTAAGCATGGGCTTGCCGTTCTTGTCCAGACTGCGGACAAGCATGAAAGATGAAAAATGTACTGAGTTATATCCTCCGTAGCGGCTCGTGTTATTAAGCGGCTCTTTGTCTTTGATAGGGATAAGCCCGTCATGAGTCCCTGCAGGGACTATCTGCTGGTCGAACATCTCTCCATGGCCGGCGTTCACCATGTGAACCACTGTACAGGTATCCTTCTCCGCTGTACCTGCAATCCTCTTTATGTATGAAGGTGACCATGCTCCCTTGATGTCATTGTCATAGAGCGTTGTAAGGTCGAAGCTGGAAATATCGTGCTTCTTGAAATATACAGAAGCGTCATGCCCGAACTTGGTGTTATACACATTGCCAACAATGATGTTGATGTATGCATCCTTGGCGTGGTGAAGGTCATTGAGTTCGCGAACCTTAATGATCTTGAACTTCTTCTTGAAATCATCCGCATTTCCGGCCTTTGCGTACACGACCTCGGAGCCGGGAAGGAACTTCTGCATCGTTTCTGCAACAATCTTGGTGCTCTGATACATGAATGTGAGCTGACTGTTCACGAAGGCTGCAATCTCTTCCTCTGTAAGAGGCGTGCTGCGGGTAAGTCTGAAATACTTGACAGGGCTTATCATGCCAAGATGAAGAAGCCATGACCAATAGGCATGCATCTCGGTTCTTACTCTTTCAGATACGGGATATACATCATTCTTGGGTCCATTCTCAGATTTAAATGCCAGCACGAGGTTGTCGATGCTGTCATCCTTGATTTTGGACTTCGGATATATGTGGTCTTTATCGCAGTCAACCCCATTAAGGACAGACTTGAGATTGAATTTCTTATTGGAGTACATGGACCTGCCGAACTGAAGATAATACAGATACAGATGAATGTCATTGAACATGTAGTCCGGCGTGGATTCTATCTTCTTCAGCCAGTCTCCGTCTTCGCGCAGCATGCAGTTGTTGACCACTTCAGGCTGGCTGTACAGCTCAAGAAGCTTTTCCTTTCTGGACTTGGTCCTCTGTCCGTTTCCGGTCCCGTCTTTCACTTCCCTGCTCATCTCAATAAATATCTTCTTAGGCTGTCCGCCGCAGACCTTGACAATCTCGCGGACCAGCTCCACTGCCCTCCAGACAGGCCTCTTAACAGCAGGCGAACAGTTCATATCGTTGATATAACTGTATGTCACCTTGTCTGAATGCAGACTCTGATTGCGTTCCTTTACAACTTCATTGAAGCCGTAATTGTGATATATTTCCATGAAGTTCTCGCCGCTTTCACGCATTTTTTCAATGATGGAGACAGATTCCCCGTTGCAGTTGGCGCACTTAGAGCTTCTAATGCCGGCAAGCAGTTCCTTTGAAAGCCTGCCCCATCCATTGTACTTAAGGGATGCGAGCCTGCTTATTTCTGCCTCTGACAGAATCTTGCCGTAATTCTCCCTGATGCGGCATGCAAGCCTGGTCTTGTCTGAAATGACGGTAATCCAGCGGATGATGTCTTCGCACATCTCCGGATGAGAGTCCCTCTTTTCTCCAAGGAATGCAAAGTCATTGTATGATGCAAGCGAGGTCCTGAAATCCTTTTCCTCATATATATCTATGCCGGAAAACTGCTCCCTCTTGGTGCCTTCCGGAAGAAGTCCGCAGGCAATCATTGCTTTGCAGCAGGCGCCTAAAGACACCTTCCTGTGGGTCTTGGCATACTCATATATGAACTGTCTTATTCCCTCATCCTTCACTCCGTTGAGCCTGAGATTGTTCAGCTCATCAAGAAACTTGTACTCGCTGTACAGAAAAGACGCGGCGGGAAGAACATCCTGGTCCGGAAGATATGAGCACTTGGAGGTCATCCTGCCAATGAAAGCATCTTCGGAGGCATCATGGTCTATGACCTCGTCAAAATTCCAGGGGGTAACCATCTCCCCATCCTTTCCTTCAACAAACTTAGCCCAGGAGAACTTTCCCTTGAGAGGTCCAACGTAGTACGGCACATTGAATGTCATGAGCATGACAATCTTCTCACGGACCGTAAGCTCCCCTTCCTTATCACACAGGAACGGGAACTGATTTGCAGCATTGTCCAGAATGGCTTCCAGTTCCTTAAGAATGACCTGATACGGCACGCATGCGTTATCCTTGCAGGTCTGCAGGGGCATGAAAGTCCCGCTCTCCATCTCTGAAAGAATAGCTTCATCGTCTATCTTGACGTCATTCTTTAAGAACTGGTAAAACTCCTCCCTGGAGCACCTGGCAAATCCCTTCTTGTTGTCCATTCCGATATATGCGGCATAGTTGTTGACCTTGCCCGCCTTCTTTCCGAAGCGCTGTCTGCGAAAAACCCGGCTGTACTTTTCCGGGCATTCTGTCCTGACATATGACTTAAGCCTGGCAAGATCCTTCTTGTGCTTATTGTATGACTCCACCTTGGAATCCGAGAAAAAAACAAACCCTTTCATAATGTCCGCAAGAGCAAACCAGT
>JAJPZC010000158.1 GCA_021204585.1 Clostridia bacterium
ACGTCATACAGCGCACCCGCTGGAACGTTAGGGACTCGGACGCAACGCTCATTGTGTACCCGAGAAGCTCCAGAAAGTCCAATGGAGCGCAGCTCACAGACCAGTATGCAGGAATACTCGGAAAGCCCCACCTCATTGTGCGAAATGAACGGGACGTGGATGACATCCTGGACTGGCTTCAAGACCTCGTGGACGGCCTGGATTTGAACGTTGCAGGCCCAAGGGCAAGCGAGTGCCCCGAGGTGTATGACATAACCACAAAGCTCCTCGAGGCCGTGCTGAAGGAAGTCAACACGGACGGCCCGGAAGACAAGGATTAGCTCCTTAAGCGGTTAGATACATACAACACACCTTCATACCCGCAGACTAGGCCCTGCGGATGTTTGAGTCCGTACGGGCGGAGGGAGCGGACTGAACTTCAGGTCAGGGGGGATCTGAGAGGACGGCTTCAGTATGAGGATTGCAGTTATAGGCGGAGGGGCATCCGGGCTCATGGCTGCCGCCATGGCGGCCAGGGACGGGGCGGAAGTCACGCTGTACGAAAAAAATGAAAAGATTGGGAAGAAGCTCTACATAACGGGCAAGGGAAGGTGCAACTTCACCAACCGGTGCTCCGAAGAAGAGTTCCTTGCCAACGTGGTGACGAACGGCAAGTTTCTGTCAAGCGCCATCTCACGGTTCACGCCGGAGGACTGCATAAAGTTCTTCGAGTCCGAAGGCATGCCGGTGAAGGTAGAGAGGGGAAACAGGGCTTTCCCCGTCTCGGACCACGCAAGCGACGTCACCAAGACCTTGCAGAGGGTCTGCGAGAGGTACGGCGTCAATATAGAGCTGAACCGCAAGGTAATAAACATTGCGCCCAACAGGCCTGCAAAGCCCTTCGTCCGCATAAAATACGTGTCCAAGGCCAAGGCCTCAGAGATAGAGGAGTACAATGCCATTCCTCAGTTCTTCGAGGTCACAGCCTGCAAGGTGCAGAACCAGGGCACGGATTATCCTCTGGCCCTTCCGGCCATTAGGACGGAGGTTTTCGACAAGGTCATAATAGCCACGGGAGGATTGTCATATCCTTCCACAGGCTCCACGGGAGACGGATATCACTTCGCCGGGCGCATGTGCCACACCATAGACGAGACCAGGCCGGCGCTCACGGGCCTCAATACGAGGCCTCCGTTTGAAGAGCTTGCGGGACTGTCTTTGAAGAACGTGCAGCTCTCGCTGTACGTAGACTTCGACAAGATCTGCTCATACTTCGGCGAGATGCTGTTCACCCATTACGGCATCTCGGGGCCCATAGTCCTTTCCGTCTCCAGCAGGATATGCCACATGAACATGTCCAGGGTGCACCTGCAGCTGGACTTCAAGCCCGGCATACCGGAGAAGGAGCTCAACCAGAAGATTCTCGGGCTGTTTAACGAGTCCCCCAACAAGGACCTTTACAACTGTCTCAAGGACCTGCTGCCGCATGAGCTCATGAAGTACCTTCTGCAGCGGGCGGACCTTCCGCTGGACAAGAAGGTCAACATGGTGACGCATGAGGAGCGCCTCCGCATATTAAAGAATCTCAAGAGGTTCGTAATACTCCTGGACGGAGTCCGGGGGTGGGACGAGGCCATAATTACATCCGGAGGGGTTTCCGTGAAGGAAGTCAATCCCAAGACCATGGAAAGCAAGTGCTGCGCAGGGCTTTACTTCTGCGGCGAGGTGCTGGACGTGGACGCCCTGACGGGCGGCTTCAACCTCCAGACAGCCTTCTCCACAGGCTATTGTGCGGGCCATGCCGCAGCTGGAGGATTAGAATGACAGCAATCCGCGGTGCAACAACCATATCTGCAGATACAGCGGAAGAGATACGCACGGAGACCGCCCGCCTTTTAAATGAGCTGGTCCGCCGCAACTCCCTGGACGTCTCGCAGGTTACATGCATATTCTTTTCCTCCACGCAGGACATAACGGCCATGTACCCTGCAAAGGCCGCCCGCGAGGCGGGATTCGTATCCTGCGCCCTCTTTTCCTGCATGGAGCCGCCCATAGCAGGCTCTTTGCCCCTTTGCATCCGTGTCATGATCCAGACGGAGCAGCGCATAGATCTGCCACGCTACGTATATCTCAATGATGCCGTCTCGCTCCGCAAGGACATCTCGGATGTCATCAACATCGCGATAGACGGTCCTGCCGGAAGCGGCAAGAGCACCGTTGCCAAAGAGATAGCAAAGCGCCTCAACATCCTGCACCTGGACACCGGCGCCACGTACAGGGCATACGCCCTCGGCTGCCTGCGCCTTGGCGCAGACCCTGCGGATGAGGCCTCAGTGAAGGCTGTATCAGACCAGATAGAGATAGACGTCACATATGACGGCGTCCAGCACACCCTCTTAAACGGCGAGGACGTCTCCGGTGAGATACGCACCCCGGAGGTCAGCATGGCCGCCAGCACCGTCTCCAAAATAGGCTTCGTAAGAGAGAGGATGGTTGCCCTGCAGCAGGCCGTGGCCAAAAAGGGCTCCTGCGTCTTAGAGGGCAGGGACATCGGCACCAAGGTTCTTCCGGACACCAGGTTCAAGTTCTTCGTTACGGCCAGCCCCGCAGAGCGTGCCAAAAGGCGCTACCTGCAGGACAAGAAGAAGGGCGGGACGGAGAGCATGGAAGAGATCCTTGCAGACATCATAGCCAGGGACAGGCAGGATGAGACCAGGGCCATATCCCCCCTGGTATGCGCCCCGGACGCAACGTACGTGGATACCTCTTCAATGAGCATAGACGAGGTTGTCTCCTTCATCCTCCGCAAGATCCAGGAAAAGATATAAAGGTATAAAAGAGTAAGATGTGCGCCAAAAGATGCCTGCAGGCCAAATCTGCTTGCATTATCCGGCGCTCCGGCATATAATTCGCATTGTGCTTAAGGCCCCGTATACAGAGCCTTACGGCACAGGCGCTGCCCTTTTCATATAGTGTGTGTTAGATGGAACACCGGCCCCGTGAAGAGACTGGGGCCGCAGCAGAGACTCGTTGCAGAGCAGGTAAAGTATGGCTAAGAAGGCACAGAAGGTTAAAGAGAAGAAGGCCACAGGGGAGACAGCAGAGGCTGCGGCACCTGCAGAGGCAGCCGAAGAGGCTGCGCCTGCAGTTTATGACACCCCTACAGGCCGTCCGGATCTGGATCCCAGATTAAAGCCCAGGAAGGAGTGGACCCCTCTGGAGAAGTGGTTCCGCACCCTTCACAGGCTGCAGCACATCTGGGACATCTTCCTGCCCTTGAAGAAGCACGGCCACAAGGCATACTATACAGACGGAGCATACCTTGTTGTGGG
>JAJPZC010000145.1 GCA_021204585.1 Clostridia bacterium
CTCACGCTGTTCCCAAGCAAAAGCAAAAGGACCACACGTTCAATGTGATCCTTTCGTTTGTTTAATATGGAGTTATACAACAGTTTGTCTTATATCTTAAAGCCTCCCTGGATTATAAAGCGTCTAAGCATCTTATCAAACAAGCTTTTTGCCTTAATTCTGGACATCTTTTCCGAACTGTGCGTTTTGAAGTATTCATACTGCAGCTGTGCATCGGCTGTTTCTCTGAGTTTGTCAAATCTGGAGAATTCATTAATGTTGCTTTCGTTCAGATGAAGATTTACCATCTCACGGAGCTTGTCTTCATCAATGCCAAACGTTTCCGCAAAACGGTGAATCTGGGTGTCCTTTCCCCGGTGCATATACTCTGTTACATAATCTCGGAAAGTTTTCCCTTCTTCGGGTACTAATGTGCCGGCCAAAACATCATTGATGAAGAGATCGGCATAAACCTGCAGTTCCTCCGGAAGCAATGCGAAAGACTTGTACAAATCCTGGAGAGCGATGGCAGCATTCTCCTGATCCTCTGCAGAACGACTCAACTTCAAATACTTATCAAACCGGCTGTTTATATAAGCGTCATCTATTCTCCCGGTCTGTATCTCCGTAATATGAGGATCAAGATCAAAGGGTTCTTCTTCATAATCAGTGCCACCCCCATAGCTGAACAGCTCTTTATATCGCTGTAGCAGTATGTGATATGTGTTTTCAGTTAGAAAGGCCTCCACTCCGTCATAAACGGATACCTGCCATGAAAAGCCCTGGACCATAACCATTTCAAGCGTCTGGTTCAATTGATTGAACAACTGGGCGAACTTTGCTCGCACAGCATTGTTTTCCGGCAAGTGTGAAAAATTCTCAATCCCCTCCCTTTTGAACAGTTCGTCAATTTCGGAGTATATCCCATTAAGCTTGGCAAGGTTCTTGTTAAGCTTGTCAACAAAAACCATGTATTCTTTGTCGCCGGAGTAAAGTTTTACAGCCTCATCTATATTGCGCTTCATTGTGTGAGGCTTTCTGTAATAGTATATCAGTCCCACCGGTTTGTCTGGTCCAAATACGCGGTTGGTCCTCGAGAAAGCCTGGATAATATTCTCCTGTTTCATGACCTTGTCCATATACAGGACATTGACCCATTTGGAATCAAAACCGGTCAGCATTTGGTCCACGACAATCAGCATGTCGAGCCTTTTAGAAGGCTCTTTTTCTATGCATTTGTAAGCCTTGTCATGTGACAAGCGAAGAGAAATGTCCTTCTTCATGTCTTTGTAGGTGGCCAGAGTGAACTTGCAATTATACCTGTTGTTGTAATCTTCTATGACCTCCACTATGCCATCAATCTTATCAATGCTCTCCGAGCTGTTGTCATCGGAAGGATCAACCAGCACTGAAGCAAGTATTTCCGGAGCCTTCTTCTTGAACTCTCTATAGTAATTGATGGCCTCTCGTATGCTGCTTGTGGCAAACAGGGCATGGAACTTGTTGGAATGGCTTACTCTTTCAAAATTGCTTTTAACGTTTTCGACAACAGAATCAATATGCCTTTCAAGTTCATATTGAGAATTGGGCAACTCGTCTTCCGCTCCTTTGACATAATTACCGGACTCATCATAGCATCCGGCCATCTGAAGAGCATCCAGCCTCCGATAATAATCCTCAAGTCTTCCCGAATCACCCTTGATATCTTCGAGGCTGGATATATTCATCTTCTTACACACTATGGCTTCCTTGATTTCATTACCTTTGTAGGTTTCAACCATATATGGATCAAAAGCAAGGACATTCCTGTCTCGTATGCCGTCACCGATAGTATAACGATGCAGTTCATTGCCAAAAACATCGGATGAGGTACAGCCTTTCTTGCTGTTCTCTTCCTGTATCGGCGTTCCGGAGAAACCAAAGAATATGGCATACGGGAATGTTTCCTTGATGCTGTGCATCATTGTGCCAAAGGTATCCCTGTGACATTCATCCACGATAAATGCAATGCGTTTGCGGTTTATCTCCTCAAGATCTTTTTTAATTTTCATTCCACCGTCTTCACGGACCCTATCCATCTTCTGGATAGATGTTACTATCAAAGAATCCGAAGGAGCAGAACTCTTCAGCCTTGTAATCAGCACACCTGTGTTTTCTGTATTCTGAACGATATCCTCCTCCCCGGCAAAATACTTGTAGTTTTCAAATGACTGAACATCGAGCTCAATCCTGTCCACGAGAAAAACAACTTTGTCCACATACTGAGATTTTGAAATAAGTTCCGCCGCTTTAAAGCTTGTCAAGGTCTTGCCGCTGCCAGTTGTATGCCAAATATAGCCGCCTCTTTGGTCCCTTTCATTCCACCTGTCCTTGTGTTTTATTACAACATTTGTAATGGCGCTAACAGCATAGTATTGATACGATCTCAAGACTTTGAGTATACCGTCTCTTCCGTCCGCAACTGTAAAGAATCCTATCATTCTGTGTGCCATCGGAATAGACAGTACGTCTCTTGTAAAATCACTCCAATTTTTTACAGGTGTATTATCTATGTCTCCCCAATGGAAATAGAAGTTCGGATTGAACTTGCCGTCCGGGCCAGGATTGGTGAAATATACCGCATCCTCCGGTGACATGGCAACAAAAACCTGAATCAAGGAGAATATGCCGCTGAACACACCTTCTTTAGAATACTTCTCAATCTGGTTCCAAGCCTGGCTAATTGGCACACCGCTCCTTTTGAGCTCTATGTGAAAAACAGGCATTCCGTTTATGAGGAGCATAATATCCCCACGGCGATCAGGAAGCAATGTCGATGCAGTCTTGAATTTAGGTTGCTCCGCAATCTGATAGCAGCTTCTACCGCTTGCTATCTCCATGCGGTCATATATATGAAGACTGACCTCCTTACCAAGGTGCATGACATCATCCGGATTATCTCTTTTGATTGAGACGGTTTTTCCGTTGATGAATGTATTGAGCTTGTATGGGGTCCTCAACTTTGCAATCTGGTCAAGAATCAGATCCATTTCAGTCTTAGTAAGAGGATAATCGCCAAGCTTGTCCACATCGCGGTTGTTTTTATATAGAATGTCAGCCCAGTTCTGAATCAACTCTTCCTCAGTAGGATATTGTAAGACATTCTTCGTATCCCAGCCGCACTCTCCAAGAAGGGAGACTAAATCTTCTTCAAATTTCAATTCTGATTTGTATACCATTTCTGCCTATCCTTCTTCACAAAATAGTTCAAACGAACATCTTCTCAAGCAATGACTTTTTGATGTTTTTGTACTTTTCCAACGCACGCTGATGAAGGGTGATAAGGTCGTC
>JAJPZC010000174.1 GCA_021204585.1 Clostridia bacterium
CACATATCTCGTCCGCCGTGGCCGTAGCCCTGGGCACGTCCGCAGACCTCTTGTTGGGACAGTACTCGCAGTCATAGATGCAGTCATTGGACAGCAGGATCTTCAAAAGCGAGACGCATCTTCCGTCCGGCGTGAACGAATGGCATATGCCCCAGGGCGCGGCATTGCCTATGCCGGAGCCGTCATTGGCCCTGGCAGACCCTGAGGATGAACAGGAGACGTCATACTTGGCGCTCTCTGCCAATATTTTAAGCTTCCATTCCTCTATCATGCCCTGCATCACCGCCCACAGCTTCTCTGCAAGCTCCAACGAACTGTTTCCAAGCACCCTCCGGTACGTCCAAAAAGTTGGACCCCGTGCCTTCAAGGTGCATCTGCGGGCATTATATCACTTCCCGGCAGAATATACAAGCGGCAGATGTTAAACCATGCTTAACAACCCGGTTTGAATTTCAACTTTCTCAGGTGCTAAACTGTATGTAATGAAAGAAAAGGGGGTACGAAACGATGACGGAGGAAGAATTCATTGAGGTTGTCAAGAGGTATTACACAAGGTCTGCCGAAAAAATACAGGCAGAGGTGGATATGTGCAAAACTATAGCTAAAGATCATGGGATAAGCGCAGAGGACGTGTTTGAGTCCAGAGCCATATTCATCATGAACCCCAATACAATATTGCCGCGCGATGATGACATGTGATATGCAATGTCTTGGCACACAAGACATCGGTACAGGCCAGGAGGCATGAGAGATGGAAAGAAGCAATTGCCGCTGCTATAAGTTAAGCGATGAGGCCAAGGCGCTCTCCGTCCAGGAGATCAGCGAGATCCGGGACTACATATACAAGTGCTCCAAAGGTGATGACGAGTGGGCGGGACACTGGTTCGTTATGTGCATGGAAATATCCTTTGCCGCAGATATTGTTCTGGACCTTGCCAGGGAAGGCAAGACAATCTCAAAGGACCGTTTGAGCAGCAGGATATTTCATGCCAATGACTGATCTAAGAGGTGCAGCAATATGTAAAACATGCTGCAGTATATTTGATTCTAATGATATTTGAGGTGAGAGATGATAGACGAAAAGAAGGTGCAGTATGCGGTCAAAGAATTCTGTAAGAACCATTACTGGAGAGCTGAGTACAAGCATGCGCCGACTCCTTTGTCCAAAAGGTATGTGGCTTTGCAGTTCTACTGGTCCGAGTTTACAGACGCCACAGATTACGTCGAAGAAAAGCAGATGCTAGAGGACACAATGGGTCTGGAAGACTGGGAGTATCTGTACAAACATGCCGGTCATGATCCGTGGGGTGCAAGGTGCAGAAAGAAAGTGGAGGAGCTAAAGGCCAGGCAGCAGGCTGACCAGCAGGCCAGCAAGACAGCAACGGATAAAGGAGACACATTATGACACTGGAAGAGCTGTTCACTAAGGACGAGATGGATGAGGCCATGCAGTACATACTCTCGGATGATGAGTACAGACAGAAGTATGAGGAAGCTCCGTCAGACGCCCTCAGAAGATACTATCTGCTGGAAGAGTGCTTTGTTGTCCACGGGGATAATGAGAGTGTGGAAGGCCTCCTGGGCAATGTTGCAGCCATGATATGCCAGTTTCAAGATGAGTTTACCCTGGAGGACTGGGAGTACGAATACTGCAATGCAACCAACAGTGTTTACAAGTGGAAGTGCACGGAAAAAGTGCGTTGGATCCTGCATGATGACAACTGGGGAGAGTAACATCGGCATTTATACTGCTGGCATATCAGGGAGATAGATTATGATGAAGATAGAAGATTACTACACCCCGTGGGAGATATTCGAGGCAATGAAGATGAACTTTGCGGAACCCAGTGACCGGCGGCTGTATGAGAACGCACCGTCTGAAACAGTCAGAAAGTATTATGTGCTTCAGGCCTGCGAATCGCTTGCGTTCTTTATCGGGAAAGATTTGGGTCATAACGGTGAGAAGACACATGGCATCATCAAACAATACCATAATGCTATGAGTGCAGATGATTGGGAGTACCTGTCGAGACATGCTAGCAGCGGCATCGCCAGATATACATACCATAAGCGTGCAGAGGAGCTCAGAGCCAGACAGCAGGCTGAAGATCAGCCCACAGGGGAAGAGTGAGTACCAGGTAAGGCCATGGATATATGGGAGGCATGTTATGGAAGATGATGACGAAGAGCAGGTGCTGCAGACCTGCCCCACACTGGAAGAGTTCACTCAGATAGTGAAGGAATATTTTGAGTGCTACTACGGATCCATCTCAGAGGCTGCTCTGGACAGGTACTTTGAGTCAGATGAGGCGAGAAGAGTGGTTGGAAATAGATACAAAGAACATCTGGAGGACCTAAAGAACGGCGAAATAACAACCAAGATCTTTCGTATTGGGTGTGCTGCCGCTGTTGGAGATTGCCTCGCATTTATGTACGAAGGAGACATATATTAAGCCTGCAGCACAATCCCATCCAACTACATACAAAAACACAAGGGGAGCAGTTCATCGCTGTTCCCCTTTGTCTCTCGTATTGTCACTTCCAGTCTTCTATGCCGTACTGTTCCAGGATCTGCCGGGCCTTCTCAAGGCCTGCGTCCGTTATGTATACGGACTTGGTTCTGGAGGGATGGGAGCCCTGGTCAATAAGCTCTTCATCATCAAGCCTGTTCAGGACATTAAAGTCATACCCCTTCCAGGCGTGGAACTCCTTTGCATCCTTGAAAGATTTCTCTTCAGTGAAACGTGTCAGGTATATAAGGGCCAGTGTCAGGTCATACATGGCCTGCTTCGCTTGTATCTTTTCCATATGGAGGGTCTCCTTTCCGCAGTCAGATGTTACAGGGATATTATACAGGCCTTACGGAGGCCGGTCAAGAGCCGTCCGGATTGCTATTAGTGGCCATACGTGGCCGTCCGGATTGCTATTAGTGGCCATACGTGGCCGTCTGGTTTGCTATCCGGGCACCGTCAGTGTGCCGCCCAGTGGGTTGTCAGGCCATGCCGTCACGGCCCCGGAATAGATAGTCTGCGCACGTATGGACACCTGTCTGAAAAAATATTTTTTGCGGGTCCAGAAAGAGGCGCAGGCGCGCTCTGCAGACGGGCTTCAGAGCCCCTGTAAGACTCCCGCAGAGCCCCTGTAAGGGCCTGCACCGGGCTCCCGGCAGAATGTCTCAAGGTGGGTTTTGCGCACATATGCTGCAAATTCCGACCAAACGGCGTGAGCTTTCCGACACAAACGGCGTGACCATTCC
>JAJPZC010000166.1 GCA_021204585.1 Clostridia bacterium
GGAAAAGTTGTGATGATACCGGCAAGTGAGGAACTGATTGAGACTATCGATGTGGAGAGACGAGAGATTGCGGTTGACATTCCCGAAGGTCTGTTGGAAATAAATAGTTGAAGTGTATGAAAAAGCAGATAGCTATCCTTGGTTCTACGGGTTCAATAGGGACACAGGCGTTGGAGGTGATAAGCGAGCATTCCGACATGTTCGAGGTGTATTGTCTTACCGCCAACAGTCGTGTGAAGGAGTTGGCAGACCAGGCGCGTCGGTTCATGCCGGCTGCCGTGGTGATAGCAGATGAGAACAGATACGAGGAACTGAAAGGTTTGCTTAGTGACCTGCCGGATATAAAAGTATATGCCGGCAAGAAAGCGTTGGATGAGATTGTAGAGGCATACCCGATAGACATGGTGCTAACGGCTATGGTAGGTTTTGCCGGACTCAGTCCTACAATTCATGCGATTAAAGCCCATAAGATAATCTGCCTTGCCAACAAGGAGACACTTGTGGTGGCAGGAGAACTGATTTGCCGATTGGCGAGTGAAAATGATGCGCCCATCATTCCTGTTGACAGTGAGCACTCGGCGATATTCCAGAGTCTTATCGGGGAGGGAGATAACCCAATAGAGAAAATCCTGTTAACCGCTTCGGGCGGTCCATTCCGCAATTACACAATGGAGCAGTTGGCTACCGTTACGAAAGCCGATGCGTTGCGGCATCCCACGTGGCACATGGGAGCAAAGATTACGATAGACAGTGCGTCGATGATGAACAAGGGTTTTGAGGTTATCGAGGCAAAATGGCTGTTTGGCATAGGAGCCGACAAGATACAGGTGCTGATACACCCGCAGAGCATTCTGCACAGTGCTGTGCAGTTTTGCGACGGTTCAGTGAAGGGACAGCTTGGTGTGCCAGATATGCGTATTCCTATACAGTTGGCGTTTACATATCCCGACCGTCTGCACCTCAACGGGGAGCGTTTAGACCTGTTGAAGCATCCGTTGGAGTTTTTTGAGCCAGACTTGGAAAAGTTCCGTTGTCTTGCTTTGGCTTTTGAGGCTATCCGTAAGGGAGGCAATATGCCATGCATTGTGAATGCCGCCAACGAGATAGTAAACCGTGGCTTCCTTGAGGACAGGTGCGGTTTTCTGCAAATGGGTGAGATAATAGAAAAGACGATGAACCGTGTGGCGTTCAGTAGCGTATCAGACTATGACACATACATCGCTACGGATGCAGAGGCGCGGCGAGTTGCGGAGGAGTTATTAAAACAAGGAAAATAAAGAGAATTGAAACGGGACTTGGCGATGAAGAGTTCCACATTAATAATTAAAAACGAAATAAGGAAAACAGAATATGGAGATATTTTTGATAAAGCTGTTACAGTTCATGCTTGCGATATCCCTTTTGGTGTTGCTTCATGAATTCGGGCATTTCTTTTTCTCGAAATTGTTTGGAGTAAGGGTAGAGAAATTCTATTTGTTCTTCAATCCCTGGTTTCACCTTTTTGAATTCAAGCCAAAGAACAGCGAGACTACCTACGGCATAGGGTGGTTGCCATTGGGCGGCTACTGCAAGATAGCGGGAATGATAGACGAGTCGTTTGACACCGAACAGATGAAACAGCCAGTGCAAGAGTGGGAGTTCCGTGCAAAACCAGCGTGGCAACGTCTGCTCATAATGATTGGTGGTGTCTTAGTGAATTTTATACTTGCCCTGTTCATCTATTCTATGGTTATGTTTCATTGGGGTGATACCTATATTCCGATAAAGGACATGACTTTGGGAATGAAATTCAACGAACAGGCAAAGGAGATAGGTTTCAAGGATGGAGATATACTTTTAGGAACAGATGAGAAGACCTTCACGAGGTTTGATGTAGATATGTACCGGGCTATCTCAGAGGCAAAGACGGTGGATGTATTGCGTGAAGGCAAGGAGGTAGAGATTGCCATGCCGGAGAAGATGAGTCTGCTCACGATGCTCAAGTCAGACCCTGTGTTCGCCCGTCCGTTTATCCCTGCCGATATAGACAGTGTGCTGCCGAAAACCCCTGCGGCGAATGCCGGCATATTGAAAGGCGATAAGTTGGTTGCTTTCAATGGTGAGGCAATTGACTCATGGAACGAATTTGATTACCATATCAGTGTACTTCACGATATGCTCGATGGAGCAAATACAAGCAAGGACAGTATGAAGGTGCGTGCGATAACCATCGCCCTCTGTCATGCCGCCACGCCAGAGAAAATAGATACTGTTAGTATGACGCTTACCCCAGAGCTCACCATGGGAGTGATGTTCAAGAACGTGAACGGGCTGTATGAGCCTATAACAGTGAATTACAGTTTCTTCGCCAGTTTTCCTGCCGGTATCAACTATGGTTTAGGAGTTTTGAGGGGTTATGTTGATGACTTGAAATATGTGTTTACAGCCGATGGGGCGAAATCCCTTGGCGGTTTCGGTTCGATAGGCAGTCTGTTTCCACCAACATGGGACTGGATGATGTTCTGGCGCATGACGGCGTTTCTAAGTATCATACTTGCCTTTATGAACATATTGCCGATACCCGCGCTCGATGGCGGTCATGTGTTGTTCCTGCTCTATGAGATGATAACCCGCCGCAAACCGAGTGAGAATTTCATGATCAGGGCCGAATATGTGGGTTTCGGTATCCTCATCATTCTAATGGTGGTGGCAAATCTCAATGATATATTGCGCTGGCTCGGCTATATGTAAAGAGAAAATATCGCATATTTCCATGCTTTTTGTAGTGTAATACGGAAAAATTGTGTAAATTTGTAACGAATTAATAAGGGCAAAACCGATAATCTAAACACTATAATTGAAAAAGTATGAACAGCGATCCAAAAGACTGTCTCTATTGTCAGAACAATGAGACACAGCACGAGTTAATGATTTTTGTTGAGAAGTTGAGCGTGTCACGTCTGTTTATTTTCAGGGAGCAGACCTATCACGGCCGTTGCTTAGTGGCATACGATGGGCATGTAGATGACCTCAATCTGTTGAGCGATGAGCAGAGGAATGCTTTCATGGCAGATGTGGCAAAGACTACACGCGCCATGCAAAAGGTGTTCAACCCGGCCAAAATCAACTATGGGGCATATTCCGATACCCTCTCACATCTCCATTTCCACCTAATTCCGAAATATGTCGGAGGTCCGGATTTCGGTGGTGTGTTCCAGATGAACCCCAAATCAGTATATCTCACAGATGC
>JAJPZC010000128.1:0-5163 GCA_021204585.1 Clostridia bacterium
GCTGAAGAGGAGCCCGTAGAGGAGACCCCTGCTGAGGAGCCCGTTGAAGAGGTTGCCGAAGAAGAGCCCGTAGCCGAAGAAGAGGCACCCATAGAGGAAGTAGCTGAAGAGGAGCCCGTAGAGGAGACCCCTGCTGAGGAGCCCGTTGAAGAGGTTGTTGAAGAACAGACTGAAGAAGAGCCTGCAGCAGAGGAAGAAGCTCCCGCAGAGGAAGTTGTTGAAGAAGAGCCCGCAGAGGAGCCCCCTGCTGAGGAGCCTGTGGAAGAGGTTGTAGAGGAAGAGCCCGTAGAAGAGGCACCCTTAGAGGTTGCCGCAGAAGAGCCTGCAGAGGAGGCTCCCGTTGAGGAACCTGCCGCTGAAGAGGACCCCGTAGAGGAGGCTCCCGCCGAGGAAGCTACTGAAGAGATAACCTCTGAGGAAGAGATAGAGACCCATGTAAAGGAGACTGTATCCGTCCAGGAAGCTCACAGCATCATCACGGATACCGTTGCAGAGCAGGTCCTTCAGAAGTACACAGAGGACGAGACAACGGTTGAAGGCAACAAGAAGGCCATCATCAACATAGACACCATCTCTGCTAACTTTGCGGCCGGCGAGGAAGTTACCCTCAAGGCTCTCAAGAAGAAGAAGCTGGTGGATGCCAAGGCCGGCAAGCTCAAGGTTCTTGCCCGCGGAATCATAGACAAGCCTCTCACAGTGAAGGCAGAAGACTTCTCGCTGGATGCAGTTAAGATGATCCTCCTTGCAGGCGGCCACGTGGTTAAGCTCCGTGTAAAGTAATGTACATAGGATATAATGAAAGGGCAGACCGCAAGGCCTGCCTTTTATTATGTCCTGGTGCAAAGCATTCCCCGGCACTGTGTGGCAATTCGGTTGCCGGCGCAATGTGGACAGCATTATATTCAAGTAAAATCATTGCAAACAGGCCCGCTCTGTGATAAACTTAAGTACAGGGGTAGTATGTTCTTATGTGTTAACGGACATGCGGCAGCACTTATATGGACAAGGCAGAGGCAAGGAAACAGCTTAAGACCACACGCAATGCGCTCTCTGAAGAGGAGCGCAATGCCAGGGCAGAAGCCATAACGGAGCTCATTATGAGCTCATATGTGCGCTTCCATAGCTTCCTTGTATATTCTGCCATACGCAGCGAAGTGCCGACAGAGCCTCTCATACAAGCCCTGCTGTCTTGCGGCAAGCAGGTGTTCCTGCCCCGTGTGGAAGGGGAGGACATAGTGCCCGTGCCGTACGGAGCGCTCCATGCAGGCGCATACGGCATCCTGGAGCCCGCAGGCCCTGCCGCAGACATAATCCCGGAGGTGTGCATAGTGCCCCTTCTGGGCATTAACAAGGGCGGATACCGCATAGGATACGGCAAGGGGTATTATGACAGGTATCTCGTATCGCACAAGTGCCTTGCGGTTGGCATTGGCTATGCCTTCCAGATGGCAGACTTCACGGAAGATCCGTGGGATGTAAAGCTGGATGCTTTCGTGTCTGAAGACGGCATAATATCCTTCTGAACTGGTTTTGTGCAGCAGCGCAAAACACAGTCCCGGACCGGGGCAAAAACTATATGAAAAGCGCATATTCTGCGGAGTATGCAGAAAATAAGAGAGCAATATGAGAATTATAAGCGGCGAACACAGGGGCTTGAAGCTCTGTGAGTTTGAAGGAGAAGACATACGGCCCACATCGGACAGGGTCAAGGAGAGCCTGTATGCGATTTTAGGGCCGGTCAAGGACTGCTTGGTCCTGGACCTGTTCTGCGGAAGCGGAAGCCTCGGGCTTGAGGCAGTCTCCAGAGGGGCTAAGAAGGTTGTCTTCAACGATTCATCCAAGGACAGCCTGGCCCTTTTGAAGAAGAACATAGCCCGCTTCAAGGCACCCATCCCGGCAGAGGTAAAGAACCTGGATTACATGGAATGCCTTTCCGCACGCACCAGGTATGATGTAATCTTCCTGGACCCGCCGTACAAGACGGAGTTAGGGCTGAAGGCTCTGCAGACAATAGGCAAGAGAGGCCTTTTAAACAGGGACGGCGTTGCGGTGTATGAGCGCAACTGCCCCTATGAGGGCGCCGTGAAGGGGCTTACGAAGATAGATGAGCGCAAGTACGGCAAGACGTACATAACATTCTTCAAGCGCACAGAGGACGTGGAGGCCAAGGAGGCCGGAGAAGCGGCCCCGGATGCCTCTGCCCTTGTGGCAAACGAGACGGAACAATGAGGCTTTGATATGAGAAAATGCATATTCGCAGGGTCTTTTGACCCTCCTACGACAGGACATAAATACGTGGCGGACTGCTGTCTGCAGATGTTTGACGAGGTTGTGCTGGCCATTATGGTCAATACGCAGAAGACGGGCTTTCTGCCCGTCCTGGAGCGCAAGAAGCTCCTGGAAAAGCTGTACGAAAATGAGCCCCGCGCAAAGGTCATAACCTTTGAGGGCGCCGCCGTGGATCTTCTGGCCATAGAGGACACCAGGTTCTACGTCCGGGGAGTGAGGGACTGCATAGACTTCGAGTACGAGAACAGGGACTTCAACGCAAGCCGCGCATACATGCCGGGCATGATAGCCGTCTATATCCCTGCCCCGGAAGAGGGCAGGCACGTAAGCTCCACGCTGGTTAAAAACTGCCTGTACTTCGGCAAGGACTACACGTACATGATCCCGGAAGAAATAAGGGATGACTTTGAGGCCGCCCTTAAAGCGTTGGGCGTTAAAGGAGAGAGCGATGTTTGAGAAGCAGAAGAGAATTCCGGACCCGGAAGTAATTGTAGAGATGATGCCCCTCCCGGACAATCTCGCCTCCATAAAGGCAGAGCGGGACAGGATGGTTACGGACGTCATAACAGGCGCCTCAGACAAGTTCCTTGTAATAGTTGGCCCCTGCTCCGCCCATGAGCAGGCTCCCGTCCTGGACTACGTGGAGCGCCTCGGCCGCCTTAACGAGAAGGTAAAGGACAAGCTTGTCCTTGTGCCCAGGATATACACCAACAAGCCCCGCACCAAAGGCGTGGGCTACAAGGGCATGTTCTCACAGCCGGATCCCACAAAGGCAGAGGACATCTTAAAGGGCATCTTTGCCATCCGTGAGCTCAACATAAAGGCAATAGAAGCCTCCGGCCTTGCCGCCGCAGACGAGATGCTCTATCCCGCCAACATACACTACGTGGAGGACCTTCTTTCATACATAGCCGTAGGCGCCCGCTCCAGCGAAAACCAGCTGCACAGGCTTGTATCCTCCGGCGTGGACGTTCCCGTGGGCATCAAGAACCCCATGTCCGGCTCCATCCTGGTGCTCCTCAACTCCATCTACGCCGCCCAGTCCCCGCAGGTCTTCAAGCTCAACGGCTGGCAGGTCAAAACAGACGGCAACCCGCTTGCCCATGCCATCCTCCGGGGCGCCGTGGACAGCTACGGCAACGACATCCCCAACTTCCATTACGAGACCGTAATGCAGCTTGCGGAAGGCTATGCGAAGTCAGACCTTTCAAACCCTGCCGTCATCATAGATGCCAACCACTCCAACAGCGGCAAGCAGTTCAAGCAGCAGATCCGCATCTGCGAAGAGGTCATGCAGAACCGCATCTACGACGCAGACTTCAAGAAGATTGTAAAGGGCTTCATGATAGAGTCCTTTATAGAGGAAGGCTGCCAGAAAGAGGACGTCATATACGGCAAGAGCATTACAGACCCCTGCCTCGGCTGGGAAGACACGGAGCGTCTCCTTCTGGACATTGCAGACAAGGTCTAAACTTTCAAGCGTGCATAACCCGTCTCAAACATTTGTTCATCATCAACCCTGACCATCCTCTTGTACAGACGCCTATGCATCAGAATATAACCGTCCGCAGCAAGGCCCTTCCCCGGTGGCCTTCACAAGGGCGCACGCATACACATACACATACACACACATACACACACATACACACAAACAGAGAGAGTAAGTCAGATGTTCAGACAGATAAAACGCATTCCGGACCCGGAAGTAATATTAGACATAATGCCTCTGCCGGACAGCCTCAAGGCCGTTAAGGCAGAGCGGGACAGGCTGGTCACGGACGTCATAACGGGCGCCTCAGACAAGCTGCTTGTAATCGTAGGGCCCTGCTCCGCACACGAAGCCGCACCCGTCCTAGACTATGTGGAGCGCCTGGGAAAGCTGAATGAAAAGGTCAAGGACAAGCTTGTCCTCGTGCCCAGAATATACACCAACAAGCCCCGCACGAAGGGCGTAGGATACAAGGGCATGTTCTCACAGCCGGATCCCACAAAGAAAGAGGACATCTTAAAGGGCATCTTTGCCATCCGTGAGCTCAACATAAAGGCCATAGAGGCCTCAGGCCTCGCCGCCGCAGATGAGATGCTCTATCCCGCCAACATACACTACGTGGCAGACCTCCTGTGCTACCACGCCGTAGGCGCCCGCTCCAGCGAGAACCAGCTGCACAGGCTTGTTGCAAGCGGCATAGACGGCCCCGTAGGCATCAAGAACCCCATGTCCGGCTCCCTACTCGTGCTCCTCAACTCCATATACGCTGCCCAGTCCCCGCAGGTCTTCAAGCTCAACGGCTGGCAGGTGGAGACAGACGGCAACCCCTTGGCGCACGCAATCCTCCGCGGTGCCGTGGACAGCTACGGCAACGACATCCCCAACTATCATTATGAGACCGTTATGAAGCTGGCAGAGGGGTACGCTAAATCAGACCTTTCCAACCCGGCCATCATAATAGACGCCAACCATTCCAACAGCGCAAAGCAGTTCAAGCAGCAGATACGCATCTGCGAGGACGTCATGCATGACCGCATCTACGATGCCGACTTCAAGCGCATCGTCAAGGGCTTCATGATAGAGTCCTTCATAGAAGAGGGCTGCCAGAAGGAAGACATCGTATACGGCAAGTCCATCACGGACCCCTGCCTCGGCTGGGCGGACACGGAGCGGCTCCTTCTGGACATCGCAGACAAGGTCTAAGCTCCGTTCAAGCGCACATAACCCGGCTCAAACATTTGTTTGTGCAAAATTCAGACATCTTCCGCTGCACCGGTTCCGCATCTCCTGCAGACTTCCGGGCGGCGCAGACATACACCATAACACCGGACGGCAAACACAATGCCGGGACACCGGACTGGAAACACATTACCGGAACACCGGAC
>JAJPZC010000128.1:5263-46612 GCA_021204585.1 Clostridia bacterium
CGGCAAACACAATGCCGGGACACCGGACTGGAAACACATTACCGGAACACCGGACGGCATACACAATACAGCATACATTAGACAGGCATTACATGAAGACAGGTTATTTAGGCCCTGTGGGCAGTTACTCAGAGATAGCGGCAGAGAGAATCATGCCGGACGCAGAGAAAGTGGCATACCAGAACTTTCCCTTGCTCATGAAGGCTCTCCTTTCAAAGGAGACAGACGTCATAGTTGCGCCCATAGAGAACAGCATCAACGGCGGTGTGCTGCAGAACATAGACCTTCTGCAGTCCACGGACGGGGTTATAGCCGTGCAGGAGTGCGTGGTGCATATAGACCACAGGCTGGCTACTCTCACCGGTGCCCCTTTGTCCGGCATACGCAACATCTATTCGCATCAGCAGGCTTTGGACCAGTGCGCAAGGTATATAAACGCAAACTTCCCCACGGCCAGGCTCATTGCAACATCCTCCACGGCGGCCTCCATTGCAAAGATCCAGTCCCCGGAGGACGCAGGCATCTGCGGCTCCCATATAAAGGCAGAGGGCATAACGCTCTCTGAGGAGAACATTGCGGACGAGAAGAACAACTTCACGCATTTCCTTCTCATTGTCCGCGGCACCGCAGACGAGACAAGGCCCTCACGCAAGGTGTATTTCTCATTCACCTGCAGGCATGAGCCCGGAGCGCTTTACAACATCCTTAAAGTCATGGCGGATGACAACGTCAACATGACAAAGATAGAGTCCAGGCCCATAAAGGACAAGCCCGGCGAGTACCGCTTCTTCATAGAGATAGAGGGAGACTACTCCAGCCCCGCCATCCGCAGGACCCTTTCCTGTGTCGCAGAGGCCGCAAACTCATTCAAAATCCTCGGCACGTACTAGAATCTGCCCCTGCCGGCAGATTTTTGCCCTTCAGGCGAAAGGCGCCGCACTATCCGCAAAATACGCAGCCCAGGAGCCCCATATCCGGGCCGGACTGCACGGACATATATACGCAGTCCAAGGCTCTCTGCAGGGTCCGGACTGCAGGGACATATATACGCAGTTCAAGGCTCTCTGCAGGGTCCGGACTGCAGGGACATATATACGCAGTCCAAGGACCAATCTTAGGGCCGGACTGCACGGACATATATAAAGGTTGGAAGACATATGAAGAAACTGGGATTGGCCCTGGGTGCCGGCGGCTCCAGGGGTGTTGCGCACATCGGCTTCATAAAGGCACTGGAAGAGAACGGCATACGCCCGGACTATATAGCAGGATGCAGCATGGGCGCCGTTGTGGGTGCCTGCTACGCAAACGGCATGACGGCTCTTGAGATGAAAGAGGCGGCGATGAAGCTCAGGGCCGGGGACATAGTAGACGTGTCCCTCGCATTCATAACCCGCCTGTCCCTTCTGCAGTCCAAGAAAGTCTCAAAGCTCATAGCATCCCTCCTCGGGGCAGATACAAACATAGAAGACCTCAAGATTCCCTTTAAGTGCGTTGCAACGGACGTGACATGCGGACAGGTGCGTGTCTTTGACCACGGATCCGCAGTGCAGGCCGTGCTTGCATCCAGCGCAATTCCATGCGTGTTCCGTCCCGTGCACTATGACGGCGGCATCTTCGTGGACGGCGGCTGCCTCTGCCGCGTGCCCGTAGGCACCGTAAAGGAAATGGGGGCGGACGTAGTCATAGCTGTGGACGTGCTCAAGAACACCCAGGAGGAAGTGGACGAGATAAAGAACATTCTGGCTTTAATCCTGCGCGTCTACGACGTTATGGACACACAGATGACCCTGCGCACCAGGGTGCTTGAGAGGAAGATCTGCGACATGCTCATAGAGCCCGAGATGAAGGGTATGAGCCAGTACGCCATAAAGGACCTGGACAAGGCCTACGACGAAGGCTATGCAGAGGGCATAGCCCACATGGATGAGATAAAGGCCCTTCTGGCAGACTAAACGGAACATACGGTCCCCGGCGGCACAAGGCCTCCCGTGGACCATATACGGCCTTGCATGAGACCGCAGATATAAGGTGGAAGACGATGAGCAAGAAATTGGGTCTCGCTTTGGGCGGCGGAAGTGCCAACGGAGCGGCGCATATAGGCGTGCTGCGGGCCCTTGAAGAGGCGGAAATACGTCCGGATTACATCTCCGGGTGCTCTATAGGCGCAGTAATCGGCGCCTGCTTTGCTCATGGCATGACTGCCCTTGAGATCCGCGAGGAGGTCCTGAAGCTCAAGACCCGCTCCATAGCAGACTTCTCCTTAGGCTTCATCCGCAGAAAGTCCCTCTTCAGCACCAAGAAAGTAAAGAAGCTCCTTCTAAAGTACATAGGGGAGGGCGATATAGAGGATTTCCAAATCCCCTTCAGCTGCATAGCCACGGACGCATTCAATGCGCAGACTGTGGTCCTGGACCACGGCCCCGCTGTTCAGTCCGTGCTGGCCTCTTTGGCCGTTCCGTGCGTGTTCCGCCCGGTTGAAATGGACGGCACAACACTCATAGACGGCTCCGTCCTCTGCCGTGTGCCCTCCAGGTACGCCAAGGACATGGGCGCAGACGTTGTCGTCTCTGTGGACGTTTTGAAGAACACCGAAGACCCGCCGGAGAAGATCAAGAACATCTTCTCCATGATAATGCGCGCATATGAGCTCATGGACCTGCAGATAACACGCAAGACCAAAGCCTTGGAAGAGGGCGTCTACGATCTCTACATAGAGCCGGACATGTCCGGCCTGTCCCCGTACGCCGTAAAGGACCTGGACGTAGGATTTAACCGCGGCTACGAGGCCGCCACAGCGGCCATGCCGCAGATTATAAAGCTCCTTGAAGACTAGCCGGGGACTGGCCGGGGCGTCCTCCGGACGCTCTCAGGCGCACATACAACGCATAATATGCCTCATTTGAGGCGGATTTTATTCAGGTACACCATACGGAGAGAATGAGATGGCAAAGGGCAAAAAGAGACACTTTTTAAACGGAAGAACGCTGGAACCGTTTGCCGAGTCTGCCTGCGTCCCCTACGGGTTCTTTAAGAATGATCCGATAGAGGAAGTAGGGTTCAGTGACGAGATTGTGGAGATACTTAAACACTATCTGGGCATATCATCGGTTTGGTCAATCATGAATTATTCATCAGCGCAGCTCAGGCGCAGCTGGAGTCTGAGAAATTATGTCAGTGAGGTGATTGATACAGTAGATGATTACATCTATGAAGCCATAGAAAAGCGTAAGAAAGAGTATTATGACGACCCGGTGCCTGTATACAAACTCCTTGAGGTAAAGGACATAAGCCGTTACGGGAATTATCTCTTGTATGATTTCAACAGGAAGGTGCTGCATTTTGTCCCGGAGGTGTTTGCCCCGCTGAGGGCAAACGGAATCATAACGCTGCAGGATTTCCTTAAGATGAATCTTGTGGTTTATCATGAATATGCGGAATGCAATGACAAGCAGGTACGCACTATACTGAGCGAGGTCAAGAAAGGACTCCGTTCCATAAGCAAGGTCCCGTCCCTGGCGTTTCCGCTGGATTCTCCCGGGAAGGACGTCATAATATATCCGCTGCCGGAGGATGCAAGGGAGAGGGTGTCATCGCTTACAGATGACCGCATAGCCGGGGACAAAGTGTCTCTGAAAGGCATGACCTCATATGAAAAGGCCCTGTACAACAGATCCAAAGACGCCATAGATGACTGCGGTGAAGACTTCTATTATGATGTCCTGGATGGCAAGGAAGTCTTTGAAGGGCTGGCAAAGGGTCTTGCGATGTTCTGCTCTCCGGAGATAGAGCTTCTTGAACGCAAGTCAATGATCCGCAGCCTGTACCTTTCCGTGCCGGAAAAGTTAAGACAGATGCCTGCAAGGGCTCTGTGCCATTATATGAGGCCCCGTTATACCAATACAGGCAATGACTGGCCATACAGGGACTGGTGCGGCATAAGGCAGGTTGTCTTTTTCAATGGGTGGGATGCGTTCCGCACAAGCGACAGGATGGTGTCACTAGAGAAAGCGTTCATGCATATGGAAGAGCTCATGGACAGCTGTTCCACCGTTGATGAACTGGACAAGCTTATTGAAACGGACAATGACGTGCAGTTCATAGACCTTCTCGACTGGCTTTCCCACGCAACCATGCTCAACGCCATATACGACAGCTTCATGAAGCCTCACAGGCAGCGCAGTCATGAGGCCACGAAGCAAATGAAGCAGCGGATAACGGAAACTGATCCGGATGAGGTCATAGCCCGGTTCAATGAACTTAAGAAAATGTCCTTTGACATGCCCCCTGCCGACTTCCCTTATTATGATGACAATGACAATTCATTCTGGGATACCTGCCGCGGCTGCAGATATGACTTTTTCTCAGTCTATATGCTGCTCACGGGCAAAACTTCCGTGCCCGGAGACATCGTGGACGGATTCCTCTACGGGGACGACGCAGATGATTTAAAGAGATATGTGCTGCAAGACAGATATGCTGTATTGCTGTACGGATACAATCCGGAAACCGGCATGGTTACCATAAATGACGACGCCCTTCAGCAGTAACTGCAGCTCTCGCCAGGAGATGCTTCAAACTTGCCGTACGCATTCGCATGCAGCAGATTTTTAAAGCCCAGTAAGCTCATACAGCGCATAATATGCCTCATTTGAGGCAAATTTTACACTTCCGGAGGGAGAAGACCAATGGCCAAGCGCAAGAGACAGCTGATTGAGGACACCAGGTCCAATACATGTCTGTACTATATCCTCAATATCTCCGAAAGCGGCGTCTTTTCCAAAATCCCGCTGGACCATGTGGGGTTTGATCCTTATATTCTGGATCTGCTGACAAGCCACAGAATAAAGACAATAGGCCAGCTCATTGTTCAGTCACCTGCTTCATTAAGAAAAAAGCGGTATCTGCAGGGCCTTGTGATTGATATGTTGGATGCCTTGGATGAGTACTTCTGCAGGGCCTTCGAGAAAGGCAGGAAGGCCTACAATGAGAACCCTTTGCCCATTTACAAGCTCCTGGGCCTCGAGGATATCGGCCGCTACAGGAACTTCCTGCTGTATGACTTCAAATCAAGACTGTCTTTTGAGCAGACATATGCAGACCTCTGTGCACACGGCATCATTACTCTGCAGGACCTCCTGAAGATGAACCTTGTTTCATGGCATGAGATCTGCGCACTGAATGCAGATGTATATGTCCGCCGGATGCTGCGGGACTTGTCCGCTGGTCTGGACTCAAGAGTGCGCAACATTATTCCCATGGCATACCCTCTGGATGACGCCGGGACGGAGATTATAACATACCCGCTGCCGCCTAAGGCCATATATGCCGTCTCATCCCTTACGGATGACCGCATAGCGGGGGATGAGGTGTCCACGGAAGGTCTGACTCCTTATGAAAAGGCCCTGTATGACAAGACCTGTGAAGCCATAGAGGACTGCGGCGAAGGCTTCTATTATGATGTCATGGACAACAGGGAATTCTTTGAATGCCTTGCCAAAAGCCTTTCCGTTTTCTGGCCGCCTGCACTTCAGCTCATGCAGCGCAGAACAATGCTGCACAACCTGTACATGTCCGTGCCGGAAAGGTTCCGCAAAATTCCTGCAAGGGCTCTGTATCATTACAGGGCGCCGCGCCGCAAGGACGGCTTTAAGTGCTCCCCGTATGAAACGTACAATTATTGCCATGACAGGGAAGTGTGGTGTTTTGCAAGCTGGGAGATTTTCCAGGGCAAGGGCAGAATGATGCCACTGGAGGACTGTTACAGACACCTTGAAAAACAGGCCTGGAATTGCGAGACCATAGATGATTTTGACCGGCTGATCGAAGCGGACAGGGACTGGCAGTTTCTGGACCTCCTTTACTGGCTGGGTAGAGTGAGCATGCTCACTGCCATATACGACAACTTTCTGCGCTGCGATGAAACCGCTCCGCGTGAGGCTTCGGATGGAATGAAGGCACTGGTCCGGTCCTCTGATCCGGACGAGGTCATAGCCTGGTTTACGGCCACAAACCATACAAAGCAGCTGGACACCAGAGTTTTTGAGTACTATGACAGGCCGTACGTTTTCTACTGGTTCAACTTCAGATCCCGTTATACAACGTGCAGATACGATTTCTTCGCCGTCTACATGCTCCTCACCGGCAAGACTTCCGTGCCTTTCAGCCTTGCCCGCGGTCTTCTTCATCCGGAAGACGCCATAAGCCTGAGAAACTTCTTCTATGAGTATTCAGACTCAATCTATCTCTATAACTACAACCCAAAAACGGACACGGTAACCATTAAGCCGCACGCCCTGGAGCTGTAGCACCCGGGCCCTCATCCGGGCTCCCAACCTGTCTCAAACTTGCCGCATGCATCTGCATGCACCAAGTTTCATATATCTTCAAGCAACTTCAAACAGCTTAGAATACATTTGACACAGGGCACACACATGCATCCTGTTCAGGGGGAAGACATGTATTTCAAGACACAGGTTCAGATTCCGTCCGAAGAGGGCAGAATCACTCAGATCATCTCATCCAAGGGCGAGGCCCACGTATACTATACGCTCCACGCAAGCTCTGACGCCAAGACAAAGGATCAGCCCTACCGCAAGTGCATAGGCCTGGCCTGCCAGGACCAGCCCGGCATGATGTACCCCAACGAGGCCTATGTGGACATGTTCCCGGACAAGTGCCCCACGGACGGCGCAGACCCTGAGCTTACGGAGTACATCCTGTCTCATTTCCGCATCCAAAGCGGCAAGCTTGTAAGGCTCATGGACTTCCATATTCCCTCAACGCCTGAAGAGATGGAGAAGAACATTGAGCGCCGCAAGGCCGGCCTTCCGTACTGGTGCAACGACCCGGATCTCTTTGCGGAGCAGCACGTGTACCAGGACAAGATGACGGAGTACAACCGCACAATGCCCACGGACACAGCGGCCCGCCGGCAGCTCCTTAAAGAGATGTTCGCAGAAATTGGCGATGACTGCATGGTAGAGACCCCCGTAAGCGCAAACTGGGGCTGCCATAACGTGCACCTCGGCTGCGGCGTCTATATCAACTCCGGCGTCACCTTCGTTGACGATGCTGACATATGCATCGGAGACAACTGCCTCATAGGCACCGGCGTGACCTTCTGCACTGCCGGACATCCTGTTCTTCCTGAGCTCCGCGAGAACGACTACCAGTTCGAACTTCCCATCCGCATAGGCCGCAACGTCTGGATAGGCTCCGGCGTCCAGATCATGCCCGGCGTAACGATAGGCGACAACTCCGTCATAGGCGCCGGCAGCGTTGTAACGAAGGACATCCCCGCCGACGTCGTAGCCTGCGGCGTCCCCTGCAAGGTCCAGCGTGAGATATGCGACCGGGACAAGGAGTTCTACTACAAGGACATGAAGTTCCCTAAGCTGTAATTCACCCGTCCAAACTTGCTTAAAACTTCTGTATCGCATTTGCGAGTAACAAGTTTCATTAATGTTGCATATGGCGCCTGCAATGAAGGCGGCATATAAGCCTACTTGGACTTTTATTACAGGATTTATGAAATAATTCGCAACTGCAGATTTTCTTGAGACAGGATGCTACAATGACGGCGCAAATCATAGGGGGTGCCGTGCTGAGGCGCATGTTGTATGAGAGAGCTGAGTTTTAATGCGAAGATTCTTTGCGGGGTTCAAGCGTGGATATTTGTGCAGTCATTGCAGGAGACGTGGTGTTCTGATGAGTTCATTTACAGGTTCATGAACTCCGAAGTGGGATGCGAATTGGATAAGGATTACGCTTTGTATATGAAGCTTTCCGATAAAAATCCGTATCAGCGGCTTGTTGATGAGTTCGGGCCTTACAGCAGTGATGACGGCGCTCCATATATGCATGACCAGATGGCATGGATGGGTTATCTGTACAAGTACTGGGCCTATACCAGGGAGATGTCCAACAAGGGCATATATGCCCTTGTAAAGCCGGAAGTGCTTGTTAAAGCATACGACTTATGCCACACATTGGATATGGAAGATGCCATCAGGCAGATTAAGGAAAAGAATGGCATTGAGGATTATGAGGACGAAATAGCAAGGGGTGTCAAATTCTTAAGGGAGTACCTTCGCAAGCAGAAAGAGGCAGAAGCTGCGGCAGACACTGCATACGAGGATGAGCCATAACCCCGTGGTATGGATGGCTTAAAAATCGGTTATAGCAAAATCGTTTGACACGCTGGCCGGGCGTGTGATATAGTTTAAGCACAACAGAAGAGACAAAAGCTGAGACGGAGAGAAGTAGCGCACCTTATCGCTCACAGAGAGCAGGGGCCGGTGAAATCCCTGCAGAATGAATCTGCGCGAATAACACTCCCGAGCTGCAGCCTGAAAAGCAATGAGTAGGGTGAGCCGTAAGTTCCACGTTACGGAACGGGAGTTTTTGTGAACTCCGCAGAGAGCTGCCGTCAAGGCAGAAGTTGGGTGGCACCGCGAACATCGTTCGTCCCGATAGTGAGTATCGGAACGGGCGTTTTTTTTATACCGCAGACATCTTGAATGCTGCATAGCAGCCGCATTTTGCGGCGGAAAGGAGTATGAGAATGGCAGAAATGTATCGCACGAAGACGTGCGGAGAGATCGGAGAGCAGTGCGTGGGAGAGACAGTGAGGCTTGCCGGCTGGGTGGAAAACATCAGAGACCACGGCGGCATCTCATTCATAGACCTCAGGGACTTCTATGGCGTAGTGCAGGTGGTAATGAGGGACGTGTCCCTTTTAAAGGGCATAAACCGCGAGGACTGCGTCTCTGTATCCGGGCTGATAGAGCACAGGGATGAAGAGACGTACAACCCCAAGATTCCCTCCGGAACGGTTGAGCTGGACTGCAAGTCCGTGGACATGCTTGGAAAGGTGAGGGAGACTCTGCCTTTTGAAATAGTAACCTCCAAGGAGATCCGTGAGGACCTGCGCTTAAAGTACAGGTTCCTTGACCTTCGCAACAGGAAGGTCAAGGACAACATAGTACTAAGGGCCGAGGTCATAAAGTTTCTCCGCCAGCAGATGGAGGAGATGGGCTTTCTTGAGGTCCAGACGCCAATTCTTTGCGCCTCTTCGCCGGAGGGCGCCAGGGACTACATAGTGCCTTCCAGAAGGTACAAGGGCAAGTTCTACGCCCTTCCGCAGGCTCCGCAGCAGTACAAGCAGCTTCTTATGGTGTCCGGAATAGACAAGTATTACCAGATAGCCCCCTGCTTCCGCGATGAGGACGCCAGGGCGGACCGCTCTCCCGGCGAGTTCTACCAGCTGGACTTTGAGATGGCCTTCGCCACGCAGGAGGACGTCTTCGCCGTGGGTGAGAAGGTGCTTGAGGCAACCTTCAAGAAGTTCGCCCCCGCAGGCTATAAGGTGACGGAAGCTCCGTTCCCGGTATACTCATATGAGCAGTCCATGCTCCAGTTCGGCACGGACAAGCCGGATCTCCGCAACCCCCTGCGCATCATAGACCTCTCAGAGTTCTTCCTGCACTGCACCTTCAAGCCCTTCATAGGCAAGACGGTGCGCGCCATAAAGGTACACGCAGACATGAGCAAGAGCTTCCATGAGCGCATGCTGCAGTTCGCCACGTCTCAGGGCCTCGGCGGCCTCGGATACCTCGAAGTGCTTCCGGACGGCTCATACAAGGGGCCTATAGACAAGTTCATCCCCGCAGAGTACAAGGAGACGCTGCGCTCCCTTGCCTCCCTTGAGGTAGGGGACACCATATTCTTCATAGCAGACAACGAAGCGGAGGCACCCCGCTTGGCCGGCATCATACGCCAGGAGCTTGGCAAGCGCCTGAACCTTCTGGAGCAGAACGCCTACAGGTTCTGCTTCGTGGATGACTTCCCCATGTACGAAGAGGACGAGAACGGCAAGCCTGCTTTCACGCACAATCCCTTCTCCATGCCGCAGGGCGGCCTTGAGGCCCTGCAGGGAGACGTGTACAAGGTTCTTGCATACCAGTATGACATTGTCTGCAACGGCGTGGAGCTCTCATCCGGAGCCGTGCGCAACCATGACCTTGATATAATGAAAAAGGCCTTTGAGATAGCCGGCTACGACGAAAAGACCCTTGAGGAGAAGTTCGGCGCCCTCTATACGGCCTTCAAGTTCGGCGCTCCCCCGCACGCCGGCATGGCGCCTGGCATTGACCGCATGCTCATGCTCCTTCGCGGCGAGGAGAACATCCGCGAGGTCATCGCCTTCCCCATGAGCGCCTCCGCCCAGGACCTCATGTGCGGAGCTCCCAACGAGGTAACGGAGCTCCAGCTCCGCGAGGTGCATATCAAGGTGCGCCAGTAATCCGCACCACATGGTGCAGCCCCCGGATGCCCGCCAAATCTGTTGGTTGAGTGGGCAATATAATGAAACTAACCATGTTTTTGCGCCGCATATTACGTAAAGGCATGGCCCTGCACAGACCCCTTCCGGGGGCTTGTGCAATACAGAAGCAGGAGGTGTTAGGATGGTAACACGTGAGGAAATAAAGACCCTTGCGAAACTCGCCAAGCTGGACTTTGATGACGCCCGGTGCGAGGCCTTTGAGGGTGAGTTCGCAGAGATAATTGCGTTCGCAGATACCATAAACTGCGAGATCTCCGGAGACAATGACACAATAAACGAAGTGGGCGGAAGGGCAGAGGACATAACGGACCTCCGCGAAGACGTTGTCCGCCCCAGCCTGGACAATGAGAAGATAACTTCCAATGTGCAGAGCGAGAACGGGTACTTCCCCGTGCGGAGGGTTGTAAAATGACAAGCACAATCTCCCGCCTTTCCGCCCTGCTCCATGCCGGGGTAATCTCCTCCACAGAACTCACCAGACTGTATATTGCAGAGATAGAGAAGAGAAACGATACACTCAACGCATACGTCCACAAGACATATGACGAGGCCATAGCCAATGCAAAGGCCGCAGACAAGCTCTTGAAGGAGGGCTGCACATCGCCCCTTTGCGGCATCCCCATGACTCTGAAGGACAACATAGCCACAGACGGCATGGAGACCACGTGCTGCTCCAAGATACTCCGTGGCTACAGGCCCATATATGATGCCACCGTCTGGACCAAGCTCAAGGCCCAGGGCGCCGTTTTGCTTGGCAAAACGAACATGGATGAGTTCGCCATGGGCTCCACGTCTGAGACCTCCGTATACGGCAGACCCAAGAATCCCAGAGACCTTGGGAAGGTTACCGGCGGCTCCTCCGGCGGCGGTGCAGCGGCTGTGTGTGCGCATATAGCAGGATATGCCATTGGCTCTGATACCGGCGGCTCCATACGCCAGCCGTCCTCATTCTGCGGCGTTGTAGGCTTCAAGCCCACATACGGCGCTGTATCCCGGTACGGACTCATTGCATACGGGTCCTCGCTGGACCAGGTAGGCCCGCTTACAACATCCGTCTCGGACGCAGCCATTGTATATGACGCCATAAAGGGCATAGACCCCATGGACATGACCTCCACAGACATCCCCATGGAGCCTACTAACCTCGACTCCAGCCCCAAGGGCCTGCGCATAGGCCTTGCAAAGGAGTTCTTCGAGGGCCTCTCTTCAGAGATGACGGCCGTCATCCGGGGCGCTGCAGAGAAGTACAGGGAGGCCGGGGCTGAGATTATAGAGCTCTCCGTGCCTTCCCTCAAAGCCGCTCTGCCCGTGTACTACATAATAGCCTGCGCGGAGGCCTCTTCAAACCTCGGCCGCTATGACGGCATCCGGTACGGCTTCCGGGCGGCCAACTATTCCTCCGTGGACGACATGGTAATAAAGACCCGCACGGAAGGATTCGGCCGAGAGGTCCAGAAGCGCATAATGCTGGGCACGTACGTGCTCTCCAGCGGCTACATGGATGCATATTACAAGAAGGCCTGCCTGCTTCGTGAGCGCATCCGGGCCGAGATGAACGGCGTCTTTGAAAAGTGCGATGTCCTGTTCGCCCCCACGGTGCCCTGCACGGCCTTTGATGAAGGATATTCCGGGGGCAACGCAATAGAGACATACCTCTCGGACGTGTGCACGGTGCCCGTGAACATAGCCGGCCTCCCCGGCATTTCCATCCCCGCCGGGAAGATAGACGGCATGCCCGCAGGGCTGCAGATAATCGGCAACAGGTTCCAGGACGCTAAAGTCCTGCAGACGGCATACATTGCCGAGAGGGAAGGCTTCTTTGATGTGGAAGACGTGGAAGGAGGTGTCAGGTTATGAAATACGAACTGGTAGTTGGCCTCGAGACTCATGTGGAGCTTGCCACAAAAACCAAGATCTTCTGTGGATGCACGACGGCCTTCGGCGGCGCGCCCAACACTCACTGCTGCCCCATATGCACAGGACAGCCGGGCACTCTGCCCGTCCTCAACAAGAGGGTCATAGAGTACGGCATCCGGGCAGGCCTTGCCACGCACTGCTCAATAAACACCGTAACCCATCTGGACCGCAAGAATTACTGCTATCCGGATCTTCCCAAGGCATATCAGATCTCGCAGTTCGACAAGCCTCTCTGCTACAACGGCTACGTGGAGCTTGAGAGCGGCAAAAGGATACGCATAAAGCGCATCCACGTCGAGGAGGATGCCGGAAAGCTTGTGCATGAGCGCGGCTACACCTTCGTGGACTACAACCGAGGCGGCGTGCCGCTCATAGAGATAGTGGCGGAGCCGGACGTATCCAGCCCCGAAGAGGCCCGTGAGTACGTGGAGCGCCTGCAGCAGATAATGCGCTACGTAGGGGTCTCGGACTGCAGGATGCAGGAAGGCTCCATGCGCTGCGACATTAACATCTCCGTCCGCGAGGCCGGCACCTCTGCCTTCACGACCCGCACCGAGATAAAGAACATGAACTCCGTAAACTTCATGGAGAAGGCCATAGCATACGAGTTTGAGCGTCAGAAGGAGGTCTACTCCTCCGGCGGAAAGATAGAGCAGGCAACCCTGCGCTACGATGAGCACACGGGCGAAACCTACCCCATGCGCACCAAGGAAGACGCGCAGGACTACCGTTACTTCCCGGAGCCGGACATCCTCACGGTCAACATCCCTGAGTCTTACATAGAGTCCATCAGAGCCTCTCTGCCGGAGCTTCCCTTAGAGAAGCTCCGCCGTTACACCTCGGAGCTTGGCATCTCGGACGCCAACGCGCGGCTTATCGTAAAGTACAAGGCCGTGGCAGACTACTTCGAGAAGGCCGTCTCTCTGGGCGCCTCGCCCCGCCGCGCGGCCAACATGATAGTTGGCAACATATACGCCTCCATTGCCACAGAGGAAGAAAAGGAGAAGTTCCGTATAGCCGTCTCCCCCGAAGAGTTTGCAAAGCTCATCCGTCTTACGGATGAAGGCAAGATAAACACCACCCAGGCCCAGATAACCCTTGGAAAGCTCCTGGAGTCCGGCGGCACCGTGGAGGATTACATCTCCAAGGAAGAGCTTTCCGGCATGGGAGATGAAGACCTTCGCAAGATCTGTGAGGAGGCCATAGCGGCCAGCCCGCAGGCCGTTGCAGACTTCAAAAAGGGTAAGGACAAGGCCATCTTCGCAATGTTCGGCTACGTGAAGCGCGCCACGGGCGGCAAGGCGGACATCAAGAAGGCAGAGGCCATAATCCGCAGCCTCCTGCAGCAGTCCTGACAGCCTCCGTGGCTCCATACGCCCCTCACGGGCCGTTAGAGGCCACTTATAACGACTTACAGCCGCTTATGCGGCTCCAAACAAAAGCACGTACAGCCTCTCCAGGAGGCCGTATGAGGGCATCATACACAGGCACAAGACAAGCAAATGAAATTTACAGAAGTAACGATACACACAACCACAGAGGGCAGTGAGCTGGTTGCAGACATCCTCTGGAGATACACCGTATACGGCGTGGCCATCTCGGACGTTGCAGACGTCATTGCCCTGCAGCAGAACAAGGCAATGTACTGGGACTACATGGATGAGTCCCTCACGGACCCTGCCGTGAACAAAGAGGTCCTTGTAAAGTCCTTCATAGCCCTGGAGGAGACGGACACCGTCCTGCCACAGATACGTGAGGACATGGAAGACCTCAAAGCCTCCTGCGAGGGCAACCTGTACCCCGGGAGCCTTGAGATAACCCTCCGTGAGGTGGAGGGGGATGAGTGGCGCACCATCTGGAAAGAGCACTTCAGACCCATACACATAGGCGCAGACGTTGTAGTGGTTCCGGAATGGATTCAGTATGAAAGAAAGCCCAGCGAGAAGGTAATCCTTCTGGACTCCAACATGGCCTTCGGCACTGGGGAGCATGAGACAACCTCAATGTGCCTGGAACTCATGCAGGAGTACATCCGCCCTAAGACGGTGTGCATAGACGTAGGCTGCGGAAGCGGCATACTCGGCATTGCGGCCATAAAGCTTGGCGCAAGGCACGCATACCTCACGGACATAGACAAAGTGGCCGTGGACAGCGCCACCCACAACGCAGAGCTCAACTACGTGCTGGACAACGTCACCATAGTCCAGACCAACCTCATAGACGGCTTTGAGACCTGCGGCGACCTCGTAGTTGCCAACATAACCGCCGAGATCCTCTGCGGCCTTGCCTCCGCCATCCCCAAGTGTCTCAAAAAGGGCGGCGTGCTTATCCTTTCCGGCATCATAGAGCCCCGCTTGCAGATGGTTCTGGACGCCTTCCTCCCGCAGGGCCTGGAGCTTGTGAAGCGCAGGCAGAAAGGGGAATGGATAGCCCTCGTCTTCAAGTCCGTATAACCCGGCCCAGCCGCCGGCCCAATCGCTGGTCCAGCCGCAGGCCCAAAACATCCCATCACGCCAGCCAGATTAACACAGAGAGAGCAATACACATGAGCGGACGCTGCAGGTTTTTCCTGGACACAATTGCATATCCGGACGTAACCGAAGTCACCCTCACGGGGGACGAGTTTTCCCATGCCGCAACGGTGCAGCGTGTCCGTGAGGGCACGGAGATTGTCCTTTTAGACGGCACCGGCAAAGAGTACTCCGCCATTGTTACCAGTGTGGGCAAGCGTTCGCTGGACGCCCACATCATCTCTGCGTGCGTGTCAGACAAAGAGCCCCGGGCAGACATATATCTCCTTTGCGGGGAGCTGAAGGGAGACAAGACGGAGCTTGTAGTCCAGAAGGCCGTAGAGCTTGGAGCCTCCAGGATAGGCATCTTCTCTTCAGAGTACTGCTCTGCATACATGAACGCAAACAAGCTGGAGAGGCTTAACAAAGTGGCCAGAGAGGCTGCCAAGCAGTGCCTCCGTGCAAAGTCCGTACCAGTAGAATATTACCCCTCGCTGCAGGTTGCCCTTGCATCCGCGGGCGGGTATGAATCCAAGATATTTGCCTGCGAATTCGTCTCAGAGTCAGACAAAGGCCTGGACGTCGTCCAGAGCCCCTGCGCCCTTGTTGTGGGCAGTGAAGGGGGCTTCTCAGAGGCAGAGCTGGCCTGTGCCCGCGAGGCGGGCTTTACCGCCGTAACCCTTGGAAAGCGCATTCTGCGTGCAGAGACTGCGGCCATAGCCCTCATGTCCGTTGTGGCATACAATCTGGGGGAACTCAGATGAAGGCCGCAGTGTTCACCCTCGGGTGCAAGGTAAACGAGACGGAGTCCGGCTCCATCATGGCCGGTCTGGAGGCCGCCGGATGGGACGTCTCAGACTCTCTGGAGCCTGCGGACGTGTACGTCCTCAACACCTGTGCAGTAACTGCAGAGGCGGAAAAGAAGAGCCGCCAGCTGGTTGCCCGCGCAAGGCGCTTCAACCCGGACGCCGCCGTGTACGTCTGCGGCTGTGCCTCGCAGAACTCCCCGGCATCCTTTGAAGAGCGCAATGTTACCTATGTCTGCGGCACGGATGGGAAGGAGGACAAGGTCCTTAGCCGCATAGCGGAAGACTTCGGCATGGCCTGCTATAGCGGCCTGTATCCCAAGCAGACCCGCACAAGGGCCTTCATAAAGATCCAGGACGGGTGCAGCTCATTCTGCTCATACTGCCGCATACCGTATTTGAGAGGACGCACGAGGTCCAGAAGCATAGATGACATAAGGCGTGAGATAGACGCCTGCACAAGCCCTGAGATTGTGCTCAACGGCATCAACCTCACCGCATACAGCTGTGAGGGCTACACCCTCACAGACCTCATTCTGGCCCTCAGGGACGTCCCTGCGAGGATCCGCCTGGGCTCTTTGGAGAACGGCATAATCTCAGAGGACTTCCTGGAGGCTTGCACCAAGTTGCAGGACTTCGCCCCGCAGTTTCATCTGTCCCTCCAGAGCGGCAGCACGGCCGTCCTCAAGGCCATGAACCGCCATTACACCAGGGAAGAGTACCTGGAGCGGTGCGCCCTGGTGTACAAGTACTTTCCGCAAGGCAGCATTACAACGGACATCATAGCAGGCTTTCCTACGGAGACAGAGGAAGACTTTGCCGAGAGTTTAAGCATCATAGACGAGGCCGGCTTTGCGCGTGTGCATGCCTTTGAATACTCCCAGCGTGCCGGCACGGTTTCTGCCAGGACAATGAAAGACCTGCCGCATGCCGTAAAGAACGCCCGCCTCCAGCAGCTTCTTTTAAAGGGCAAGGAGGCCGAAGTGAAGTTCGTAACCTCTTTCGCAGGAAAGACTTTGGACTTCATCGCAGAGGAGAAGCAGGGGGAGTATTATACAGGTCATACCGGCAACTACATAAAGATATACGCACCCGGGGAGCTCATCCCGGGAAAGAAATACAGGGTGGAAATAGAGAGAGCGTATGAAGACGGAGCAATCGCACGCTGCATCTGATGACGAGACAGACCTTCAGGCCCAAGAGCCGCCGGTCCCGGATGAGTCCAGAAAGCCTAAGAGCGGATGGTTTGCCAAGGCAAGGCATGCTTTGGCAGTCTTTTTCGTGCAGACTTTCCGCCCACGCACCAGGGAAGACTACACAGAGCTCCTTTTAAGGGGCTACAAGGGCCACAAGGAAGGGATACGGAACAAATACCCCTGGATGTATATCCGTTTCTTAGGCCTTTGCCTCGTGCTGTTTGCCATAACGGCATGCGTGTATTACCTTACGGACAACAGCCTCGGCGCCCCGCAGCTGGTGCTCTTCGGCGCCGGAATGGGGTGCATAGCCTTTCTTATCCTTATATACGAACTCTATACCGGCAACGAGATGCCGTTCCTGCTGCTCCTTGCCATATGCGTCATAGGCGGCTTCATATCCGTCTGCATAACGCAGTTCGGCTACCTTGCGTACGTACCTGACGGAGACTATGCGGAGCCTTTCTGGGTTGGCTTCTGGGAAGAGCTGTGCAAGGCCCTCATAGCCATCCTGTGCGTCCTCATCTTCGCCAAGAAGAAGGACCCGTTCGCAGCCTTCTTAATAGGCGTGGCCATAGGCTGCGGCTTCGCCCTCTCGGAGGACGCCGGGTACATATACGTATACTCCAACTGGCTCTTAAAGGTTTCATCCGCCTCGGAGCTCACCTTAGAGCGTGCCTGCATGGCCGTCTGCACACACGCCACCTGGACAGGCATCATATGCTGGGCCTTTGCAAACTTCCGCAAGCCCTTCATAAACCTCCGCTTCTGGGGCTGCGTGGCCCTCTGCATGCTCCTGCATGCCCTGTGGGACTTGCCCTACACCGGATGGGTCAACGTAATCGTAACCATCCTGTGCGTCATAGCAGGCATCTGGTTCGAGGCCTGGATTATATACAGGTGCAAAAAGCCGACCCTTGCAATCTCCCCGGGAGACACTGAAGAGGTGCAGCTCTCCATAAACCTTGAGACCGGCCTCATAGGCGGCAAAACGAAGGACTCCGGATACTACTCCAGAGCGGGCAATCTTGCCGGGAGCCTCTGCATCGTGGGCGCCTCTCTCATGATGTGCCTCTATTTCATGCTTAACCCTTTCACGCTCCGCACCAAGACCATAACCTACACGGACGTGGACCAATTCATCTTAGAGGCGCAGTACGGCCACACGATAGATGTTGACATGAACCGCCCCTACGACGATACCGTCTCATATTCGGACAACTACTCATACACCGTGACGGACGGAAAGCTTGAGGCTGCCATCCAGCGCATCCCCGCCGTAATGGACGGCGAAGTGCAGGAGGACGCTTGGATCTGGTACACCTATTACTTTGATACCAGCGATGGCACCTACGCCGTCCAGACAGAGTCCACGGACTCAGATGACTCCTCAGAAGACCCGGAAACCGAGGACCCTGAAACCGAAGATCCGGATGCAACAGATTCGGACGCAAAAGACCCTGCAGACGGTACGGATACAGATCCGGACGAGGGCCAGGATTCCACAGGTGAAGAAGGCACGGATACGGACCCCGGAGAGGGTACGGATACGGACACTGAAGGCAGCACGGATGAGGGTGAAGAGCCTTCAGATGATAACACAGAGGAAGAGCCGGTGCCTGTCACTCCGTACAGCGTTGGCTTTGAGCTGGACGGCGTGACGTACAGGTTCAGAAGCATAGGCGACAAGGCCGTCGTAGTGCTTGATTTCGACTATAGTACGTGGGGAACGAACGATGACGGCACGGAGGTGTACCTCACCGTGGAGGATACGAACATCATTTACAAGGTGGGCGGAATTGCCCTTTTAACCATTGCAGCATGCGCCCTTGCGGGCGGTATAATATCATTTGCGGTATGCAAAGCAAAATCCAGGAGGATGAAGAAGAATGCTCAGTGATGACTGCCTCTTTTGCAAAATCATAGAGGGGAAGATCCCTTCAACCAAAGTGTACGAAGATGACAAGATGCTTGTCTTCAAGGACATAGAGCCCAAGGCAAAGGTGCACCTTCTTGCCGTGGCCAAAGACCACTTCAAGCTTCTTGCAGACATGAACGATGAACAGGCGGAGCTTGTAAAGTACATGCTCACAAAGATTCCTGCCATAGCCGCTGCAAACGGCTGCGAGAAGGGCTTCCGCCTTGTCATAAACCAGGGCGAAGACGCCGGCCAGTCCGTCTTCCATCTCCACATCCACATCCTCGGCGGCGAGACTTTGGGCTGGTAATCCAGCTTTGGGCTCCCTTGTCTGCCAGCGCAGCTCTGTCCGCAGGCAGCTGTATCTGCATAACATACAGTCACGCACCAGGCCGGCTTCTGCCGGCCATTCGTTTGCCCCGTTTGCAATCCGGCAGCAGAGAAAGCAGTAAACTGACAAAATATCAACATTGTTCATATTTTATGTAAAAAAACGTCAAAAAAGGGGTCAAAAACATGTCAATAAGCGTCAAAAATTTGGTTAAAAAAATGTCATTTTGCGTCAAAATTAGGGTAAATATCATGTAAAAAAACGTCAAAAAAAGGGTTTAAATCATGTCAATATGCGTCAAAAAAATCGCATGAGAACTTGATTTTCTGAATATAGTATGCTATAATTGCAATCGTTCTTTGAGAGGTGTTTTTTGCATGTTAAAAAGGAAGATAGAAACACAGATTGATTCATGGATTAAGACAGGGAAGTCCGCTCTCTTGATTACAGGGGTAAGACAGTCTGGGAAAACATATATTATTAATAAGTGTCTTGATCGTGCCAAGGTGCGGTATGTTTATATTGACCTGCTTCATGAAGCTGAAATCCGGCAGATTCTTGATGAAACGAACGACCTTGAGGAACTGTATATCAAATTGCGCACTCATATTCGGACCCCACTGAAGAAGGGTATGGTGATTTTTTTTGATGAGGTTCAGGCATACAAGAATATAGTGACTAAGATTAAAGCGCTTGTTGCGGACGGCACGTTCAGATATATTTTAAGTGGTTCGCTGTTAGGAGTGTTTCTGAGGGGAGTTGAATCCGCCCCCGTAGGCTATATGGATACATATCAAATGTATCCGCTGGATTTTGAGGAGTTTTTAAGAAATTATAATGAGAACGAAGAGGTTGTAGATTATCTTCGGGGGTTTTATAAGGATCGTAAGCCCATACCTGATACAATATATAAAAAAATGCAGTTTATATTCAATCTGTATCTTATTGTTGGTGGTATGCCTCAGGCTGTGGATGAATTTTTACGCTCAGGTGATCTCGATAAAGTCAGCAGAATTCACATTCAGATTCAAAATATGTTTGATATGGATTTCACCCAATATGAATCCGACAGTGAGAAGATTTATCTTTCGCGGATTTATCACCTTATTCCATCAGAACTCGATAAGAGAAACAAGAGATTCACCTATACTGAGGTCAATAAGACTGATGGTGAGGAGTCTGACGATGATTCCACTGCCAACAAAAAACAGCGCCATATAGACAGATACACCAAATTAGACAAGGAATTCTTGTGGCTGTGGCGTGCCGGTGTGGCTCTCCCAGCATTCAACTCACCAATCGAGTCCTCTCTCAAAAAGGATTTGAAGGCTACACTCTTTAAGTTGTTTATGTGTGATGTCGGTCTTTTGACAACAGAGTACGGGAAGGGTACTAAAGATCGTATATTAAACAATTCAAATGATATTAATTGCGGTGCAGTATACGAGAACTATGTGGCCCAGGAGCTTACTGCTCACGGGTATTCAGTGTTTTATCATTCCAGTGCAAAAAATGGAGAAATTGACTTTCTTGTTGAGCATGACAAAACCATATTGCCTATTGAGGTGAAGAGTGGCAAGGACTTTGCGGAGCATGCCTCTTTAAGTAGGGTGATGTCTTTAAAGAATTGTAATATTGATGAGGCCTATGTGCTTGCAAACTGTAACATTCATCAGGAAGGGAAGATTGTATACATGCCTGTTTATATGTTGATGTTCCTCACAGATGAAATTGTATTGGGCAAAATTGACTTAAATAAATATCGTATCACGGAATTTCCAGAGGAATAGTGCTGCAACCGGGCATATGCGCCGGTGTTGTGTGAACAGTATCCTTAAAGTAGGATAATATTCACAAGAAACATCCCCATCCCCTGTCGACCTATAGGGGCAGGCAAAAAAGGCAAAAAAAGCTCTGTGCAATATGGCAATTTTTCCTTGACATTGAAAAATGCCGAGTGTAGAATTGCAGGCAGAATTGAATATGCTTCAAACCGTTGATGCGGGAGTAAAGACAGCATATGCGCTCACAGAGAGTCCGGGCAGATGAGAGCCGGGCAGAAAGCAGGCTGTAAAATGGGCCGCGGAGGGCACAAGGAAAGGGCATTGGGCCTGAGTATTTTGTGACGTGCATGGCATACGTCAGTTGCCGCGGATATGATAGGTATCCGGAAAGAGTGCAGCGAAAAGCTGTGAAGCAAGGTGGCACCGCGGGTGTATTTGGCATACTCGTCCTTGACAGAATGTGTAATTTTGTCAGGGACTTTTTGTTTGCGCCGGAAGAGCGCATGTTCGCAAGAGGGTGCGGGCCTTGGAAGGAAGTGTATTATGAAGATCACGCCGTCATTGGAAGAAGTAGAGAAGCTGGCAGCAAGCGGAAGATACGGCATCATACCGGTATGCGGGGAGATATATGCGGACAGCACAACCACCATAGAGGTGCTGCGCGTTCTGCAGAGCGTAAGCTCCCACGTGTACCTTCTGGAGAGTGCAGAGCCGGACAAACACATGGGCAGGTATTCGTTTTTGGGATATGACCCCACGCTGGACATCAAGTGCACGGACTATGAGATAACCATATCGTCTGCGGTCGCAGACCAGACCTTCAAGGGGAATCCCAGGGATGAGATCAGAAAGCTCCTGGCACAGAACAGGAGCCCGCAGCTTCCCGGCATGCCGCCCTTTACCGGCGGGCTTGTTGGGTACTTCTCGTATGACTACATCAAGTACAGTGAGCCCACTCTGAAGCTGGATGCGGAGGATGAGGACAGGTTCCGTGACGTGGACCTCATGCTCTTTGACAAGGTCATAGTCTTTGACAACTACCGCCAGAAGATAATGCTCATTGCAAACGTCAAGGCCGCAAGCCCAGAGAGGGGCTACAACAGGGCGGTTCTTGAGATACAGAAGATGGCGGACCTCATACAGCACGGCGCAAAGGAGCCCGTGCAGCCCCTGAAGCTGAAGACGGACTTTACACCCCTCTTTGACAAGGACGCATACTGCCGCATGGTGGAGAAGGGCAAGGAGTACATATACGAGGGAGATATCTTCCAGGTGGTCCTTTCCAACAGGCTGGAGGCAGAGACGGAGGGGAGCCTTCTGGACACGTACAGAGTGCTCCGCACCAGCAACCCGTCTCCGTACATGTTCTACTTCTCCGGCGAGGACGGCGAGATAGTGGGTGCAAGCCCGGAGACGCTTGTAAAGCTGGAAAACGGCAAGCTCTTCACATTCCCCTTGGCCGGCACAAGGCCGAGGGGCAAGACGCCGGAGGAGGACAGGGCTCTGGAGGAAGAGCTCCTGGGAGACGAAAAGGAGCGTGCAGAGCACAACATGCTTGTGGACTTAGGGCGCAATGACATAGGCAAAGTCTCCGAGATAGGCTCCGTCAAGGTGGAAAAGTACATGGGCATAGAGCGCTATTCCCACGTCATGCACATAGGCTCCATGGTAACAGGCCACATCCGCAAAGGATATGATGCCTTGAACGCCGTGGACTCCATCCTGCCTGCGGGAACCCTTTCCGGCGCTCCCAAGCTCCGTGCATGCGAGATCATAAATGAGCTGGAGAACAACAAAAGGGGCATCTACGGAGGTGCAATAGGGTACATCTCATTTGACGGCAATCTGGACGTATGCATAGCCATCCGCCTCGCCTTCTCCAAGAACGGCAAGGTCTTCATCCGTTCCGGCGCCGGAATAGTTGCAGACAGCATTCCGGAGAACGAGTACCAGGAATGCCTCAACAAGGCCGCGGCCGTAATCAATGCGGTCCGCGAGTCAGAGGGCGGCATCTAAAGCCCCGCATCATCCATATCCCGCATCCAAAGCGCCTTTCACAATGCCACAGCGGCATCCTAACAAGGCCAGGCGGCATCCTAACAAGGCCAGGCGGCATCCCAAGAGGTAATCATGATACTGCTAATAGACAATTATGACAGCTTTTCATACAACGTATATCAGCTTGTGGGCGACATAAACCCGGACATAAAGGTCATACGCAATGATGAGATGGCCGCGGAAGACATTGCAGGTCTTGCTCCTGACCACATAATAATCTCACCGGGCCCAGGGAAGCCCAGGGATGCCGGCATCTGCGAGGATGTCATACGCATGTATTCCGGCAAGGTGCCCATTCTTGGCATATGCCTCGGGCACCAGGCAATATGCGAGGCCTTCGGCGGAGACATAGTGCACGCGCGCCGGCTCATGCACGGCAAGCAGTCCTCTGTTCTTTTGGACACGTCCTGCCCGCTCTTTAAGGACATGGAGCCGGAAATGGTTGCCGGCAGATACCATTCCCTTGTGGCAGACCCCGCAACTCTTCCGGACTGTCTCAAAGTCGTAGCCCGCACGAAGGACGGGGAGCTTATGGCGGTGCAGCACGTCAGGCACCGGACATACGGCGTCCAGTTCCATCCGGAGTCTGTCTTAACCCCGGAAGGCGCCCAGGTGCTCCGCAACTTCCTTGCCCTGTAACATGCGGACAGATGCCGCAGAACGGCCTGCAAGCGGCCGCAGGGGCGGGGCCGTAAACAGTACAGCAATGGATGATTCCATGCATAATATAGCAGATTCAACGCAAGACGCTGCCGTTTGGCGGGTGGAGGACATTATGATACATGAAGCTGTGACGCAGCTTGCTGCAAAGAAAGACATAGGGTATGACATGGCGTATGGCGTCATGAACGAAATCATGACGGGCCAGGCCAGCGATGTATTGAAGAGCGCATATCTCACGGCGCTTGCAATGAAGGGCGAGACCATAGAGGAAATCTCCGGGTCCGCAGCGGCAATGAGGGACCATGCCCTCGTAATGCCCCACGAAGGGGACGCCCTTGAGATAGTGGGCACGGGCGGAGACGGCTTCGGCTCATTCAACATCTCCACAACCGCAGCCTTCGTAATCTCCGCTGCCGGCGTGCCCGTAGCAAAGCATGGCAACAGGGCGGCAAGCTCCAAGTGCGGTGCGGCAGACGTTTTAGAGGCCCTTGGCGCAAACATCAAGATATCACCGGAGCGCAGCGCCCAGATTTTCAAGGAGATAGGCATGTGCTTCATGTTCGCACAGGTATATCACATCGCCATGAAGTACGTAGGGCCAATAAGGAAGGAGCTTGGCATCCGCACAGTGTTCAACATTTTAGGTCCCATAACCAACCCCGCACGAACCAATCTGCAGGTTCTGGGAGTTTATGATGAGGCCATAATGGATGACATGGCAAAGGTTCTCACCAACCTCGGCGTGGAGCGCGGCATGGTGGTGTACGGCCAGGACAAGATGGACGAGATAACCGTCACGGCGCCTACAAGCATCGTTGAGATAGACCACGGCGCATACACAAAGTACGTCATCACCCCGGAGCAGTTCGGCATGAAGACTGCCCCTAGGGCAGCCCTCGTAGGCGGCACCCCAGCAGAGAACGCAGAAATAACCTGCGCCATCCTGTCCGGCGCCTCCGGCCCCAAAACAGACGCCGTCCTTCTCAACGCGGCAGCCGGCATAGTAGTGGGCAGCAAGGCCAAGGACCTTGCAGAGGGCGTAGACATCGCCCGTGAAGTCATCTCCAGCGGCGCAGCCAAGGCCAAGATGGATGCCTTCATCCGTCTCACCAACGAGTAATCCCCAGTATTCCGGCCCATACACAGGGCCCATACATCCGGACCCAATAAACAGGGCCAATATACCCGGGCCGGCAGCATTATCCGGTTCCGTAAAGAAACACACAGGGCGCAGGGAGAGCAGTATGGCAGAAAACATTCTGGAAACCATTGCCGGATATACAAGGGAGCGCGTGGCGGAGCACAAGGCAAAGCTGCCTCTTGCAGACTGCATGCAGATGGCGGAAGACATTCATGCGAAGGACGGGCTTGTACTTGAGACCAACCCGTTCTACAGGGCCCTTGCAAAGCCCGGCATATCCTTCATATGCGAGATAAAGAGGGCTTCCCCGTCCAAAGGGCTCATAGCCCCTGTCTTTCCGTATCTGGACATAGCGAGGGAGTATACGGAGGCGGGCGCAGATGCCATCTCAGTGCTCACGGAGCCCCGTTTCTTCCAGGGCAGCGATGACATCTTCCGTGAGATACGTGCCTTCACCAAGACCCCCATGATCCGCAAGGACTTCACCGTGGATGAGTACATGATATACGAAGCCAAGACCCTTGGCGCGGATGCAGTCCTTCTAATAGTATCCCTCTTAAGCAAAGACCAGCTGCAGGAGTATCTGGGCATTGCGCACAGTTTAGGGCTTGCGGCGCTTGTGGAGGCGCATGATGAGGCCGAGATCCGGACCGCAGTCTCCTGCGGGGCGCATATTCTGGGGGTTAACAACAGGAACCTCAAGGACTTTACCGTGGACATCATGAACTCCGTCCGTCTAAGGAAGCAGGTGCCCAGCGAGGTGCTGTTCGTGTCGGAGAGCGGCATGAAGACCAGGGAGAACATACAGACCCTTGAGGCCAACGGCGTTAACGCCGTGCTCATAGGCGAGACCCTCATGAGGTCTCCGGACAAGGCTGCAGAGATAGCCAGGCTCCGCGGCACCAAAGGGGGCCAGGCATGAGAATCAAGATATGCGGCCTCACAAGGCCGGAGGACATCCTGGCCGCAAACAGAATCCGTCCGGACTACATAGGCTTTGTCTTTGCCACAGGCAGGCGCAGAACCGTATCCAAAGAGACGGCTAAACAGCTGAAGGCCCTTCTGGACCCGTCCATAGCGGCTGTGGGAGTGTTCGTAGACCAGAGCACGGAAGAGATAGCGGACCTTTTGAGGCAGGGGATCATAGACATTGCGCAGCTGCACGGCAATGAGACGGAAGAGCAGGTGAGGGAGATCAAGGCCCTCACCGGCAAGCCCGTCATAAAGGCCCTCAGGGTTACCTGCAAAGAAGACATCCTGCGGTGGCAGGACTCAGAGGCGGACTTTCTGCTGCTGGATGCTGGGCAGGGGAGCGGAGAGCAGTTCGACTGGTCCCTCCTGTCTGCGGCGTCCAGGCCGTATTTTCTGGCCGGAGGGATTAACACGGGAAACATTGCGGAGGCACTCAAGATGCCGGGGCTGTACTGCATAGACGTAAGCTCCGGGGCGGAGACGGACGGCCGCAAGGACCCCGCCAAAATGCAGGCCCTCGCGGAGGCGGCGCACGGCTTCAAAGCATAGCGCAGCGGCCATAAAAAGCACTGTCTGCGGCATATTGCCGCATGAATCCGTGCAAGAGAGCAAAACAGGAATAATACGGGGCATAAACCCGTTATCCAAGGCATATACCCGCACGTATTCTTTTGGAAAAAGCAAAGGTGCGGAAGAGATAAAGAGACCTGCCGGCAAGGCAGGGGTATCTTAAGGAGCGTACATTATGAGCAAGGGAAGATATGGCATATACGGAGGGCAGTACATCTCCGAGACGCTCATGAATGAGCTGTACAGGCTGGAAGAGTGCTATGAGGAGTGCAAGAAGGACCCGGAGTTCAGGGCGGAGCTGCACAGGCTCCTCTGCGAGTACGCCGGAAGGCCTTCCATGCTGTACTATGCGGAGAAGATGACAAAGGACTTAGGCGGCGCGAAGATATACTTGAAGCGCGAGGATCTCAACCACACAGGGGCGCACAAGATAAACAACTGTCTGGGGCAGGCGCTTGTCGCAAAGCGCATGGGCAAGACAAGGCTCATAGCAGAGACGGGCGCAGGGCAGCACGGCGTGGCAACGGCAACCGTTGCGGCTCTGCTTGGCATGGAGTGCGAAGTGTACATGGGCAAGGTAGACACGGACAGACAGGCCCTCAACGTATACAGGATGGAGCTTCTGGGCGCCAAGGTGACTCCCGTCATGACGGGCACACAGACTCTGAAGGACGCCATAAACGAGGCCATGAGGGACTGGAGCTGCAGGGTGCAGGACACCCATTACATGATAGGTTCCGTAATGGGGCCCCATCCCTTCCCCATGATGGTCCGTGACTTCCAGAGCGTAATATCCAAAGAGGCACGCAGGCAGATTCTGGAGAAGGAAGGCAGGCTCCCCACAGCCGTTGTGGCCTGCGTTGGAGGCGGATCCAATGCGATGGGCATGTTCTACAACTTCATCCCGGACAAGGACGTGGAGCTCATTGGCTGCGAGGCGGCAGGAAAGGGAGTGGACACGGCCCTCACGGCCGCAACGGTTGCAACAGGCTCCGTGGGCATCTTCCACGGCATGAAGTCCATGTTCTGCCAGGATGAGTACGGCCAGATAGCCCCCGTGTACTCCATCTCGGCCGGCCTTGACTATCCCGGCATAGGACCGGAGCATGCATGGCTCCATGACACCGGCAGGGCCACTTACGTGCCCATCACGGATGATGAAGCCGTGGACGCCTTTGAGTATCTGGCGCGCACAGAGGGCATCATATGCGCCGTTGAAAGCGCCCACGCCATTGCCGAGGTGCGCAAGATAGCAAAGAATTACAGCCCGGACCAGAGCATCATAGTATGCCTCTCCGGACGCGGGGACAAGGACGTTGCCGCCATTGCACGCTACCGCGGCGTGGATTTGAGGGACTGAAGGCCCGGGAGCAAAGGAAGGTGAATCATGACAGAGCAGAATACAGACATAAAAACCGGGGCAAGGCCCGTCCTGCACAACAAGCTTCCGCAGGTCTTCTCAACGCCCAACCACAAGGCGTTCATACCATTTATAACTGCAGGAGACCCCACGCCGGAGGACACGGTGTCCTTCATCCTTAAGATGTTTGACGCCGGTGCAGACCTTGTGGAGATAGGCATACCCTTCTCAGATCCTACGGCAGAGGGAGTGGTGATCCAAGAGGCAAGCCTCCGTGCCCTTAAGGGCGGCATGACAACGGACAAAGCCTTTGAGATAGTGGAAAAAGTCCGCGAGAAGACAGACAAGCCCCTTGTCTTCATGACGTACATCAACCCCGTCTTCCATTACGGCTATGATGCCTTCTTTGCAAGGTGCGAAAAGCTTGGCATAGACGGCATCGTGGTTCCGGACGTGCCCTTTGAAGAGCGTGAAGAGGTCTTAGGCCCCGCCAACGCCCACAACGTAAGCCTCATCTCAATGATATCCCCCACATCAGAAAGCCGCATCCAAAGCATTGCCAGAGAGGCGGAAGGCTATATATACGTTGTCTCCTCCATGGGAGTCACAGGCATGCGCGGGCAGATAACCACGGACATAGGCGCAATGGTGCGCAGCATCCGTGCCGTCACAGACGTTCCCTGTGCCGTAGGCTTCGGCATCTCCAGCCCCGAACAGGCCGCTAAAATGGCCGCTGTCTCAGACGGTGCCATCGTGGGCAGCGCCGTGGTCAACATCATCGCAAAGTACGGCTCCGGTGCCGGGGACAAAGTGGCAGACTTCGTCCGCTCCATGAAGGCCGCCATCGCAGCCCTCCCCGCAGGCAACTGAGGCATTTCATCCGGCCGGCTCTGCCGGCCATTCTTTTGCCCGTCTGCACCCCAAGGCTCCAATCCGGGGCTGGCAGTTTGCCTGGCAAAACATTATTACTGTTCATGTTTTATTTCAAAAAACGTCACTGAAAGGGCTATATTTCAGGGGTATTCAGCTTGACTGCCCCATGGCGGGTCATATAATGGCTTATCCGGCCGCAACAGGCTTATATGGAGGCCATTATGAGAGAATATACATTCATGGCAGTGTTTGAACCCGGAAGGAAAGGGGAGTACTTCGTGTACTTTCCGGATGTCCCCGGATGCACAAGCTGGGGCAGGAATCTGAAGCATGCCAGAGAGCAGGCGCATGAGGCTCTGGCATTACATCTTGGGGCAATGCTTGAAGACGGGGAAGAGATTCCCGTCCCGTCTGAGAACCCTGAGATTCATCCCGGCACAGAAGAAGGTTACAAGACAGGTTTCATAACGGTACGGATATGACCTGCGCGGCTGTGTGAATAGTGCTGTGTGAATAGTATGTGAGTCTTTGGACGGCGGGTTTGACATTTCCCGCCCTTTGCCATATAATACGGGTATCACACAGGAAGATAAGAAGTCAGGTACAGTATGAAGATTTGCGTATTCGGCGCATCCAGCGCAACTATAGACAAGAAGTACATAGAGGCCGTGGAAGACCTTGGAGAAAAGATGGCCCAAAAGGGTCACTCTTTGGTGTTCGGCGCAGGCGCCACAGGGCTTATGGGAGCCGCTGCAAGGGGCGTCAAGCGCGGAGGCGGCTTCATTCACGGCATCATACCGGAGTTCTTCAAGGAACAGGGCGTGGAAATCATATACCAGGAGTGCGATGAGCTCACCTACACAGGCACCATGGCGGAAAGAAAATTCCTCATGGAGCAGGATGCGGACGCCTTCATCGTAACCCCCGGCGGCATCGGAACCTTTGAAGAGTTCTATGAAGTGCTTACCCTGAAGCAGCTGGGCCAGCATAACAAGGCCATAGTCATTTTCAACATAGACAGGTATTACAGGGAGCTTGAGGACTTCATGTGCAGAGTGGAGGAAAAGGGTTTCATAACCCCGGACTGCCATAAGCTCTACGCATACTGCTCCACGGCGGAGGAGATTCTGGACTACCTTGAATCTTACGTGCCCTACACCGGGGACTTGAAGAGGCTCAAGCCCAACTCATAGGATATGCTGGACGTCATCTTTGTCTGCTACGGAAACATATGCCGCTCCCCGTCCGCTGAGATAATCTTCAAGGACATCCTGCAAAGAGAGGGCTGTGCGGATCTGGTGCGTGTCTCATCCCGCGCCACCTCGGACTGCGTTGCGGGCGCCCATCTGTACAGGGAAGCAAAGAAGGAGCTGGAAAGGCGGGGCCTTGGGCAGTACGGCGAGAACCACAAGGCCCGCAAGATAACCATGCATGAGATCCAGCGCAGCGACTTCATTCTTATAATGGATGAGTACAACTACATAGGCATGCAGGAGATAACGGGCGGCAAGTACATGGACAAGGTGATAAAGCTCCGGCGCTTTTCCAAGGACTTTGACGGCGTGACGGAAGATATAGACGACCCCTGGTACACCCGTGAGTTTTCACGTGCCTTTGACGAGATCCAGGCAGGGTGCGAGGGCTTCTTTGAAGCCGTCAAGCCCCTCATATGCAGCAAATAAGCCCCTCACGGGGCTTCATATATGCGGCCGGACAGCCGCACACGGACCCGTACGGGCCGCACACAAGGCCTCTTGGGCCGGATATACAGCCGCAAGGCACAAAGTGGAGGAATGATATGAGCAATGTGAGAGCGCCTCAGCGCTATGATTTCGTGGGCAGCTTCCTGCGCCCGCAGCGTCTCAAGGACGCACGTGCAAAGTTTGCGAAGGGCGAGATGGATGCGGCAGAGCTGAAGTCCGTTGAGGATGACGCCATAGCCGAGGTTGTGGCCCGCCAGAAGGTGCTGGGATACCACATCATAACGGACGGAGAGTTCAGAAGAGCCACATGGCACCTGGACTTCATGTGGGGCTTCAAGGGTGTGGCCCATACGAAGACAGCCACCGGAATACCCTTCCATGATGAGCCTGCAATGATAGACGATACCTATCTGGACGGCAAAGTCTCCCTGGAGGGGGAGCATCCCTTCGTGTCCCATTACCGCTACGTAAAGGCCTTTGAAGACGCCAACACCGCTGCAAAGCAGACGATGCCCTCTCCGGCACAGTTCCTGGAGCAGATGACTTTCCCTATGAGCATGGAGGCCACAGAGAAGTACTATCCCCTGCCCGGAGGCGGAGTGGACATGGATGCCCTGATGGCAGACATTGCCGAAGGCTATAAGAAGGTCATACAGCAGCTTTATGCCGCAGGATGCCGCAACATACAGTTCGATGACTGCACCTGGGGCTGCTTTGTTGACCCCACGGCAGAGTTCATCTTCGGACGCAGCAAGGAAGAGCTCAAGGTCCTTGAGAAGCAGTTCGTGCAGATAAACAACATGGCAATAGAGGGCAAGCCCGATGACCTCGTTATCAACACACACATCTGCCGCGGCAACTTCCATTCCACATGGGCCTGCCAGGGCGGCTACGACCCCATAGCCGAACTCGTATTCGGCGGCGAGAACGTCAACGCCTTCTACCTCGAGTTCGATGACGCCCGCTCCGGCTCCTTTGAGCCCCTCAAGTACGTCTCCGGAGACAAGAAAGTGGTCCTGGGGCTCATAACCACGAAGAGTCCTTTCCTTGAAGACAAGACAGCCGTAAAGGCCCGCATAGAAGAAGCTTCCAAATACATCCCCCTGGAGCGCCTCTGCCTCTCCCCGCAGTGCGGCTTCGCATCCTGTGAGATAGGCAACAAACTCACAGAGGCCCAGCAGTGGGCAAAGCTCCGCCTCGTCAAGGAGATCGCCGAAGAGGTCTGGGGCAAGTAATCTGCCAAACGGGCACACAACGCAATATAATGCAAAGGGAGAGCCAAAACGGTTCTCCCTTAATCATTGTCCTGATGCAGTTGAACGGCGCATATGCGCCTTCTAACGGGCTGTATGGGCCCTTATACGAAGATGGCCCGGGTCTGGCCGGAGCCGGCTGCGAAGTGGTACTTTACGATGCCGAGGTCTACTTTGGCATACGGGCCGAAGCCTGCCTTGGCGGCAACCTTGCCCTCAGGGGTGTAGGTGAAGGTGAACTTCTGCTGGTTTATGGCCGTGGGCGCAAGGAGGGCGGCGGCAACGCCGTCTGCAAACCATGAGGGGGCGTCTGCGGGAGCGGATGAGACCTTGTCTGCGGACTTGGACTTGTGGGGCTTGCCCTGCGTGGTGCCGTATCCTATGGCTATTGTCATGCAGAGCTTCTCGTCGTCTGCGATGATGATGTTCTTCTTGACGGCACTCTTGGAGAAAGAGAGGGCGGTCCAGCATGAGTTGAGGCCAAGCATCTGGGCGGCAATGGCAAGGCGTTCGCCGTAATAGCCGCAGAGGTCCGAGAAGTCATCCGTCTTCTTTCCCACGAGGGCAATGTATGCGCTGCAATAGTCAAACCTGCCCTTGTAGGCGTCCTTTTCGTCCGTTACAAGCTGTATATGAAGCCCGGATTCTGCGTTGCAGGCGTCTGTTTCGGCCTGCAGGGCGGCAACAATGTCCTCCGGGATGGGTCTGTCCTGGTAGCTGCGCACGGAGTGGCGCTGCTCCATGGCTTCCTGTATGGTCATGATAGGTTCCTCCGGTTGGTTGGGATGCCGTATTCCGGCACCGGATATTGTACCACGGAGGGGCGGAAAATGGAAGTGGCCGGAGCATTTTTTGTGGGCGGAAAGATAATGGACAGAGTGTCGAATAATTGAGCAAAGTGCACAGAAAATGCGAACTCTACTGCGGCGAAGTAGAGAGAAATTGACTGACGGGGTGGGACTTTTGACGGAAGTTAGTGCAATTCTACCAAGCCCCCGTTTTCACATTCTACTCACGGTAGACAGGCAGAATTGCTTGTAATTTTCACATTGCTATGCTAAAATTGCCGTATGGATGAATTGAAAGAGACCATATCCAAGAACCTTGTGCAGCTCAGGGACAAGGCACACCTCACCCAGAGGCAGCTTGCGGAGATGCTCAACTATTCGGACAAGGCCGTTTCCAAGTGGGAAAGGGGAGAGGCCATTCCGGACGTAAGGGTTCTTATACAGATATGCAAGATATACGGAATAACGCTGGATGAGCTGGTCACGAAGAAAAACGTGGCCGAGTCGGCGCAGCCGGAAAAGCACATCAACGTGAAGAGGCTTCTCATCACGTGCATTTCGGCTGTCTTCGTCTGGTTCATAGCCGCCGTAATATTCCTGGCGCTGGTCTTCACGGCCAGTACCAGCGACATGGCGTGGATGGTTTTCGTTGTGGCTCCGCTTCCCATGTCAATCGTGCTCCTTGTATTCTGCGTAAAGTGGTGGAACAAGGTGTTCCAGGGCATAACTTCATCAATGGTGCTGTGGTCGTGCGTTCTCATCGCGCTTGAGTTCGTCCATCAGTTTGCCCCGGACTTCAAGGCAATCCTCTGGATTTATCTCGGCGCAGGCGTCTTTGAAGTTCTCTTAATAATGTGGTTCGTTCTGCGCTGGTTCATGAAGAGCCAGCTTCCCAAGATCAAGGCCACAAGGCAGGCAAGGCGCAAGGCAGCCGGCAAGGGCACAAAGTCTGCCCCCGTGAAGGCCGCAAGGACTCCAAAAGCTTCGAAGGCCCCCAAGGCAGACCTCACCCCGGACAGCACGGACATTAGCGGCGGCAAAGAGAATGCTGCGGCAAAAGGGAAGGACGCAGGCGGCAGCGTTAAGCCTGCTGCCGTCAGGAAGGATACAGGCGGCAAGGATACGTATGCGGCCCTCATCACCAAAGACCCGGACGGCAAGGATACTGATGCGGCCGCCTGGAAGGATGCAGACGGCAGTGAGAAGGCCGGTACGTAGCCGGATATGGCAAAGACATGCATATGCCGGAAGGCATTTTATATGGGACAGGTGACATAATAATGGACTTGAAGGAATTGGCAAAGAAGATAATACCCGACACGGACCTCATAGACCCGGACAAGTATGAGGACCAGTACCCTGAGAGGGGGCTTCCGAAGGGAGCCGAGGTTACGAGGCTTGCGCCGTCCCCCACGGGGTTCATACACCTCGGCAACCTGTATTCCGCACTGGCGGATGAAAGGGCGGCTCACGTGTCCGGAGGGATATTTTATCTGAGGATAGAGGACACGGACGCAAAGCGCAAGGTGGACGGAGCCGTGGAGAGCGTCATAAACTCCCTCAGATACTTTGGGCTGAAGTTCGATGAGGGCGCCGAGACGCAGTCCCGCACCAACTTCTACGGCCCCTATTACCAGCGCAAGAGGGTAAAGATATACCGCGCCTTTGCCAAAAAGCTTATAGAAGAGGGCAGGGCATACCCCTGCTTCTGCACCGAAGAGGACCTGGGTGAGATCCGCGCCCTGCAGACGGAGCGGAAGGAGACCCCGGGCTATTACGGAGAGTATGCAAGATGCCGCAACCTCACCCCGGAGGAGATATGCGCCAACATAGACGCCGGCAAGCCGTACGTCATACGTTTGAAGTCCATGGGGGACTCCAATGTGAAGCATACCTTCAAGGACGTCATAAAGGGCGAGATAACGGTGCCCGAGAACAGCCAGGACATAGTCATCCTGAAGTCAGACGGCATCCCCACGTACCATTTCGCCCACGCCATAGACGACCATTTCATGCGCACGACGCTTGTTATCCGCGGCGAGGAGTGGCTCTCCAGCCTTCCCATACACCTGGAGCTCTTCTCCGTGCTTGGCTTCAAGCCGCCCAGATACGCCCACACGTCTTCGCTTATGAAGATGGACGGGGAGTCAAAGCGCAAGCTCTCCAAGCGCAAGGACCCGGAGCTCTCTCTCGAATACTACCGCTCCGAGGGCTACCTTCCCGTGGCCGTAATGAAGTATCTCATGACAATCCTCAACTCCGGCTTTGAGGAGTGGTACCGCAAGAACCCGGATGCAGACTGGCGTGATTACAACTTCAAGGTTGAGAAGATGGGCAAGAGCGGAATCCTGTTCGATCTGGACAAGCTCAAGGACATCTCCAGGGACGAAATCTCGCGCATGGACCCTGAGGACGTGTACGGCTTCCTTGCTGAATGGGCAAGGGACTACGGCACGGAGGCAGACAAGGCGCACTTCAAGGACAAGGACTGCATGCTGCAGATCCTGAACCTCATAATGGGCACCTCTTCCAAGAAGCGCAGAAAAGACATAGAGACCGGACTGCAGTTTACGCAGCTTACGTCATACTTCTTCGATGACACCTATAATCCGGAGCTTCATTACGCCTTCCCGGACGAGGCCGTGAACACCATGATACAGACCTTCGCGGGGCTTTATGACATCAACGATGACAACTCCGCATGGTTTGCCAAAGTAAAGGTTGCCGCCAAAGCAGCAGGCTTTGCAGCCGAGGCCAGCGAGTACAAGGCATCTCCGGAAAGCTTCATAGGGAGCGTTTCGGACGCCGCAGGAGTGCTCAGGACGGCCATAACGGGCAGCCCCAACTCACCGGACCTCTGCACAATAATGAAGATACTGGGCACGGAAAGGAGCCTGAAGCGCCTTGCGGCAGGGCTTAGGAAGTAAGGGACAGGCGGCAGCTGTATGGAAGGATTCTTAATCGCATGCTTCCTGTTCATTGTCGGAAGCGTACTCGGATGGTGTCTGGAAGTTCTTTTCAGACGCTTTTTCACAGCCAAAAAGTGGATCAACCCGGGCTTTCTCACAGGCCCCTATCTGCCCCTGTACGGCTTCGGCCTTGCGGGGCTGTACGGCATAACGCTCATTCCCATTGAGACCGGCTCTTCGTGGGGAAACGCCCTTGCATATATCGCAGTCATGACGGCCGCAATGATTTTGATCGAGTATATTGCGGGGTTAATCTTCATCAAGGGCCTCAAAATAAAGCTCTGGGACTATTCAAAGCGGCGGGGCAACATACAGGGCATAATATGCCCGCTCTTCTCGTTTTTCTGGCTCATCGTGGCGGTCATCTACTATTTCGTCATAGACCCGTACGTCATAGACGCCGTGGCCTGGTTCACCAACAACTTAATCTTCGGCTTCTTCGTGGGAATCATCTTCGGCGTCTTCCTCGTGGACCTGGGCCACTCCATAAACCTTACAGCACACCTCAGAAAGTTTGCCACGGAGAACAGGATCATAATCTCGTATGAGAAGCTCAAGGAGAGCATCCACGACAAGTTCGCCTCTGCCAAGGCAGACGCTAAAAACAAGCTCATGGAAAAGACCGGCAACAAGGGCAAGGTGCGCCCTTCGTTCCTGTTTGCCTTCAAGTCCCGGAACGGCCTGGAGGACGCTCTCAAGACATACAAAGAGGAGCAGGACACCGCCCTTATCTCTGGCTCTGCAGCCGCTGCTGCCGCCTCAGACGCCCCTGCGGAAGAGGGCCAGGAGGACAGTCCAGACGTTCATACGGAGTGAACAGACGGCCTTATTCAGCCCCAGGCGGAACGGACAGATGTCCGCACGGAGAGCCGTACAGACGGCCATGCGGAGCCTTAAGCGGAATGTACAGAAGGCCCCGGTGTGTTCAACTTCACATCATTTTCAATCTTTGCACTTAAAATCATTATAAAGAGCCTGTATAATGGCCCGTATAACGAGAACAGACAGGTTGCCCCAGAAAGATTGCCAGGACATGGATCACGGGAAGACAATAAGACCCCTTTAGAATATATGAGACATTAAGCCGCAGAAGGGTCTGCGGAACCAAAGGATTACAGCATGCTTGTACTGAAGAACATTTACAAAACGTACAGTGCCGCAGGCGGCGAAGTGCACGCCCTGAAGGACATCAACCTCGCTTTTAGAAGAAACGAGTTTGTTGCCGTACTCGGGCCTTCCGGATGCGGCAAGACCACTCTCCTCAACATCATTGGCGGCCTGGACCACTACACGTCCGGAGACCTTCTCATAGAGGACGTCAGCACCAAGTCGTATACGGACAGGGACTGGGACACGTACCGCAACCACTCCATAGGCTTCATCTTCCAGAGCTACCATCTAATCCCTCACCAGACCATCCTGCAGAACGTTGAAATAGCCCTCATGATAGCGGGCGTGGACAAGCAGGAGAGGCGCAAGCGCGCCATAGAGGCCCTGGCAAAAGTGGGCCTTGAAGACAAGATAAACAACCGCCCCAACCAGCTTTCCGGCGGCCAGATGCAGCGCGTGGCCATTGCGCGCGCCCTCATAAATGACCCCGAGATAGTCCTTGCGGATGAACCCACAGGCGCCCTGGACTCCAAGACATCCGTTCAGATCATGGACCTCCTCAAGGAGATATCCAAAGACAGGCTGGTCGTAATGGTCACCCACAACCCGGAACTTGCGGAGCAGTACGCCACCCGCATCATCCGTCTCTTCGACGGCGCCGTAACGGATGACTCCATGCCCTTCGACTTCGCTTCAGAGCAGGCGGAAGAGACCGCATACAAAGAGGCGGAGGCCGCCGCAGAAGCCGCAGAATTCGCCTCAGAAGCCTCAGAAGCCGCCTCAGAGGCCGCAGGAGAGGCTCCTGCAGAGCTGCTCAAGGCCGTTTCAGAGGCCGCAGGAGAGCCCGCAGGGGGTCTGCAGACCGTGGCAGATGAGACTCCCACGGAAGGGGGAGAGGACGGAAACGGCGCACCCGTAGTGCGTCCAAAGACCAACAAGGGCAAAAAGAAGCGCTCCTCGATGTCCTTCGGAATGGCCTTCGGGCTGTCCCTCAAAAACCTCCTTTCCAAGTCCGGCAGGACCATAATGGTCGCCGTGGCGTCAAGCATAGGCATCATAGGAGTGTCCCTGGTCCTTGCCATCTCGGCGGGCGTTACGAACTACATAGGGGACATGGAAGACGACATGCTCTCCGGCTATCCCATTTCAATAACCGAGACGGCCATAAGCTACTCATCCCTCATGGATGCGGCGGATGCTGCAAACACCAAAGTGCCCATTGAAAAGCTCCAGGACAATGTATACATCAACTCGCTTCTGGAGTCCCTCATGAGCATGAGCTCCATGACTACAACGAACATCATAACGGATGACTACATATCCTATGTCGAGTCCATGCCGGCAGATTATTACAACGCAATACAGTTCGGCTATGACTTCGACATGTCCAACTACATCTATACGGACTTTGAGCTGTACAGCTCCGGCGGAGCGGATGCGCCCACGGAGAAGGTTTCCGTAACAGGCATCCGCGGCATATACACGTCCGTGCTGGGCACGCAGCCGGATTATTCCGCATATTCATCCTTGATTAGCACCATAGACACCATGTCCGAGATCCCGGACAACTATGAGTACATCTTAAGCCAGTATGACATAATAGCCACGGACAGCGGCAAGACGCAGAAACAGCTGACAGATGACGAGATCAGGGACATCTTCGAGAGCGAGGACAGCCTCATCGTAGTCCTCAGCAAAAACTCCATGTCAGACCTCAACATGGCGCAGTACGGCTTCATGTCCGAATATGATTTTCTGAACTACGCCTTCATGGAAGCAGGGCAGGACGGCTATGACGAGGCGGCAGCCAACAAGTACCTGAACGGCGTCCCTCTGAACGTTCTAACAGACAAGACATTCACCTGGTATCCCAATGACGTCATATATGCCGAGATGCCTCAAGGCACAGGCTCCACGGCTCCGTATTATTACAGGGCCTATGCAGACGGCAACGGGCCCACGGAAGACATACAGGTGGATTACCAGGGCGTGTACACGCAGACGCTCACGCCGCCTGAATACGATGCCTTTGACTCCAGCGAAGGCATGGACATGCACGTCAAGGCCGTTCTACAGAAGAAGTCCGGCATCTCATACGGGTGCCTGTCTTCCGGAATGTATTACACCTCAGCCCTCACGAAGAAGACAATAGAGACCTCCCTTGAGAGCAATATCGTAAACTACGTCAACAACACCGAGACCGGGTACCTGTCCAGCGTGCCTTACTACTTCAACTACACGTACCCTTACACAGGGGATGACGGAGTAACGGAAGAGATATCCACGGAAGCAGGCATGAGCACCCTTCTTGCCAGCATGAACCTCATGTCAATGATGTCCGGTTCAATGGACACAAGCACAATGATGCAGGTTACGGCCGGAATGCTTGCAGGGACATCGCTGCCCACATCCCTTTACATATACCCCGTGGACTTTGACAACAAGGATCTCGTCACGGACTGGCTGGATGCATGGAACTCCGCATGCGTAACCCCTATAGATACCGGCAAAGCCACGGCAAGCCTTGCGCACCTGAGCCTTGCGGACAGCATCGCGGATACAGGCGGCAATGAAGCGGAAGAAAATACGGGAGGCGGCACTTCAGAAAACGGTACAGGCGGTGACGTAACCGCAGGCGGGGAAACCGCCGGCACGCCATTTACCTGGACGGACAACGAGGGAGTGGTGCACACGGCATACCTCACCGAAGGGGATGAGATAACCTATACGGACAGCGTAGGCCTTATAATATCCCTCGTTGACACCATGATCAACATGATTACCATAGCGCTCATATGCTTCACCGCTTTGTCGCTTGTGGTGTCCACGGTAATGGTAGGCGTCATCACATATGTGTCCGTCGTGGAGCGTGTCAAGGAGATTGGCATCCTGCGCGCAATCGGCGCGCGCAAGCGGGACATCAAGTCCCTGTTCAATGCCGAGACCTTCATAATAGGACTGGCCGCCGGCATAGTGGGCATAGTCTTAACCTACATCGTCTCGGCCATCGTAAACCTCGCCGTAGGCCTCAACTTCGGTATCTATACCCTGTGCGCACTGCCTTGGTGGGAAGCGCTCATCATGATCTGCGTGTCCTTCATCCTCACGCTCATCTCAGGCCTCATCCCTGCCTCCGCAGCGGCGAAGAAGGACCCCGTTGTGGCCCTCCGCACAGAGTAACCGCAGCACGTTCCGCCTGCTCATCTGGCGGACCATCCCAAAGATCACGCACGATACTATGTCTCATATAGAAACGCATAAAAGGCCGGACCCTTAAAGCCCGGCCTTTTATCCTCATCTAACCCCATCCACCCCGGAAGGCGGCTCCGGGCCGCCTCTCCGGCTTTTTTTCGCTCTCACAGGCCTCCCGGCGTCTAAAAATTATGCAGCTTTCCAAATTTATATACAAACATTCGTTTGTACTATTTAAAAACCAAATATATACAGCCATTTTACCCTCAGTCCGGCCTCTCTCCACAAAAGCCATTTTGCATAAATGATTAAAACTTCTCCTGTCCCTAACCCATTGCGCATACAAAAAAGCGCCGCCGGAGCGGTGCCTGTAAGCTGGATGGTGTCTGCCGGTGGGCGTCATATAATCATGGCCACAGATATCGCAAGAGGTATGAAGACAATGGAAATCAAGGTATTGGACACGAAGGCGGTGGTGGCGGTCTCTCTGTCTCCTCCGAACGTCTCTGCCATGGCCACAACGGATGCCGCAGGGGACATGGCCATTGAGATTACGGGCGCCAGGAAGACGTACTCCTCTGCATATGCCGAGGTGTAGTCCAGCAGGCCTCTGAAGCACAAACCTATGCACAGCGTTATTGCAGGGGCGATAATCAGCCGCAGGAAGCCGGCGAGGTATATGCCGCCCCTGTTGAAGAGGTTCTTCACGTGGATGTCCGCAAGGCGTATGCCTACTATTATCATGGAGAGCGGGGCTGTCATGGCGGAGAGGTCCTCCGGGATGATCTGGAGGTATTCGACGCTCTCTATCATAAAGAAGTTGATCTTCGGCACGAAGAAGAGGATGAGGCCTATGACGCTGAATATGATGGCGGGGTTCAGAAGGACCTTCCTGGGGCGTATGTAATGGACGTTGCCCGTTATAAGATATACGCCCAAAGTCCAGCAGAAGATGAGGAAGACGATGTTCACGACCATGAGGTACATCACGGCCATCGGGTCGTTGTCCGTGAAGGCCTGTATGAAGGGGAGCCCTAAGAAGCCGCAGTTGGAGAAGATGGCTATGAAGGAGTACACGTCCGCTTCGCTCTTGTTCTTCCACCTGATGAAGACCAGCTTGCATATGGCGAACATCACCACGTAGCCTATGGCCGCTATGGCCGCAGTTATAGCGAAGTTCTTCAGTATGTAGAGCTTGGACATCTCCTGTATCGCCGCCCAGTCCTCATCCGAGAAGACGCAGAAGGACTTGATGGCAAGCATGGGCTGGCAGACGTACAGAAGGAGGTTGGACAGGGTGAGGGTGCCCCCTTCGCCGATCTTGCCCATCCTCTTCAGCACAAAGCCCGGTATCATGAAGACGAACAGCGCCACCATGATTATAAGGACTTTCAAATACAGCTGACCCATGCTCATACGGCATTATCTCCAAGCGCGCATGTCTTTCTCAACGCTCACACATTATAATTCCTGTATCCGGCGTTGTAAAACAAACGAGACCCCCCGTGCGGCAAAATTTGCTTTTCCGAACGCATCATGCGCCCTTTGCGGCGCAACATTCACACCCTGCAGGAGAGTCCATATAAGGCCGCAGCACCCGGCAAGCCGGTGCCGTCAAGAAGGTGCAAAACGAGTCAGGAGAATGCATAAATGCATACAAATTAGGCTCCTGTGGACAAATTGCAATACAAAATAGTCAAATATGTTCAATAAAGCACTGGACGCGGGGGGGGGGTGCTTTATGCTTAATTTTGCCCTCGGCCATAGTATAGTACGGGCAGGGAAAAGGAGAATATGTATGAGTAATGTAATCGAGGGAAGTCTCAGCAAGGGTGAGAGAATAATTGTCAAGTCACGGCTGAGTACGGCGTATCTTGTAGGATTATGGAT